>NZ_BAAAUD010000055.1:0-19239 GCF_039533765.1 Streptomyces enissocaesilis | reverse complement strand
GTACTGCAGGGGGGACCCTGTGGGAGAGTAGGACACCGCCGAACAATCATTGTGGGAAAGCCCCGCACCATTCATGGTGCGGGGCTTTCCTGCGTTCCGGGACCTGCCGGCCGTCGGCGAGGCTTTTCTTTGTGGGTGCTTTTACAGGCGGCCTGTTGCCTTCAGTGCGAGGTAGGCATCGGCGAGGGCCGGGGCCAGGTCGTCGGGGGAGGCGTCAACGACGGTGACATTGTGGCGGATGAGCTTTTCTGCTGTGCGGCGGCGTTGCTGCTGAGCCTGTGTGCCGGCGGCGGCTTCGTAGATCGCGTCCGCTGTGCCACGACCAGTCGTCATCTGCTCGATGCGAGGGTCTGCCACTGAGGCCACCAGAACGGTGTGGCGCTGGGTGAGCTGCGGGAGTACAGGGAGGAAGCCCTCCTCGACCGGTGCGGCGTCCAAGCTGGTGAGCAGCACGATCAGGGAGCGTCGGGGGGCGTTGGCCAGCGCCATTGCGCTGAGGCCTCGGGCGTCGGTTTCCACCAGCGTGGACTCCAGAGGAGCCAGGGCACTGACGAGCGCAGGCAGGACGTCCCCTGCGGTGCGGCCCTGGACCTGGGCGCGAATGCGGCGGTCGTAAGCCAGCAGGTCCACCCGGTCTCCCGCTCGCGAGGCGAGAGCGGCGAGGAGAAGAGCTGCGTCCATCGAAGCGTCCAGGCGTGGTACGTCGCCGACACGGCCGGCCGATGTGCGGCCGGTGTCGAGAACGAGAAGGATGTGGCGGTCGCGTTCCGGGCGCCACGTGCGCACGGCGACGGCGTTCTGCCGGGCGGTGGCGCGCCAGTCGATCGAGCGGGTGTCGTCACCGGGCACGTAGTCGCGAAGGCTGTCGAATTCAGTCCCTTCTCCGCGTGTCAGGACGCTGGTGCGGCCATCGAGTTCGCGGAGGCGGGCCAGCTTGGAGGGAAGGTGCTTCCGGCTGGCGAAGGGGGGTAGAACGCGGACCGTCCAAGGGACTCGGTGGGTGCCTTGGCGGGCTGCTAGGCCAAGGGGGCCGAACGAGCGGACGGTGATCCGTTCTGCTTGGCGGTCGCCGCGGCGGGTGGGCCGGAGAGTGGTGGTGAGGCGACGGTGCTCGCCGGCAGGGACCGCCAGTTTGTGACGTGACGCCGCCTGCTCGGTGCCTGTGGGCCAGCTGCTGGGCGGCCAGGCATCGCGGAGCTGGCCGCGCAGGGGGCGGCCCGAGGGGTTGGTGACGGTCAGGTGGATCTGAGCGCTGTCACTCAGTCGAACTGACGTATCACCACTTCGGGTGAAACGAAGCTTTCGTACTGGCGCGGCCAGGGCGTAGTCGCACAGAATTGCGAGCGTGAGGGGAGCGTTCACGGCGAGGACCCCGGACCAGTTCGGCGCGAGGACGCCGATGGGGATCGAGCCGAGGGCCGCGAGGAGTGCGGTTCGTCCGGTGAGGGCCACAGTCATCGCCTCAGCGGGGAACGGGGACGTGGGCAAGGATCGCGGTGATGACGGAGTCTGCGGTGACTCCTTCCATCTCGGCCTCGGGCCGGAGCTGAATGCGGTGACGCAAGGTCGGGAGAGCCAGGGCTTTCACATCATCGGGGATGACGTAGTCCCGGCCGGTGAGCCAGGCCCAGGCCCGAGCGGTGGAGAGCAGGGCGGTGGCGCCTCGCGGGGAGACGCCGAGAGTGAGCGAGGGGGATTCGCGGGTGGCTCGACAGATATCCACGACATAGCCGGTGATCTCCGTGGAGACAGAGGTCTTGGCCACGGCGGCGCGGGCCGCCTCCAGGTCGGCGGGGCCGGCGGCCGGACGTAGGCCCGCGGCTTGCAGGTCACGGGGGTTGAAGCCCTCTGCGTGGCGGGTGAGGACGCCGATCTCGTCCTCGCGGGACGGGAGCGGAACCGTGAGTTTGAGGAGAAAGCGGTCCAGCTGGGCCTCGGGGAGGGGGTAAGTGCCCTCGTATTCCACGGGGTTCTGGGTCGCGGCTACCAGGAAGGGGTCGGGCAGGGGGCGGGGTGTGCCGTCGACCGTGACTTGCCGCTCCTCCATTGCCTCCAGGAGAGACGCCTGGGTCTTGGGAGGGGTGCGGTTGATCTCGTCCGCGAGCAGGAGGTTGGTGAAGACAGGGCCGGGCTGGAAGGAGAACTCGGCGGTGCGGGCGTCGTAGACCAGGGAGCCCGTGACGTCGCTGGGCATGAGGTCGGGGGTGAACTGGATGCGTTTCGTGTCCAGTTCGAGGGAGGCCGCGAGCGCGCGGACGAGCAGCGTCTTGGCTACTCCGGGGACTCCTTCGAGCAGGACATGGCCTCGGCAGAGGAGGGCTACGACGAGTCCGGTGACAGCGGGATCCTGGCCGACCACGGCCTTTGCGATCTCGGTGCGCAGGGCTTCGAGCGAGGCTCGGGCGCTGTCCGGGTTCTCTGCGGGCTGGGCGCTCATGAAGCGCGTACCTCTCTTTCGAGGGCGTCGAGTTCGTCTGCCAGGCGGATGAGGCCGGCGTCGTCGGGGGGTGCGGTGCCGAAGAGGAGGGCAGGGAGGTCCCGGCCGGTCGTCGGCAGGTGGGCGGAGACGGCTGGGACCAGGACATCGGAGGCGTGGGCCCGGGACAGGGGCACGCCGAGGAGAGGGGCCAGCCGGGTGCGGGTGGCCGAGCGCAGGGCCGAGGCCGCGCGGTCGCGGGCGTTGGTTCTGCGGTAGAGACGGGCGCGGCCCTCGGTGGTTTCGGAGGCCCGGACGGCTACGGGGAGCTGTTCGGTGACGAGAGGGCCGAGTCGGCGGGCCCGCCAGACGGCGGCGAGCACGGCGGCGAGAGCGAGTTGGAGTGTTCCCCAGAGCCAGCCCGGAGGGATCAGGTCGTAGAAGCTGCTCCTGCCGCCGTCGGTGGCCGAGGCGTCGCCGAGCGAGGGGAGGTACCAGACGAGATGAGGCCGGGAACCGAGGAGTTGAAGGGCGAGCGAGGCGTTGCCCTGCTTGTCGAGACGGTCGTTGTAGAGGATGTCCGGCGCGCCCAGCAGGACGGTGTCGCCGTCTGCTGGGGCAGGGACGCGGAGAACAGTGGGGAGGCCGTCGCTGAGGTAGCAGGCGTCGCTGCCGGGGGCCTCGGTGGTGTAGGTGTAGCGGATTCCGCCGGTGTCGGCGTCGCCGGCGCGGAGCGCGGCGGGCAGCGAGCACTGGGGGGAGCGTGCCGACACCGCGGTGCGGGCCGCGGTGCCTACGCCCGGTGCGAGGGTGGAGACGGAGGGGCTGCCCGGGGTGAGGAGGACGGTGCGGGCGCCGGAGTCCTTTACCGCGGTGTGGAGTTGTCTCTGCTGGTGGGGTGTCAGGAGATCGGGGGTCGTCACCAGGAGAGTGGTCTCGGGTGCTGCCGCGCTCGTGGCTTTGTCGAGGGTGGTGACCACGCGGGTGGTGACACCGCGGGCTGCAAGGAGTTCGGCGACGGCGCGGCTGCCTTTGGGGTCCGCGGAGCGGGGGTCGAGACTGCCGTGCTGGTCACCGGAGCGTGCGGCGGCGATGGCGATCCCGGCGACGAGGACGACGACCGCCCCCAGGAGGAGACCGCGGGTGCGCGTCCAGAGCTGGCGGGTGGTGAGGGCGGTCGATGTGGAGAGTGGGGGAGCTCCGGTCATTCGGCAGCCCCCTGGACCGTGGCGTCGAGCAGTGGCTTCGTGCGCCGGAGGTCGGAGTCGAGTTCGCTCAGGCGCTGGTACGCCTGCTCGTCGACGGTGCGGCCGCCGTATGTGACGTCGTCGAACTCGCGGGCGGCGGCGCGCAGCCGGCCGGCGTGGCCGGGGAGGGAACGTCCGGCTTCCGCCGCTGCCTCGTCCGCGGTACGGCCGGGGCGCGGGTCGAGGAGGGCCCGCTCCTCCAGGGAGCGCACGACGGCTCGCATGCGCTCCTGGACGGCCTGGTTCCAGCGGTGCGCGGCGGCGTGTGCCTCTGCGGCGGTGCGGTGCTCCACCGCGCTGCGCGGGCCTTCGTCGAACAGCGTGCCTCCGGAGGAAGGTGTGCGCTGCGGGGTACCGAGGCGCAGCCACAGGACGACGCCGAGGAACACGACGACCACGACGACGACCACGAGCCCGACCGTGCCCCCGGGCGTGGCTCCGGAAGCGGCGGTGAACAGGTCGTTGACCCATTCCCAGAAACGGTCGATGGCGCGCTCGAGGAGGTTCGGGTCGTTCTCGTGGTACATCGGCCTGGACAGTTCACGCTCCGCGGCCTCGCGGGCCGGGACGCGTGGAGTGTCCACCGGTACGTCGTCGCTTGCGCGAGCCCGGAGACGACCCGCTGCCCTGCCCCCCGCCGTGGACACCGCATCAGCCCCCGGGCGTGGTGTCGGTGGGCTGCTGGGGGCCGTAGCCGGGGACGCCTGCGGCGCGGGCGAGTTCGAGGTCGAGAGCCTCACGCCGGATGCGCTGGTCCACGTAGAGCAGGACACTCACGCCGGCGGAGATCGGGTAGGTGATCGAGGCGGCGATCACTGCGCCGATGCCGGTGATGATCAGGAAGGGCCAGCCGAACTCGGGCGCCTGCCCGGTGAGCAGTCCGCCCAGACCGTCGTCCGCTGCGTAGGCGATGAGACCGAACGGTACGGCGATGATCATCGACACGATGAAGGTCAGCAGACCTGTGAGCAGGAGGATGCCGAAGATGCGCCACCAGGCGCCACTGACCAGCTTGGCGGATCGCGACAGGGACTTCATGATGCTCTGCCGCTCCAGCATCAGCGCCGGGGAGGCGAGGCTGAAGCGGATCATCAGCCACAGAGTGACGACGAAAGCCGCGAGACCGCCCAGCAACGACAGCACGATGCCCGCTTCGGACCCCAGCAGGACTCCTGGCACGATGCCGACCGCCATGATTCCGACGGCCATGGCGGTGAGCAGCAGGGTCAGCCCGAGCAGCTGTGGCAGCCGGGGCTTGGCCTCGCGCCAGGCGTCGGAGAGCGTTACGGGGCGGCCGAGTACGGAGCGGCTGACCACCATGGTGAGCAGTGCCGTGGTGAAGAGCGTGGCGATGAGGGTGATCACGAACGAGGGGAACGCGCCGACCAAGGTGGCTTGCATCGCGTCGAGGGACTGGCTCAGGGCCTCGGACGGCGTGGCGTCCGGGTCGACCTGGGCCGGCTCGGGGAGCAGGTAGCGCTGGATCAGGACGTCGCAGATCTGCGTGATCACGGCGACGGTGACCGTGATGCCGAGGACGGTGCGCCAGTGGGCGCGCAGGGTCGACACCGCTCCGTCGAGGATCTCGCCGACCCCGAGCGGGCGCAGTGGGATCACTCCCGGCTTGGCGGCGGGGGGCGGGCCTCCCCAGCCGCCTCCCTGGGGCCTGCCATCCCAGTTCGACGCGGGCTGCTGCGGAGGGCTCGGAGGCCCGCCGGGGGCACCGGGCGCGGACCACTGGCCGGCCGGCGGCTGCGCCTTGGACCACTTCGACGCGGCGTCGCTCTGATCGGCCGGCTCGGCGGGCCGGGGAACGCCTGGCTGCTGGTCGTCGGAGGGGGCAGATCCGGGCGAGGCCCAGCCCGGAGAGTCGTTCATTGTCGCTCCTTCACGGTGCCCGTCCGCGGTCGCGGCGGCAGGTTGACAGCCATCGTGTCATGGGGACCGGCCGGCGGGCCGGGCCCCGTATCTCCTTTGCACCTTCAATTGTCGGTGCCTCACCGGCAGACTGGGCAGATGGCTGATCAGGACGCGCAATTCCCAGCGGGCGCCAAGCCGCCCGCACTCCCTTCGCTGCGCTGGGAGGAGCCGCCCGAGGGGCCCGTGCTGGTGCTGCTCGACCAGACGCGGCTGCCCGTCGAGGAGGTCGAGCTGGTCTGTACGGATGTGCCTGCCCTGGTGCAGGCCATCCAGACGCTCGCCGTCCGCGGGGCGCCACTGCTGGGCCTCGCCGGTGCCTACGGCGTGGCCCTGGCCGCCGTGCGGGGGTACGACGTGGACGAGGCCGTGGCGCTGCTGCAGCGGGCGCGGCCCACGGCGGTGAACCTCGGGTACGGGGTGCGGCTCGCGGCGGAGGCATACCGGGCGGCCGTCGGGAGGGGGGCGGGCACCGAGGAGGCGGCGGCGTCCGCGCTGGCCGCGGCGCGGGAACTGCACCGGGCCGACGCCGAGGCCAGCGTGCGGATGGCGGAGCACGGGCTGGCTCTGCTGGACGAGCTGCTGCCAGGAGGCGGGCACCGGATCCTGACCCACTGCAACACCGGGGCGCTGGTCTCGGGCGGTGAGGGCACGGCGTTCGCGGTGGCGCTGGCGGCGCACCGGGCGGGCAGGCTGCGACGGCTGTGGGTCGACGAGACCCGCCCGCTGCTGCAGGGAGCCAGGCTCACGACGTACGAGGCGGCCCGCAACGGGATGGCGTACACGCTGCTCACGGACAGCGCGGCGGGATCGCTGTTCGCAGCCGGTGAGGTGGACGCCGTACTGATCGGGGCGGACCGGATCGCCGCCGACGGTTCGGTGGCGAACAAGGTGGGGAGCTATCCGCTCGCGGTGCTGGCCAAGTACCACCACGTACCGTTCATTGTCGTCGCACCTGTGACGACCGTCGATCTCGGCACCCGGGACGGTGCGTCCATCGAGGTGGAGCAGCGGTCGGGGCAGGAGGTGACAGAGTTCACCGTGCCGCCGATTCCGGTGGCCGGTTCCGATGCCGGGACGGGGGCCGGAATGCCCGTGGCGCCGTTGGGAACACAGGCGTACAACCCGGCCTTCGACGTAACGCCGCCGGAGCTGGTGACCGCGATCGTCACGGAGCAGGGTGCGATTTCCCCGGTCACGGGGGCCGGACTGGCGGAGCTGTGTGCCAGGTCACGCCAGGTAACGATTAGCTAATGGGATGATGTCGTTTATGAAGGGACGCGTCCTTGTCGTCGACGACGACACCGCACTGGCCGAGATGCTCGGCATTGTGCTGCGTGGTGAAGGATTTGAACCGTCGTTCGTAGCGGATGGCGACAAGGCACTTGCCGCATTCAGGGAGGCCAAACCCGACCTGGTGCTGCTGGATCTCATGCTGCCCGGACGGGACGGCATCGAAGTCTGCCGGCTGATCCGGGCCGAGTCCGGGGTGCCGATCGTGATGCTCACCGCCAAGAGCGACACCGTGGATGTGGTCGTTGGGCTGGAGTCCGGTGCTGACGACTACATCGTCAAGCCGTTCAAGCCCAAGGAGCTCGTCGCCCGTATCAGGGCGCGACTGAGGAGGTCGGAGGAGCCGGCGCCGGAACAGCTGGCGATCGGGGACCTGGTCATTGACGTGGCCGGTCATTCCGTGAAGCGGGAGGGGCAGTCCATCGCCCTGACCCCGCTCGAGTTCGACCTGCTGGTCGCGCTCGCCCGCAAGCCGTGGCAGGTGTTCACCCGCGAGGTGCTGCTGGAGCAGGTGTGGGGATATCGCCATGCCGCGGACACCCGGCTGGTCAATGTCCATGTTCAGCGGCTGCGCTCGAAGGTCGAGAAGGACCCCGAGCGGCCGGAGATCGTCGTGACCGTCCGCGGGGTCGGCTACAAGGCCGGACCGAGCTGACATGATCCGAGGCAGCGCTGCTCCGATGCCCGGGGAGCCGGGAGTCCGTACGGGGCGGGCTGCCGGTCCCCGGCGGGGGATGTCCAGGTCCAGGGGGGGCCGTTTTCTGCAGAGCGGACCCGCGCTGCGGCTCTTCGCGCGCTGGGTGCGCCGGCCGTTGCTGCCCTCCCTGCGGCTGTGGCGGCGGAACATCCAGCTGCGCGTGGTCGTCGGTTCGCTGCTGATGTCGCTCGGTGTGGTGCTGCTGCTCGGTTTCGTCGTGATGTGGCAGGTGCGCAACGGCCTGCTCGACGCGAAGCAGGAGGCCGCCCAGAGCCAGGCGGCCGGCGGATTCGATGTGGCGGAGGAGAAGGCCCGTACCGTCGCGGGAACGGGTGCGGGGGCCGGCGACAGCTCGGAGATCCGGGCCGCCGCCCGCAACTCCACCAACTGGCGGACCGAGCTGGTCGAGCAGTTGGCCAGTGGCGGCCGGCAGGCCTTCCACGTGGTGGCGCTGAGCGCCGACTCGGACGACGAGAGTTCCATCAACCGGGGGCCCCGCGCCTCGGGCGGCGTGAACCAGAGTGCGAGCGTGCCGCAGAAGCTGCGGGACGCGATCGACGAAGGGACTGGCAAGGCGTACAAGGCCTTTGTCCGGATCACGTACACGGACGCGCAGGATCCCGAGCCGGGCCTGGTGATCGGCAAGCAGCTGAACGACAACAGCGGCCAGCCCTACCAGCTCTACTACCTCTTCCCGCTGACGCAGGAGGAGGAGTCGCTGAGCCTGGTGAAGACCACGCTCGCCACCGCGGGAGTGTTCGTCGTCGTCCTGTTCGGCGGCATCGCGTGGCTGGTCGTGCGGCAGGTCGTCACGCCCGTGCGCATGGCCGCGGGGGTCGCCGAGCGGCTGTCCGCCGGCCGGCTCCAGGAGCGTATGAAGGTCACGGGCGAGGACGACATCGCCCGGCTCGGCGAGGCCTTCAACAAGATGGCGCAGAACTTGCAGGTCAAGATCCAGCAGCTGGAGGAGCTGTCCCGGTTGCAGCGGCGCTTCGTCTCGGACGTCTCGCACGAGCTGCGCACGCCGCTGACGACCGTACGGATGGCCGCCGATGTCATTCACGAGGCGCGGGCTGATTTTGACCCGGTGACGGCGCGCTCCGCGGAGCTGCTCGCCGGGCAGCTGGACCGGTTCGAGTCGCTGCTCGCCGACCTGCTGGAGATCAGCCGGTTCGACGCGGGCGCGGCGGCTCTGGAGGCCGAGCCGATAGACCTGCGTGAGGTCGTACGCCGGGTCATCGAGGGCGCCGAGCCGCTGGCCGAGCG
This sequence comes from Streptomyces enissocaesilis, assembly GCF_039533765.1. Lineage (NCBI taxonomy): Bacteria > Bacillati > Actinomycetota > Actinomycetes > Kitasatosporales > Streptomycetaceae > Streptomyces > Streptomyces enissocaesilis. The sequence continues at coordinate 10,403 of NZ_BAAAUD010000055.1, read as the reverse complement.
CAAGGGCACCCGGGTACGGGTGACCGGTGACGAACAGCCCGTCATCGCCGAGGCCGATGCCCGGCGGGTGGAGCGCGTACTGCGCAATCTCGTGGTCAACGCCGTCGAACACGGCGAGGGCCGGGACGTCGTGGTCCGGCTGGGCGCCGCGGGCGGGGCGGTCGCCGTGGCGGTCCGCGACTACGGCGTCGGGCTCAAGCCGGGGGAGGCGACGCGGGTCTTCAACCGGTTCTGGCGGGCCGATCCGGCGCGGGCGCGCACCACCGGCGGGACCGGCCTCGGGCTGTCCATCGCCGTCGAGGACGCGCGGCTGCACGGCGGCTGGCTGCAGGCGTGGGGAGAGCCGGGCGGCGGATCGCAGTTCCGGCTGACCCTGCCGCGTACGGCGGACGAGTCGCTGCGCGGTTCGCCGATTCCGCTGGAGCCCGAGGATTCGCGGCGTGGGCGCGAGCGCGCGGAGGCGGACAGCCGGATCGCGGGGAACGGGCCGGGCAGGCCGGACAGCGGCGCGCACCGGCTCTCGACCGTGCCCGCTCAGCCGGGTGCCGAGCGGTCGCCGCTTCCGGCGGCGTCGCGTGCGGCGCCCACGGCGGACCCGACGGCGCTGCCGGGCAGTGGGGCCCGGGTGGTGGCACGCCCGGCGGGCGACGGCGACAGTTCATCGCAGGCGGAGCGGAAGGACATCACCCGTGGGCACTGAGCGAGGACGCGGCGGCCGGCGGCGGGTGCCCCGTACGACGGTGCTGCTGGGGTGCGGCGGGCTGCTGCTGGCCGGCTGTGCGTCCATGCCGGACAGCGGTGACGTGGAGGCCGTGAATGCCTCCCCGCGCGGTGACTCGCAGGTGCGGGTGTACGGGATGGCCCCGAGGGACGGGGCGCAGCCCAACGAGATCGTCGAGGGGTTCCTGGAGGCGATGACGGGCGACGACCCGCAGTTCGCCACGGCCCGCAAGTACCTGACGAAGAAGGCGTCCGAGAAGTGGGACCCGAGCCGGGTCACGGTGCTGGCCAGCGGACCGGTGCCCCAGGACCAGCGGGCCAGTGACCGCGAGGGCGGGGTCTACACGTACGCGCTGACCGGCACGGAGATCGCCGAGGTGAACGGGCAGCGCGCGTACCGGCCGGTCAATCGCGAGTACCGGGAGACGATCCATCTCAGCAGGCAGGGCGGCCCGGACGGCCAGGAGTGGCGCATCGACGGTCTGCCGCAGGGCCTGGTGCTCGGCGAGTCGGACTTCGAGCGCATCTACAGCTCCGTCAACAAGTACTACTTCGCCTCGGGTACGTCGTCCGAGCGGACCGGGGCCGCCCACCCGTGGCTGGTCGCGGACCCGGTCTATGTGCGCAAGCGCATGGACCCGCAGACCCAGATGGACCCGGTGACGCAGACGGTCGAGGCGCTGCTGAGCGGCCCGACCAACTGGCTGAAGCCGGTGGTGAACTCCAGCTTTCCCACGGGTACTGCGCTGAAGCTGAAGGAGGGCACCAAGTCGCTGGTGTTCGACGACCGCAACGCTCTCAAGGTGCCGCTCAACGGGAAGGCGTCCAACGTCGGCCAGAAGCGGTGCAGGGAGATGGCGGCCCAACTGCTTTTCACCGTGCGGGACCTGACGTCGTACCGGGCCGGTCAGGTGGAGCTGCAGCGGTCGGACGGCTCGACGCTGTGCGTGCTCGGCGGTGACCAGGCGCAGGACTTCGCTCCCGAGCGTGCTTCGGGGAGCCCCGACTACCAGTACTTCCTCGACACCAAGCACCGTCTCGTACGGATGGTGGCGAACACCGAGAACACCGACGCCGACGATGAGGCCGATCCCGTACCGGGCCCCTTCGGCAACGGCGAGCGGCAGCTCGGCGCGGTCGCGGTGGCGCGCGACGAACGGCGTGCGGCGGGGGTCTCGCAGGACGCGCGTTCGCTGTATGTGGCGTCCGTCGTCTCGGACGGCGAGCCGCGGGAGCCGGTGCTGACCAGCAGCGCCAGGGAGAAGACGGACCGCCTCTCGGCACCGAGCTGGGACGGGCGGGGCGACCTGTGGGTGGCCGACCGGGACCCCCGCCAGCCGCGGCTTCTGCGGCTGCCGGGCGGCGAGGGCGAGCCGGAGGAGGTCAAGGTCGTCGACGGCCTCGACGGGGCTCGTGTCGAAGCTCTGAAGGTGTCGGCGGACGGCGTACGGATCGCGCTGCTGGTCTCCCAGGACGGCCGGACGACCTTGAAGCTCGGCCGGGTCGAGCGGCACGGGCCCGCTGACGAGCCGGAAGTGTCCGTCGCCGACCTGCGGCCCATCGCCCCGCAGATGGAGGAGGTGACGGCCGTTTCCTGGGCCGGCCGCAGCCGTCTGGTGGTGGTCGGCCGCGAGTCCGGCGGGGTGCAGCAACTGCGGTATCTGCAGACGGACGGTTCGACGTCGGACGCCCAGTCGGTGCCGGGTGCGAACCGGGTGACGGCGGTCGCCTCGGCGGACGACGACCGGCTGCCGCTGCTGGCGCACTCGCTGGAGGACGGCATTGTGCGGTTGCCGCCCGGCGCCAACTGGAAGACCGTGGTGAGCAAGGGATCGTCCCCGGTCTACCCGGGTTAGCCGGAGCCGGGCCCGTTTCCGCACCGGGCGCGGGTGCGGAAGCGGACGCGGGTTCCTGGCCTCCGGCCCTTCCGGGGTTTCCGGGGCTTCCAGGTTTTCCACAGGGGTGGCTGCCGCGGGCGCGGACCGGCAGTGTGGGTGCCATGCACGGGTGGTGGCGGGAGATCTCCGGCCTGGTGCTGCCGGTCGCCTGCGGCGGCTGCGGCAGGCCGCGGACGCTGCTGTGCGCGGAGTGCGGGCAGGCGCTGTACGGCGCGGGTGCGCGCCGGGTGCGCCCGCGTCCCGAGCCGCCGGGACTGCCGGCGGTCCATGCCGCCGCTCCCTACGAGGACGCGGTACGGGCCGTGCTGCTCGGGCACAAGGAGCGGGGCGCGCTGGGGCTGGCCGGGCCGCTGGGCGTCGCACTGGCGGGCGCGGTACGGGGTGCGGCGGCCGGTTCACCGGCCGGGGCGGCGGAGCCGCTGCTGCTCGTACCCGTGCCGTCCGCGCCCGGGGCGGTCAGGGCGCGCGGGCACGATCCGGCACGCCGGATCGCGCTGGCGGCCGCGGGTGAGCTGCGGCGCGCCGGGGTGCCGGCCCGGGTGCTCGCGGTACTCAGGCAGCGGCGTGCGGTGTACGACCAGACGGGCCTGAGCGCCCGGGAGCGCGGCGCGAACCTGGCGGGGGCCCTGGAAGTGGCCGCCGGGGGCAGCCGGCTGCTGGGGGGCGGCCGGGTCGTACTGGTGGACGATCTCATGACAACGGGGGCTTCGCTCGCGGAGGCCGCCCGTGCACTGAGTGCCGCCCGAGAACGGCTGATTTCCGCATCCGGCCAGCTGAACGCGGCTGTGGTCGCGGCGCCGGCCCTCTCCTTCGGAATGAACCGGAACTGAGGGGGAAGTCGGATCGTTGCAGGTGGTGACGGAAGAAAAGCACTTGATCGGAGGTACGCACCGGTAGCGGGTGCCGACATACGTCCGAGCGAGCTATGTTCGGTGGTGAGGAAAGCAGAGCCTGCACCTCACTGGTTTATGTGGACGGCTGCGCTTCGGGTTTTCTCTTCAGCCCGAAGTCGATGGGGATGGAGACCTTGTCGACTGGGGAGGAGGAGGTGAAAGTCACCAAGTCCGAGGTTCCGGTGAGCATCCGGAACCTGGTGCGAAAGGGAGACGCCCCGCCACTGAAGCGGGGCTATCCGGGAACGGAGTTCTGCGTGGACATCGTCGTCAAGGGCCGCAAGACCGAGGTGCCCGAGAGGTTCCGCAAGCACGTGGCCGAGAAGCTGAAGCTGGACAAGATCCAGAAGCTCGACGGCAAGGTGATCAGCCTGGACGTCGAGGTGTCCAAGGAGCCCAACCCGCGGCAGGCCGACCGTTCCGACCGGGTGGAGATCACGCTTCACTCGCGTGGTCCGGTGATCCGGGCCGAGGCATCGGCCGCTGACCCGTACGCGGCGCTGGACCTCGCCACGGGGAAGCTGGAGGCACGGCTGCGCAAGCAGCACGACAAGCGCCACACGCGCCGTGGCAACGGCAGGCTGTCGGCCGCCGAGGTCGGCACGGTGGTGCCGGACGCCGCAGCCCTCAACGGCAACGGGACGCTCGTCACCGAGGAGGCGGCGCCCGCCATCCCCACCACCAGGATCGGCCCGCTCGAAGTGCAGGGCGAAGGGCCGCTGGTGGTCCGCGAGAAGACCCACGTCGCGGCACCGATGACGCTCGACCAGGCGCTCTACGAGATGGAGCTGGTCGGGCACGACTTCTACCTCTTCGTNGCCGAAGCCGAAGTGGGCGGCGCCGGCGGTGCGCTCGGCGGGTGATCCACCGGGCACGCTGAACCAGCGCGGGCAGCGTGCCGTACCCATCTGTGGTGGTGCCCCTGGAACGCCTGTGCGCCCCCGGGGGCACCACTGTGCGGCCGAAGGACCACCGCTGCGTCGTCCGGGCATGAAATCATGACGTCGCAAGCCAATCGGTGCTCTGCACACTGTGGTTGGGGCAGCTCATGAATTTCGGGCCACGGCCTTCAGGGGGAGGAACGATGGCGGACAGCTTCGGTCCGGTGCACGGCGGGTCCGGCATGGAGGATGCCGACGGATCCGACGGTCTCGATACGGACGCCGGGGGATCGCGCAAGGAACCCATCAGGGTGCTGGTCGTGGACGACCACGCCCTGTTCCGCCGGGGGCTGGAGATCGTCCTGGCGCAGGAGGAGGACATCCAGGTCGTCGGCGAGGCCGGTGACGGGGCGGAGGCCGTGGACAAGGCCGCCGACCTGTTGCCCGACATCGTGTTGATGGACGTACGGATGCCCAAGCGCGGTGGCATCGAGGCCTGTACCTCGATCAAGGAAGTGGCTCCCAGCGCGAAGATCATCATGCTGACGATCAGCGACGAGGAGGCGGACCTCTACGACGCGATCAAGGCGGGTGCGACGGGGTATCTCCTCAAGGAGATCTCCACGGACGAGGTGGCCACCGCGATCCGTGCGGTGGCCGACGGCCAGTCCCAGATCAGCCCGTCGATGGCGTCCAAACTCCTCACAGAGTTCAAGTCGATGATCCAGCGCACCGACGAGCGACGGCTCGTCCCGGCGCCGCGGCTGACCGACCGGGAGCTCGAGGTTCTCAAGCTGGTCGCGACCGGCATGAACAACCGCGACATCGCCAAGGAGTTGTTCATCTCCGAGAACACCGTGAAGAACCATGTCCGGAACATCCTGGAGAAGCTGCAGCTGCACTCCAGGATGGAGGCGGTCGTCTACGCGATGCGGGAGAAGATCCTCGAGATCAGATGAGGCGGGCCAGTTCGGCGGTCAGCGCGGCGCGCAGGTCCGGTGTGCCGACGCGCTCCAGCCGTACGTCCGTGCAGCCGACCCACTCCGCCGCCTCGACCAGGGCCCGGGCCATGGGCGCCGCCGCCTTCCGGCTCTCCAGGGAGACCTGGCGCGCCACCAGGGTCCTGCCCTCGCGCGCCGGGTCGACCCTGCCCAGCAGCCGGCCGCCCGCGAGCAGGGGCATCGCGAAGTACCCGTGAATCCGTTTCGGCTTGGGGACGTACGCCTCCAGGCGGTGCGTGAAGCCGAAGATCCGTTCGGTGCGGGGGCGGTCCCAGACGAGCGAGTCGAAGGGCGACAGCAGGGTCGTGCGGTGGCGGCCGAGCGGGGCGCTCGCCAGGGCCTCGGGGTCCGCCCAGGCGGGCTTGGCCCAGCCCTCGACCTCGACCGGAACCAGCCCCGACTCGGCGATCACGGCCTCGACCTGCTCGCCCTTGAGGCGGTGGTAGTCCGCGATGTCGGCGCGCGTACCGACGCCGAGCGACTGCCCGGCCAGCCGCACGAGGCGGCGAAGGCACTCGGTGTCATCGAGGTCGTCGTGGCGGACGGCGCCCGGGACGGCGCGCTCGGCGAGGTCGTAGACCCGCTTCCAGCCGCGCCGCTCGGTGCACACCACCTCGCCGTACATCAGCGCACGCTCGACGGCCACCTTCGACGCCGACCAGTCCCACCACTCCCCGCCGTTCTTCGCGCCGCCCAACTCGGTCGCGGTGAGCGGGCCTTCGGCGTGCAGCTGCTTGATCACCGCGTCGTACGCGCCGTCCGGCAGGTCGTGGTGCCACTGCGGGCGGTCGCGGTAGGCGCGGCGGCGGAAGGCGAAGTGCGGCCATTCCTCGATGGGCAGGATGCAGGCGGCGTGCGACCAGTACTCGAAGGCATGGCCGCCGGTCCAGTAGGCGTCCTCCACGGCCGCCCGGCCCACGGCGCCGAGGCGGGCGTACGCGATCAGTTCGTGGGAGCGGGCCAGCACGGAGATCGTGTCGAGCTGCACCGCGCCCAGGTGCCGCAGCACGCCGCGGACCCCGCCCCGCCGGTCCGGCGCGCCCAGGAATCCCTGGGCGCGCAGGGCGATCCTGCGGGCTTCGTCGGCGGACAGGGAGGCTGTGGGAGGCAGCAGACTGGTCATGGCCGCACTTTAGGGGCCGCCACTGACAACAGGGCCCGGACCGTGGGGAAATCAGGTCCTGGCGGGCAGGTACGGACGGCCCGTGGGAAGTCCGATGTCGGAGGGGAGCAGCGCGCCGACCCAGCCGTCGCGGCGTACGCCCTTGTTCGCGATGCCGGAGCGCTGGATGCCCTCGATGACGAAACCTGCCTTCTCGGCCACCGCGCGCGACGCGTCGTTGCCGACCTCGGCGCGCCACTCCAGGCGTTCCACGTCGGCCGTGGTGAAGGCCCAGTGGGCGAGGGCCCGCACCGCCTCCGTGGCGTAGCCGCGGCCGCGGTGAGGCTCCGCCACCCAGTACCCGGCTTCCGCGGTGCCCTCACCCCGCGTGACCGACGACAGCGCCGCCACCAGTTCCCCGCCGTCCCGGGTGAGCACCGCGAAGGTGTACGCCGTGCCGTAGCGCCAGCCGTCGGGCACGATCCGGCCGGTGAAGCCCTCCGCGTGCTCCCGTTCGTACGGTGAGGGAATCGACGTCCAGCGCTGGATGCCGGGATCCTGGCAGGCATGGAAGACGGCCTCGGTGTCGGCGGGCTCGAAAGGGCGCAGCAGCAGGCGCTCGGTAGTGACAGTGGTGGGCTCCATCGGCCGATTCTCGGCGCGGCGGACGGGGCGCGCCAGACCTTTTCGGGACGGCCCGGCACCTTCCGGGCCCCCTGTCCGTTCTCTTTGCGGGTGACAGCGGGCCTTCCTGCGGGCGGACCTCCCGGCGTGGCGGGGTCCTCGCTTACGATGGCCGTTGCGGTGGGGACCACCTGCCGTGCCCGCGCCAGAGTCCACATACGACCCAGTGCACAGGCCCGACCGGCAAGGAGACCAGCCTCAGTGTCCGTCTTCAACAAGCTCATGCGTGCAGGCGAAGGCAAGATCCTGCGCAAACTGCACCGCATCGCGGACCAGGTCAACTCCATCGAAGAGGACTTCGTCCACCTCTCCGACGCCGAGTTGCGGGCGCTCACCGATGAGTACAAGCAGCGGTACGCCGACGGCGAGAGCCTGGACGACCTGCTCCCCGAGGCGTTCGCGACCGTTCGCGAGGCGGCGAAGCGCGTTCTCGGCCAGCGCCATTACGACGTCCAGATGATGGGTGGCGCCGCCCTGCACCTCGGTTATGTCGCCGAGATGAAGACCGGTGAGGGCAAGACCCTCGTCGGCACGCTCCCCGCGTATCTGAACGCGCTGTCCGGCAAGGGCGTCCACCTGATCACGGTGAACGACTACCTGGCCGAGCGCGACTCCGAGATGATGGGCCGGGTGCACAAATTCCTCGGCCTCGAGGTCGGCTGCATTCTCGCCAACATGTCGCCCGCGCAGCGCCGTGAGATGTACGCCTGCGACATCACGTACGGCACGAACAATGAATTCGGCTTCGATTATCTGCGCGACAACATGGCGTGGTCGAAGGAAGAGCTCGTCCAGCGCGGTCACAATTTCGCGATCGTCGACGAGGTCGACTCGATCCTGGTCGACGAGGCCCGTACGCCACTGATCATCTCGGGCCCGGCCGACCAGGCCACCAAGTGGTACGGCGACTTCGCCAAGCTCGTCGTCCGCCTGAAGAAGGGCGAGCCGGGCAACCCGCTCAAGGGCATCGAGGAGACCGGCGACTACGAGGTCGACGAGAAGAAGCGCACGGTCGCCATCCACGAGTCCGGTGTCGCCAAGGTCGAGGACTGGCTGGGCATCGACAACCTGTACGAGTCGGTCAACACGCCGCTCGTCGGGTACCTGAACAACGCCATCAAGGCCAAGGAACTGTTCAAGAAGGACAAGGACTACGTCGTCATCGACGGCGAAGTCATGATCGTCGACGAGCACACCGGCCGTATCCTCGCCGGCCGCCGCTACAACGAGGGCATGCACCAGGCGATCGAGGCGAAGGAAGGGGTGGACATCAAGGACGAGAACCAGACCCTCGCCACGATCACCCTGCAGAACTTCTTCCGCCTCTACGACAAGCTCTCCGGCATGACCGGTACGGCCATGACCGAGGCCGCCGAGTTCCACCAGATCTACAAGCTGGGCGTCGTGCCGATCCCGACGAACCGGCCGATGGTCCGTGCCGACCAGTCCGACCTGATCTACCGCACCGAGGTCGCGAAGTTCGCCGCGGTCGTCGACGACATCGTGGAGAAGCACGAGAAGGGGCAGCCGATCCTGGTCGGCACCACTTCCGTGGAGAAGTCGGAGTACCTCTCGCAGCAGCTCTCCAAGCGCGGCGTCCAGCACGAGGTCCTCAACGCCAAGCAGCACGACCGTGAGGCGTCGATCGTCGCCCAGGCCGGCCGCAAGGGTGCCGTCACCGTCGCCACGAACATGGCGGGACGCGGTACGGACATCAAGCTCGGCGGCAACCCGGACGACCTCGCCGAGGCGGAGCTGCGCCAGCGCGGCCTCGACCCGGAGGAGCACATCGAGGAGTGGGCCGCGGCCCTGCCCACCGCGCTGGAGAAGGCCGAGCTGGCCGTCAAGGCCGAGTTCGAAGAGGTCAAGGCGCTCGGCGGCCTCTACGTGCTGGGCACCGAGCGGCACGAGTCGCGCCGTATCGACAACCAGCTGCGCGGCCGCTCCGGCCGTCAGGGCGACCCGGGCGAGTCGCGGTTCTACCTGTCCCTGGGTGACGACCTGATGCGCCTGTTCAAGGCCGCGATGGTCGAGCGCGTGATGTCGATGGCCAACGTGCCGGACGACGTGCCGATCGAGAACAAGATGGTGACGCGGGCCATCGCGTCCGCCCAGTCACAGGTCGAGCAGCAGAACTTCGAGGCCCGCAAGAACGTCCTGAAGTACGACGAGGTGCTCAACCGGCAGCGCGAGGTCATCTACGGCGAGCGGCGCCGGGTGCTCGAGGGCGAGGATCTGCAGGACCAGATCCGCCACTTCATGGACGACACCATCGACGCGTACATCCAGGCGGAGACCGTCGAGGGCTTCGCCGAGGAGTGGGACCTCGACCGGCTGTGGGGCGCGTTCAAGCAGCTCTACCCGGTGAAGGTCACCGTCGAGGAGCTGGAGGACGCGGCGGGCGACCGGGCGGGCATCACCGCCGAGTTCATCGCCGAGTCCATCAAGGACGACATCTACGAGCAGTACGCCGAGCGTGAGGCGCAGCTCGGTTCCGAGGTCATGCGGGAGCTGGAGCGGCGCGTGGTGCTGTCCGTCCTGGACCGCAAGTGGCGCGAGCACCTCTACGAGATGGACTATCTCCAGGAGGGCATCGGCCTGCGCGCGATGGCCCAGAAGGACCCGCTGGTCGAGTACCAGCGCGAGGGCTTCGACATGTTCAACGCGATGATGGACGGCATCAAGGAGGAGTCCGTCGGCTACCTGTTCAACCTGGAGGTCCAGGTCGAGCAGCAGGTCGAGGAGGTCCCGGTGCAGACCGTGCCCGACCAGGCGGGGGCCCGGAAGCCGTCGCTCGGCAAGGAGGACGCGGTGCCCGCCGGCGCCGGCCGTCCGGAGATCCGGGCGAAGGGGCTCGACGCCCCGCAGCGGCCCGACCGGCTGCACTTCTCCGCTCCCACGGTGGACGGTGAGGGCGGTGTCGTCGAGGGCGACTTCGACAACGAGGACGAGCCCGCCCGGTCCGAGTCGGACGGCATGACGCGTGCCGAGCGGCGCAAGGCGCAGAAGGGCGGCGGGCGCCGCCGCAAGAAGTAGGCGCGGGCAGGCGGACGGGCGTACAGCCCGTACGGCCTTGTGCGGCATGACGGCCGGGGCCGGACACCGATGCGGTGTCCGGCCCCGGCCGCGTCCCGGCCGCGTCCCGGCCGCGTCCCGGCCGCGTCCCGGCCGCGTCCCGGCCGCGTCCCGGCCGCGTCCCGGCCGCGTCCCGGCCGCGTCCCGGC
>NZ_BAAAUD010000054.1:0-63382 GCF_039533765.1 Streptomyces enissocaesilis | reverse complement strand
ATGAATTCCGGCATGCCGGAATTCCCTCCGAGGAGGAGACCGCACAGAGTTTGGGGAGTGCCGCTTTCACGGCGAGTGACCGCCGCAGAACCGTTCCGGCTCCGCGACAACTCGCAGTACCTTACGGACCGGCGAAGAGCCTGTCAACCCCCGCCGACGGGCCGCCAGCACGGACGTCAGACGTCAGTCCAGGTCCTTCAGGCGGCCGCCGGCGTCCGGCTGGGCGTCCTCGACCCTGCGCAGCAGGCGGATCAGCATCTCGCCGAGCGAACCCCGCTCGGCGGCGGTGAGGTCCTGGAGGAGGTCCTCCTCGAAGCTCGACGCCATCCGCATCGCTTCGAGCCACTTGGCGCGGCCCTCGTCGGTGAGCTCCACGATCACGCGCACGCGGTTGTTCTCGTCGCGGTCCCGGGTCACCAGGCCGTCCGCCGCCATCCGGTCGATGCGGTGGGTCATGGCGGCCGGGGTGAGGCCGAGGCGCTTCGCGAGTTCGCCGGGGCCCAGGCGGTAGGGGGCGCCGGAGACCACGAGGGTCTTGAGCACTTCCCACTCCGTGTTGCTGATGCCGAGTGCGGCGACCTGGCGGCCGTACGCGACGTTCATGCGGCGGTTGAGGCGGCCCAGGGCCGAGACGACCTTCTCCACCTGCGGGTCCAGGTCACCGTACTCGCGCTGATAGGCGGCGATCTGTTCGTCGAGGCTCGGCTCTTGGGGGCCGGACGGCTCTTGGGTCTCAGGCATGCCGCGCAGTATGGCACGGAGTCGTTGGCGATTAAGTCCTTCGATGTGTACTGTTCAGATCCTAACTTTAGCTTTGAAGTCTTCAGGCTTCAGCTCTTCTCTTTCGAACCTTGAGGCAGGTGAGTGTGACCAGGGCACTGGGCGCCGCGATGCGCCGGATCCAGATGGGGAACGCGCTGAGTGCGTTCGGTATCGGGTTCACCGTTCCGTATCTGTATGTGTACGTCGCGCAGGTGCGGGATCTGGGCGCGAGTACAGCAGGTGTGGTGCTCGCCGTCTTTGCTGTGGCCGCACTCGTCGTCCTGCCCTTCACCGGGCGGGTCATCGACCGGCGCGGACCGCTGCCCGTACTGGTCGGCGGTGCGGTCAGTGCCGCCGTCGGCGCTCTGTGCATGGGGTTCGCGAGCAGCGTGGCGATGGTCCTGCTGTCCGCCGCGCTGCTCGGCGCGGGTACGGCGGTCGTGCAGCCGGCGCTCGCCACGATGATCGTGTGGTGTTCGACGCCCGCCACCCGTACGCGGGCGTTCGCCATGCAGTTCTTCCTCGCGAACCTGGGTCTCGGCATCGGCGGTCTCATCGGCGGCCAGCTCGTCGACGAGAGCCGGCCCGACAGCTTCCTGCTGCTCTTCGGCATCGAGGCCGTGATGTTCCTGGTGCTGGCGGGGATCGGTGCGAGCGTCCGGCTGCCGCACTCGGCCGTCATTCCCGGCGCCGTGCCGCAAGGCGACTCCGGCTCCGAGGGCGGACTGCGGGCGCTGCTCGGGCACCGGGCGATGGTGCGGCTGTGCGGACTCGGGTTCGTGCTGTTCTTCGCCTGCTACGGGCAGTTCGAGTCCGGGCTTGCCGCGTACGGGACCGAGGCTGCGGGGATCGAGCCGTCGACGCTCGGCATCGCGCTCGCGGCCAACACCGCTGTCATCGTCATCGCGCAGTTCGTGGTGTTGCGGCTGGTCGAGCGGCGGCGGCGGTCGCGCGTCATCGCTCTGGTCGGGCTGATCTGGACCGTCGCGTGGATCGTGGCGGGTTACGCCGGTCTCGGACACGGCAGCCAGACGATGGCCACGGCCGCTTTCATCTCGACGTACGCACTGTTCGGGCTCGGTGAGGCGATGCTGTCGCCGACCGTCGCGCCGCTGGTCGCGGACCTGGCGCCGGAGTCGATGGTCGGGCAGTACAACTCGGCCTTCGCACTGGTCAAGCAGCTTGCCCTGGCGGTCGGGCCCGCGGTGGGCGGGCCGATGGGCGCGTCGCTGCACGCGCCGTACATCCTCACCTTCGTCGTCTTCTCGCTGGGTATCAGCGTGCTGGCACTGCGGCTCGGCAGGCAGCTGACGGCGGTGCAGGACCGGCCACTGCCGGCCAGGTCGCGGGTCGTGGCTTCGAGCGTGCCGGTGAAGGATCTCGCCCCGGCCGAGTAGTGGGCGTAGGGAACAGGGCGTAGGGAGAAGGGGGCGGACGGCGGGGGTTTTCCTTCCCTGCCTTCCGCCCCCGTTCCCTTCCACGGACCCGGGGCGGAGTCCCGGCGGGTCAGGGAAGGGTCGGGAGGGCGAACTCGCACCAGACCGCTTTGCCGCCGCCCGGTGTGCGGCGGCTCCCCCAGGACGAGGCGATCGTCGCGACGATCGAGATGCCGCGGCCCGCTTCGTCCGCCGGTTCGGCGCGGCGGCGGCGCGGCAGGTGGTCGTCGCCGTCCGTCACCTCGATGATCAGGCGGCGGTCCGTGCGGCGCAGGCGCAGGCGCATGGGGGGCGTGCCGTGCTGGAGGGAGTTCGCGACGAGCTCGCTCACGGCCAGTACGCCCAGGTCGCACAGTTCCACCGGGAAGCGCCAGGAGGCCAGGACTCCGGTGGCGAAGGCGCGGGCGCGGGGGGCCGCCTCTATGCCGCCGAGCAGGTCCAGTGCGGCGTTGTGGAAGAGCTCCGCGTCCGAGCCCGTGCGGGTGGGGTGCTGGAGGACCAGTACCGCCACGTCGTCGTCGTGCTCGGCGGTGACGCCCAGCGCGCGGATCAGGCGGTCGCAGACGACCTGGGGCGTGCCGGTGGCGCCGGACAGGGCGCGCTCCAGGGCGGCGACGCCCTCGTCGATGTCCTCGCGGCGGCGCTCGACGAGGCCGTCCGTATAGAGGACGGCCGTGGAGCCCGGCGGGAGGGCGATCGTACCCGAGGTGTGCATCCAGCCACCGGTGCCGAGCGGGGGGCCCGTGTGGTCCTCGGCGCGGCGGACCGTGCCGTCCTCGTCGCGGACGAGGATGGGGAGGTGGCCCGCCGACGCGTAGACGAGGCGGCCCTCGTTGGGGTCGTGGACGGCGTACGCGCACGTCGCGATCTGGTTGGCGTCGATCTCGGCGGCCAGGCCGTCCAGGAGTTGCAGGACCTCGTGGGGCGGGAGGTCGAGACGGGCGTACGCGCGGACCGCCGTGCGGAGCTGGCCCATGACGGCGGCGGCGCGCACCCCGCGGCCCATGACGTCGCCGATGACCAGGGCCGTACGGCCCGCGCCGAGGGTGATCACGTCGTACCAGTCGCCGCCGACCGCCGCGTCCGTACCGCCCGGCTGGTACGTGGCGGCGATGCGCAGGTCGTCGGGCTGCTCCAGCTCCTGGGGGAGGAGCGAGCGCTGGAGGGTCACGGCCGTCTCGCGCAGGCGGCGTTCGCTGGCGCGCAGGCGCTCGGCGGCCTCCGCGTGGTCGGTGACGTCGGCGGCGAAGACGAGGACACCGCCCTCTTTGGCCCCGTGTCCGGCTTTGGCCCCGTGTCCGGCTTTGGCCCCGTGTCCGGCTTTGGCCCCGTGTCCGCCCGCGGCGGCGCCCGGGACCTCGATCGGCGTGCAGGTGATGGTGTACGAGCCGCCCTTGGACACCTTGCGGGACTTGACCGTACGGGGTGTTCCGCTGCGCAGCACCTGGTCCATGAGCGGGAGCAGGCCGAGCTCGTCCAGCTCGGGGAGGGCCACGGCGGCGGGCGCGCCGGTCTCGCGGGGGCCGAAGGCCGCGGCATAGGCGTCGTTGACGTACGCGACACGGTGCTCGGGGCCGTACACCAGGGCGACGAGGGCGGGGAGCCGTCCGAGGACCTCGCGGACGGAGAGGCCCGTCAGGGAGTACGGCGGGGCGTCGTCGGGCGTGTCGGACCCGTCGGGCCCGACTGACGCCTGCTCGGACTGCCGGCCGTACTCACCGCGGGCCACCGGGACGGAACCGCGGTCGGTCCGCGCTGCGGCGCGGCGCTGCGTTCCGGGGAGACGGGCGCTCCAGCGCGTGAAGTTCACTGACTTTCAAGCCTCATGGTGTCGCGGTACGGGGTGGTGCGTTGCTGACGCTGTGGCCGCCGGGGGCGGCGGGAGCTGCTGCGGCGTTACGGCGGGTCACTCTGTGCAGATGCGGGCCCACCTATGGTCACACGTCCAGTGTGACCGACCGCACTGACAGCCGTCACTTGGTCTTGGGCGGCTTGCCGCCCGCCGCCAGTTCGAATTCGGCTCGCGGGTGTTCCAGCGAGCCGAGCGAAACGATCTCGCGCTTGAAGAGCCCGGCGAGTGTCCATTCGGCGAGGACCCTGGCCTTGCGGTTGAAGGTCGGCACCCGGCTGAGGTGGTAGGCGCGGTGCATCAGCCAGGCCGGGTAGCCCTTGAGCTTGCGGCCGTAGACGTGCGCGACACCCCGGTGGAGACCGAGCGAGGCGACGGAACCGACGTACTTGTGCTCGTAGTCCTTCAGCGGTTCGCCGCGCAGCGAGGCCAGGATGTTCTCGGCGAGGACCTTGGCCTGGCGTACGGCGTGCTGGGCGTTGGGCGCGCACTCCTTGCCCTTCTCGGACGCGGTGAGGTCGGGGACGGCGGCGGCGTCCCCGGCCGCCCAGGCGTGTTCGGTTCCTTCGACCGTGAGTCCGGCGGTGGCGGTGAGGCGGCCGCGTTCGTTCAGCGGCAGGTCGCTCGCGGCGAGGACGGGGTGCGGCTTGACGCCGGCGGTCCACACGACGGTGCGGGTGGGGAAACGGGAGCCGTCGCTGAGGACGGCGACGCGGTCCGCGCAGGAGTCGAGGCGGGTCTCCAGGCGTACGTCGATGTTGCGGCCGCGCAGTTCGCGGATCGCGTACTTGCCCATCTCCTCGCCGACCTCGGGGAGGATCCGCCCGGAGGCCTCGACGAGGATCCACTTCATGTCCGCGGGCTTGACGTTGTGGTAGTAGCGGGTGGCGTAACGGGCCATGTCCTCCAGCTCGCCCAGCGCTTCCACGCCCGCGTATCCGCCGCCGACGAAGACGAAGGTGAGGGCGGCGTCGCGGACGGCCGGGTCGCGGGTGGTGGACGCGATGTCCATCTGCTCGATGACGTGGTTGCGCAGGCCGATGGCCTCTTCGACGGTCTTGAAGCCGATGCCGTAGTCGGCGAGGCCGGGGATCGGGAGGGTGCGGGAGACGGAGCCGGGCGCGAGGACGAGTTCGTCGTACGTGATCTCGACGGCGCCGGTGCCCTCCTCCTCGGTGGCGAGAGTGGTGATGGTCGCGGTGCGCTTGGCGTGGTCGATCGATTTCGCCTCGCCGATGACGATCTTGCACTTGTCCAGGACGCGGCGGAGCGGGACCACGACGTGGCGCGGGGAGATGGAGCCGGCCGCCGCTTCGGGCAGGAACGGCTGGTAGGTCATGTAGGGGTCGGGGGTCACCACGACGACCTCGGCCTCGCCGCTCCTCAGCTTCCGCTGGAGGTGCAGCGCGGTGTACATCCCGACGTAGCCGCCGCCGACAACGAGAATGCGCGCAGGTTCTGTCACTGTCCCATGACGCAACGACCTCAGGAGTTTGTCCACAGGCCCGGCAAATTGTGTGACCGCAGGTCATGTGCTCCGTGAGGTGCGGCAATTCCGCTGTGATGCGGAAGGTGCGCAGGTCAGGGGGTGCGGGTGAGGCTCCGGCGCCGACCGGAACAGGAAGGTTTTCTCCCATACTCCGATCGGGCGGGCGCTCCGGGCGGAACTACCCCCTTCTGAATCTACGCGCGCTCAACTATGTTCGTATCTCGTCGGGGCGGCCGGGTCCGCGGTCCCGGCCGACTGTCAGGGCGGGGAGTCTCCGGGGGGAGACATCATTACCGGGGGAACGCTGATGCACATTCAAAACTCTCATTGGCAAGCTGCCGTCACATCCGACGGCACCGGGCGCACGGGGTCTGGAGGACCTCGCTCCGCGCCCCTGCGTGTGGACGCACAGCGCAATCTCGAGCATGTACTGCGGGCCGCTCGCGAGGTCTTCGGCGAGCTGGGCTACGGGGCGCCGATGGAAGACGTCGCGCGACGGGCCAGGGTCGGGGTCGGGACGGTGTACCGCCGCTTCCCGAGCAAGGACGTACTGGTGCGCCGCATAGCCGAGGAGGAGACCTCCCGGCTGACCGATCAGGCACGTACGGCCCTGGGGCAGGAGGACGAGCCGTGGTCGGCGCTCTCCCGCTTCCTGCGCACTTCGGTGGCGTCCGGCGCGGGCCGGCTGCTGCCGCCGCAGGTGCTGCGGGTGGGCGTGGAGGGCGGCGACGGCGACGAGTCGCCGCTGGTGCAGGACGAGGCGCGGGTGCCGCAGCAGCGGCAGGCCGTGGGGTCGGCGGCGCCGGACCTGCGGTTGGTCGAGCCTCGGCCCACGGGCGCCGATGGTGCCGGGACGGACGGCCTGGGGAGTGACGACGCGGGCGCCGCGGCGCTGCTGGAGGTCGTGGGGCGGCTGGTGGACCGGGCGCGTGCGGCCGGTGAGCTGCGCGGCGATGTGACGGTGGCCGACGTGCTGCTGGTGATCGCCACGGCGGCGCCTTCGCTGCCGGACGCGGCGCAGCAGGCGGCGGCTTCCGCCCGGCTGCTGGACATCCTGCTGGAAGGTCTGCGGTCCAGGCCCGTGTAGGTGCGCGGACGCCGGTGCCTGTGCAGGGTGCAGGCGCATGGACGCCGGTGCAGGTGCCTGTGCGTGGACGCCGGTGCAGGTGCATGGGTGCGAGTGCGTGGGCGTGGGCGTGTGCGTGGGTCCATGGGGCCGGGCGGGCTGTTTCTGCGGTCAGAGTGCGCGGCGCGGTGGGACTCCGCCGGCCACCGCGCGCTGGCGGGGGGCCGCCGTGCCCGTCCAGCACGTGCCCCGGCGCGACACCAGGCGGCGCAGCCACAGTTCCGTGGAGACCAGGTCGGCGATCCCGTCGAGCTGTACGGGTTCGCCCTCGGCCGCCGCGCGCAGGGCCTTGCGTACGACGCGGGCCTCGATCAGGCCCGCGTCGGCCAGCAGGGGCGCGTCGAAGAGCGCGATCAGGTCACCGACGGCGGCGCACAGGCCGGCGCGGGCGGCCGCCGCCGAAGAGGCGTGGGACGTGGCGCCCCAGCCGGGCGGCAGGTCCTTGATCCCCGCACCGGACAGGACCGTGCGCAGGATCGCGGCGCGCGCGCCCGGCTGGACGCGCAGGGCTTCGGGGAGGCCGCGGGACGCCCGTACGACCTGGTTGTCGAGGAAGGGCGCGTGCAGCCGCTGGCTGCGGACCTCCGCGGCCTGCTCGAAGACCCGGTGGTCGGCGGCGGCGCGGGCCAGGGCGGCCCGCGCGCGGGCCTCGCCGGGCCGCTGCACGGACGTGGGCCTGGTCGCCGCCCCCTGGAGGCGAACCGATACTTCAGCCAGCGCCTCACCCGTCAGCCAGCGTGCGGCCGGTCCCGGCCTGCTCCAGGCGAGGGCGGCCAGCGAGGCGTCCAGCGCGCTGCCCTCGCCGCCGTTGCCCCCGCCCCTGGTGCCCGGTTCGTCGAAGCGGCGCTCCATGAGGCGGCCCGCCGTCTCCTCGATGCCCGCGCGGTACGGCGTACGGGCGAGGCGGCGGGCGGCGCGGTAGACGGTCAGCGGGACGAAGAGCGAGTGGGCGGAGGGTCCTTCGACCCTGGCCAGCGCGGTGACGGGGCGCAGCAGGTCGCGCCGCCTGCGGTCCATGAGCAGGTCGGCGAGGCGGGCCGGGTGGGCGTCGAGGACCTGACGGGCTCCATGGCCCGTGAAGTGGTCGGCGCTGCCCGCGGCGAGACGGCGGCGGTGGCGCTCTGCGGTGACCAGGGACGGGCCCGGTTCGTCGGTGAGCGGGCCGCTGCCCAGATCGGCGTACGGAAGGGCCTCTTCACCGGCGGCGACGACCACGTGGTGCAGGCGGGGGTCGGCGGCGATGGCGCCGGCCCGCTCCAACTCCGCCTTGTTCCCCCGGCCTTCGGCGGTCAGGTCGTTGAAGGTGACGGCGAGCAGCCGCTCCCCCGCACCCGTGCCGTGGCCCAGGACGGTGCCGGGCAGCCCCGGCAGGCCCGCGGCGAGCAGGGCGAGGGTGGCGGAGGCGCTGCCGCCGGAGAGGTCGGCGCCGATGCCGGGGACGGGCGCGCCGCGGGCGGCCCGGCGCTCGGCGGGGCCCATGCCGGGGACGGGCCCGGGGTCGGGCGGCAGGGTCTCGGGGGCGTGGCGCGGCGCGGTGAGTCTGGCCCGTACCGCTTCGACCAGGGCGTCGCGTACGCCGTCGACCGCGCGCTCCGGGTCGAGCTGGGGCGCGGCGACGGCGAGGGAGGCCACCGGTTCGTAACCGGTGATCTCGCGCGAGCCCTCGCGCAGGACGAGGGCGTGCCCCGGCGGAATGCGCCGTACGCCCGCGTACGGCGTGCCGTCGCGCAGCGCCTCGGGGACGTCGGGGCAGGCGAGCAGCGCCGCGAGGTGGCCGATGTCGAGCTGTGCCTCGATGAGGTCGGCGAGCGGGAGCGCGGCGGTGGCGTACGCCGTGCCATTGGCCCAGGGCGTGTAGAAGACCGGTCGGGCACCTGCCAGGTCACCGACCACGGTGACGCGGCGGCCGGCCTGGACGACGGCGGTGTAACTGCCGGACCACGCGGTCAGGTGCCGCAGTGCGCCGCCGCGCGCCGCGAAGAGACCGACGCGCAGTTCTTCGTCGGACGCGCCGCAGCAGCCGAGGACGGCGATCCGGGTGAAGGCGTCGACGCTGAGGGTGCGGACCTCGTCGGGACGCCAGTCGCCGACGGCCCACAGGGGGTCGGGATCGCCCCACAGGAGCTGGGCGCCGACCGGGTGCACGGTGAGGGATTCGTGGTCGGAGAAGACGGAGGAGCCGGGAGGGGCTGAGGAGCCGGGAGAACCGGAGGAGCGGGCGGCGCCGGCCGTGCCGACCGCGCCCACCGTCCCGAAGCTGGCGGCGACACTGCTCCACCCCACCAACCACCGCATCGCCGCCTCCACAGGCTGTGGGCAACCAAACGCACGTACCGAAGCAGCTTCGAGGAACACTGCGAGAAGTAGCTTCGGGACCATGCTGCCACGACAACGGCGTACGAGAGGGGCTGCGGAAGGTGCGCGGGCAAGACAATGCGCCCGCTGCGCCCAGGACTTCGGCCGGTTTGGGCGACAGGCGCCATTCGGCCATTCTGCGGGCGCGGTACAGCCACGGGTGGACGCACGGTCCGGGAGGCACTGTTCGCCCCCCGGACCGGTCCGCCACCCGCGGGGATGAAGGCGGCGGTGTCCCCCAGCCCGCTGGATCCAGTGCAGCGGGCCGACCCACGCGACTCCCATGGAAGCGGCTCCGGCACGGGCCCGACGAGAGCGCACGGGCGGGCGCACGGCCACACGCACGGAGCACGGGGCGGGGCACGGGCATTCGTGTAACTACACGAATCTCGCCATACGGAACACCGCCCCTTAACGGTCGGGATGCGGCGAACTACGCTGGGTTTACTGATGTCCTGCGCGGGCCGCATATTCCGGCTGGGCTGGCCGCGCGCTCGTGCGGGCAGTAAGGCCGGGAATGTCCCGGCGGACGGCCGTCTGTGTCGAGGGGTGGCGCATGTCCAGGGAGCAACGCGGGCCGAACGAAAAGCTCGGCACGGTTCTCGCCCTCGCGGGAATCAGCAACGCCGGCCTGGCGAGGCGGGTCAATGATCTCGGGTCGCAACGCGGCCTGACACTTCGTTACGACAAGACGTCGGTGGCCAGGTGGGTGTCCAAGGGCATGGTGCCGCAGGGCGCCGCGCCCCACCTGATCGCCGCCGCCATCGGCGCCAAGCTCGGCCGTCCCGTGCCGCTGCACGAGATCGGCCTGGCGGACGCCGATCCGGCGCCGGAGGTCGGCCTGGCCTTTCCGCGCGACGTGTCGGCGGCGGTGCGGTCGGCGACCGAGCTGTACCGGCTGGATCTGGCGGGCAGGCGGGCGGGCAGCGGCGGCATCTGGCAGTCGCTGGCCGGTTCGTTCGCGGTGAGCGCGTACGCCACACCCGCGTCCCGGTGGCTGATAACACCCGCCGACTCGTCGGTCGCGCGGGACTCCACGGCGACGCCCTCCGGCGAGCCGGCGGCCGACGCGACGCCGCTGCGGGTGGGGCACGCGGACGTGGCCAAGCTGCGGGAGGCGGCGGAGGACGCACGGCGCTGGGACTCCAAGTACGGCGGCGGGGACTGGCGTTCGTCGATGGTCCCGGAGTGCTTACGGGTGGACGCGGCGCCGTTGCTCCTCGGCTCGTACAGCGACGACGTCGGTCGCTCGCTCTTCGGCGCCACGTCCGAACTGACCAGGCTGGCCGGGTGGATGGCCTTCGACACCGGACAGCAGGAGGCCGCCCAGCGGTACTACATCCAGGCGCTGAGGCTCGCCCGCGCGGCGGCCGACGTGCCGCTGGGCGGGTACGTCCTGGCGTCGATGTCGCTCCAGGCGACCTACCGGAGCTTCGCCGACGAGGGCGTGGACCTCGCGCAGGCCGCCCTGGAGCGGAACCGGGGCCTGGCGACCGCCCGCACCATGAGCTTCTTCCGGCTCGTGGAGGCGCGGGCGCACGCGAAGGCGGGCGACGCGCAGGCGGCGGGGGCCGCGCTGAAGGCGGCGGAGGGGTGGCTGGAGCGGGCGCGGGAGGGCGATCCGGACCCGTCCTGGCTGGGCTTCTACTCGTACGACAGGTTCGCGGCCGACGCGGCGGAGTGCTACCGCGACCTGAAGGCGCCCCGGCAGGTGCGGCGGTTCACGGAGCAGGCGCTGTCGCGGCCGACGGAGGAGTTCGTACGCTCGCACGGCCTGCGCCTGGTGGTGTCGGCCGTCGCCGAACTGGAGTCGGGGAACCTGGACGCGGCGTGCGCGGCGGGCACGCGGGCGGTGGAGGTCGCGGGGCGGATCTCGTCGGCGCGGACGACCGAGTACGTACGGGACCTGCTGCACCGGTTGGAACCGTACGGCGACGAGCCGCGGGTCGCGGAGCTGCGGGAGCGGGCACGGCCGTTGCTGGTGGCACCGGCGTAGGGCGCGGGCAGGGGCAACCGCAGGGGGAGGGGACGGTCCTGGCGGTGGCCCTGGCGGTGGTTTGAAGGCGTTGTCAGTGGGTCAGTGCATCATCGGGAGTCCGGGACGCTCTCCGGGAGGACACGGACCCCGACACGGCCGTGGTGGGAGGTGAAGCGATGCCGTACGACCGCTCTGGCCGTTACGACTGCGACGTGCTGGTGATCGGTGCGGGAATCGTCGGTCTCTCGGCGGCGTACGCCGTCACGCGCGCCGCGCCGGGCACGCGCGTGGCGGTGCTGGAGAAGGAGCAGGGCCCCGCCCTGCACCAGACCGGACGCAACAGCGGCGTCATCCACAGCGGCATCTACTACCGGCCGGGCTCGCTCAAGGCCCGGTACGCGGTGCGGGGCGCGGCCGAGATGGTCAAGTTCTGCGCGGAGTACGGCATCGCGCACGAGGTCACCGGCAAGCTGATCGTTGCGACGGAGCGGACGGAGCTGCCGCGGCTGCACGCCCTGGCGCAGCGCGGCCGGGAGAACGGCATCCCGGTGCGGGAGCTCGGTCCCGCCCAGATAGCGGAGTACGAGCCGAGGATACGGGGCCTGGCCGCGATCCAGGTGGCCACGACCGGCGTGTGCGACTACGGGGCGGTCGCGGCGCAGCTCGCGGAGAGCCTGAGCACGTCGGGCGCGGAGGTCCGGTACGGCGCGGAGGTGACCTTCGTCGACCGGCGCCCCTGGGGTGTCGCCGTGCGTACGGCGGACGGGGCGGTGGTGCGGGCGCGGGTCCTGGTGAACTGCGCGGGGCTGCACTGCGACCGGGTGGCGCGGCTGGCGGGTGACGACCCGGGTGTACGGATCGTCCCCTTCCGGGGTGAGTACTACGAGCTGACCCGGCCGGAGCTGGTGCGCGGCCTGGTCTATCCGGTGCCGGACCCGGCGTTCCCCTTCCTCGGGGTGCACCTGACGCGGGGCATCGACGGCGGCGTGCACGTCGGCCCGAACGCGGTGCCGGCGCTGGCCCGGGAGGGGTACGCCTGGTCGGTGATACGGCCGCGCGAGCTGGCCGGGACACTCGGCTGGCCGGGCTCCTGGCGGACAGCGCGGCGCCACTGGCGGTACGGCGCGGGCGAACTGCACCGCTCGGTGTCGAAGCGCGCCTTCACGGAGGCGGTGCGGCGACTGCTGCCGGAGGTCACGGAGGCGGATCTGCGGGCGGCGCCGGCGGGGGTACGGGCGCAGGCGGTGCTGCGGGACGGAACGCTGGTCGACGACTTCCTGATCCGGGAGACACCGCGCGTGATCCATGTTCTGAACGCCCCGTCCCCGGCGGCGACCGCCTCGCTCCCGATCGGCAGACGGGTGGCGCGGCGGGCGCTGGGGGCACTGGAGACGCAGGGGGCTCTGGGGGCGCAGGGGGCGCAGGGGGCGCAAGGAGTGAGGTAGGCCAACGCCATCCGGGGCCTGCGGCGCCTCGGGCCCGCCGTGCCCTCCGGGACCTCCCGTCCCCCGGGACCTCCCGCCCTCCAGGGCCTGCGGCCCTCCGGGGCCTGCGGCGCTTTCCCCCTCCCCGTCGCGCCGTAGAATCGGGGCATTGTGTCTGAGTCCTCCAGCGTCCGTCCCGACGCCGCCCACCACGTCTCCCCCTTCCACCGAGCGAAGGGCGAGCCCCGTTTCCCCGGCGGTCCCGCGCCCGACCCCGCCGGGTCGCACCACGAGCGGCGGATCCGCAGCTTCCAGCCGCGGCGCAGCCGGGTGACCACGGGGCAGGCCGAGGCACTGGAGCGGCTCTGGCCCCAGTGGGGCCTGGACATCGACGGGCAGCGCGTCCTCGACCTCGACGAGCTCTTCGGCGGCCGCGGAATGCCGGTGGTGCTGGAGATCGGGTTCGGGATGGGCGAGGCCACCGCGCAGATGGCCGCCGAAGACCCCGGCACCGGGATCCTCGCCGTCGACGTGCACACACCCGGGCAGGGCAACCTGCTCGGTCTCGCCGAGCGCGCCGGTCTCACCAACGTCCGGGTCGCCAACGGCGACGCGATCATCCTGCTCCGCGAGATGCTGCCGCCCGCCTCCCTCGCCGGGCTGCGCGTCTACTTCCCCGACCCGTGGCCGAAGAAGCGCCACCACAAGCGGCGCCTCATCCAGCCCGAATTCCTCTCCCTCGCCGCGCCCGGCCTCGCGCCCGGCGCGATCCTGCACTGCGCGACCGACTGGGAGCCGTACGCCGAGCAGATGCTGGAAGTGCTCACCGCGCACCCCGACTTCGAGAACACCGTGCCGGACGGCGGTTACGCGCCCAGGCCCGGATTCAGGCCGCTCACCCGCTTCGAGGGACAGGGGCTCGACAAGGGCCATGCCGTGCACGACCTGCTGTTCCGCCGCAAGTAACAGCCACACGTACCACCCGTGGGCAGGGCCGGGGAGCAGAACCCGCAGGCAGGGTCGGCAGGCAGAGCCCCTGGGCATCACCGGCTGTCACGGCTGTCAGTGCTTCTCGTTAGGGTCGTCGGGTGTACGAGTCGCCTCCGCACCCCCGGCACCACCCGGCGGTCCCGGACTGTGAGCAGCAGCCGCAGTTCACCGCCGTACCGCCGCCTGCGCACTGGCGCTACAAGCCGCGCCGCGCCTGGTGGCGCACCAGGGCGGTGCGCGCGGGCGCGGTGATCACGCTGCTCGTGCTCTGCGCCCTGGTGATCCTGGCGATCGTCCGCGACCAGACCGGCACCCAGGGCTTCCTGGTCGGCCTGGGGCTGGCGGTGCTGCCGGTGCCGCTGCTGGCCGCCGCGTTCCGCTGGCTGGACCGGGTGGAGCCCGAGCCCTGGCGGAACCTCGCCTTCGCCTTCGCCTGGGGCGCGTTCGCCGCGGCCCTCGTCGCGATCATCGCGAACAGTTTCGCGACCCGCTGGATAGCCACGGCCACCGCCGATCCGGCGGGGGCCGAATCCCTCGGCGCGACGGTGATAGCCCCGGTCGTCGAGGAGAGCGCGAAGGCGGCGGCGATACTGCTGATCTTCCTGTTCCGCAGACGGGACTTCACCGGGATCGTCGACGGAGTGGTCGTCGCCGGCTTCACGGCGACCGGCTTCGCCTTCACCGAGAACATCCTCTACCTCGGCACCGCCTTCGGCGAGGACCAGGCGGCGGGCGCCTCCGGCCTCGCCTCGGTGACCGCGGCGACCTTCTTCGTACGCATCGTGATGTCGCCGTTCGCGCACCCGCTGTTCACGGTGCTGACGGGCATCGGCTTCGGGCTCGCCGCGCTCGCGCCGCAGCGACGCCCGGGCCGGTGGCGGCGGATCGCACTGCCGCTGCTCGGCCTGGTGCTCGCGATGGGCGTGCACGCCCTGTGGAACGGCTCCGCGGTCTTCGGGACGTACGGCTTCTACGCGGTGTACGCCGCCTTCATGGTCCCCGCCTTCGCGCTGCTGACCTGGCTGGTGATCTGGACGCGCCAGCGCGAGCTGCGCACGATCGCCGCCGAGCTGCCCGCCTACGCCGCCGCCGGCTGGCTGGGACCGGCCGAGCCGTTCGCGCTCGCCTCGATGCGGGCCCGTTCGCTGGCACGGGACGCGGCGGCGCGTGCGTACGGGAGCGGTACGTACGGCAACGGAAGCGGTCCGTACGGGAGCGGCCCGTACGGGATCAGTGCAGCATCCGGCGGGCGGGCCGCGTCCCGGGCCGCCGCCCGGGCCGTCGCCGAGTACGAGGTCTTCGCGACGTCCCTTGCCTTCCTGCGCCACCGCGCCCACCGCGGCGCGGTGGGCGCGGACTTCACGGCACGCGAGCAGGAGCTGCTGCACCACCTGTGGCAGCGCAGGGACGTGGCCGGACCGGCGCTGGAGTACGCGGCGCGGGCGACGAGCCGGGTATGGGCCCCGCCACCGCCCCCGTGGCAGCCCCGGCCGCACCCACAGCCGTCACCGGCGCCGTGGTACGGGCCGCCGCCCCAGCGTCCCGCCCCGCACCGGGACCACGCCGTCCACAACCCGTACCGGCAGCAGCGGTAACAAAACCGGCAGCCCTGGCGACGGGGGGTGTGTGCCAGGACTGCCGGGGACTGGGGGAGAACCGCGGGAAACACCGTCGGGCCACCGGGCCGTCGGACCGCCGGGTCGTCAGGCCGTCAGGCCGTCCGAGCCGTGTCAGGCCAGCCGGGCCACCGGCCGTCAGACCGTGAGGCCCTTGTCCCGCAGCCACGCGGCCGGGTCGATGGCGGAGCCGCCGGGCGTGCGCACTTCGAGGTGCAGGTGGTCTCCCGTCACATTGCCGGTGGCGCCCACGCGGCCGATGACGTCGCCCGCCCCGACCTCTCCGGAGGTGACGGTCATCGAGGAGAGGTGGCAGTACCAGATCTCCGTGCCGTCCGGGAGCTCCAGGACGATGCGGTAGCCGTACGCACCCGACCAGCCCGCCGACGTGATGGTGCCGCCGTGCACGGCCTTGAGCGGCGTGCCCTTCGGGGCGGCGAAATCCAGGCCGGTGTGCTGGCCGGAGGACCACATCGAACCGGACTGGCCGTAGGTGGAGGTGAGCGTGTACGACGAGAGCGGCAGCGAGTAGCTGGCGGCCAGCTTGGCGAGCCGCTCCTGCTCGGCCTTGCGCGCGGCCTCTTCCTCCGCCTGCCGCTTCTCCTCCTCGGCCTTCCGCTTCTCCTCCTCGGCCTTGGCCTCCGCCGCGCTCTGCTGCTCGGCCGCCTCGGCCGCGGCCTGCTCGGCGGCCTTCGCCTCGGCGGCCACCTTCGCCTCGGCGTCGGCGGCGTCCTGCTGCTGCTCGGCCTGCTGGAGGATGCGGGCGCGCAGCGCCTCGCCCGCGTCGGTGGTGCCCTGCTGCGCGTCGGCGGTGGTGATGCCCGCGGTGGTGAGCGGGGCGGCGGCCAGAATCGTTTCGCCCGCTGTGCCCGTACCCGCCTGAACGCCTGAGCCCGAGTCGTCGGACACCAGGGAGCCGATACCGGGAAGGGACTTGGCGTCGGGCAGCGAGTCCGCTATCGCGTCGGGAAGGGAGATCGAGACGGCCGGCTTGTCCTGCGCGGTGGCTATGCCGCCCGCGCCGACCGCGGCGATGACGCCGACGCCGAGAACGGTGGAGCTGCGGCCGATCCCGCCGCGCTGCTTGGCGACGCGATGACGGCCGCGTACGGGCCGGATGGACTTCTCGGTGGGATTCCACTCTCCCCAGGTTCCCTCGGCGCCACCGGGAATCCCGGCGGCGTTCGGAACGTTCGGTACCTCGTACCCGTAAGAGGGCAGGGGTGCTTCGGGGGCAGGCCTGTTGGACGCCACGGAGGCGTGCTCCTTTCCTTCCTTCTCGCCTACCGGGTTAGCTGACGGGTTCGGAGCAGGAAGGTCTCCTACGGGCCTCCTCGTAGGTACGAAGGAGTCCGATTCACCCCAAGGAACGTGGTTCCCCGGTTCCCTTGCGGAATTCGGCGCGTGCGCACGGTGTCGTCTCTTGTGACGACTGGGACGACCGTGCCGCGTTATCGAACGTTAATAGACACCGGGTCCGCTTTCCAAGCCGTTCCAGTTGATCGTTAACGATATTGGCGCGGACCAATCGCTACACAAGTGGTCACAGTGGGGCGAGTTGCTGTTCCCCCGATCCACACTCCGAAACCTCTCCGTAGTGACGGTTCGTCAATTGTTATGCGCAGGGGCGTCTTGCGACTACACGGTGTCGCGGGGTTGGCTTCACCACCATGGTTGTCAACAGCACGCGCTCCGTGACCGACCGCTACCGCGAGTTCTCCGAGCAGCAGGCCCGCGGCGTCTCCCCCGCCTACGCCGAACTCACCGCCCGCATCAGCGAGGACGAGGAGCTCTGCGCCCTCATCGCCGCCCTGCCGCCCGGCAACAAGCAGCAGCCCAACCTCCTCCTCGCCGCCGTCCGCTTCCTCGGCGGCCCCCACGAGCGGTGGACTCCCTTCCGCGCCTGGACCCTGGCCCACTGGGACGCCGTACGCGCCGTCGTGCTGACCCGCTTCACCCAGACCAACGAGCCCGCCCGCTGCGCCACCCTGCTGCCCCTCCTCGCCGCGCTCCCGCAGCCCCTCGCCCTCATCGAGGTCGGCGCCTCCGCCGGCCTGTGCCTCCACCCCGACCGCTACGCCTACCGCTACGACGGCGGCGCCGTCCTGGGCTCCTCCCCCGCCACCTTCGACTGCCGTACGGAGGGCCCCGCGCCTCTGCCCACCGCGCTGCCCGACATCGCCTGGCGCGCCGGCATCGACCTCAACCCCCTCGACCCCACCGACGAGGACGACGTCCGCTGGCTCCAGTCGCTGATCTGGCCGGGCCGTGCGGAGCGCCCGCGTCAGCAGCTCGCCGCCATCGAGGCCGTACGTACGGCGCCCCGCCCCCGCCTCGTCCGCGGCGACCTCGTCGACGAACTCCCGGCGCTGGCCGCCGACGCCCCGGCGGACGCCACCCTGGTCGTCTTCCACACCGCCGTACTGACCTACCTGCCGCTCGCCCGCCGCGAGGAGTTCGCCGCGCTCGTCCGCGCGCTGCCGGGCCACTGGATCTCCAACGAGCACCACACCGTGCTGCCCTGGCTCGACGCCCCCGCCCCCGACGACGAGCACCTGCTCACCCTCGCCCTCGACGAGCGCGCGGTCGCCTTCACGGCTCCGCACGGCCAGAGTCTGCACTGGTTCGGTGCGGCGAGTGCGACGGGCGAGACGGGTGCGACAGGTGCGGCGAGTGCGACGCCACCCGCCTGACCAGGCTCACGGTCCGACGGCGGTCCGGCTGCCCCTCGGCGGGCCGCGCGACCGCCAGCAGGGCCATGTCGTCCGTGGCGGCCCCGTGCGTGTGCAGCCGTACGTCGTCGGTGATCGCGTCCAGCAGCTCCTCGGGTCCCGGGAAGATCCGCCCGCGCAGCCGCGCGGGCGGATCGTAGAAGACACCGGCGGCGTTCCTGGCCTCGGAGAGGCCGTCCGTGAAGAGCAGCAGCGTGGCCCCCGGCGGGAACGCGCACTCCTGGGCCCGGTCGGGCCAGGACCCCAGCTCCCCCATCCCCAGCGGCAGCGCGGCCTCGTCCGGCACGATCTCGGCGAGATCCCCGTCGGCGTACAGCACGAGCGGTTCCGGATGGCCGCGGTTGACCAGCCGTACGACGCCCTGACCGCGCGGGATCTCGGCGAGCACCGCGGTCGTGAACCCCTCGAAGGCGTCGAGCCCGTCCCGCCGCGCGCCCTCCCGTATGAGCGCCCGCTCCAGCCGCTGCGCGACGCCTTCGAGCGACCTCTCCTGCTCGGCGGCCTCACGGAACGCCCCGATGACGACGGCCACCGCCTCCACCGCGCCGAGTCCCTTCCCGCGTACGTCGCCGACCACCAGCCGCACCCCGGCCGGTGTGTCCTGTACGGCGAAGAGGTCCCCGCCGATGAACGCGTCCGCCTGCGCGGCCTCGTACCGCGCCGCGACGTGCAGACCGGCGATCCGGTCGGGCGGCGTGGGGATCACGGCGCGCTGGGCCGCCTCGGCGATGGTGCGGGCGGAGGCGAGCTGCTCCCCGCTGCGGCGCACGACGCGGTTGATGACCAGCGCGAGGACGGCGACGGTGACCATGGTGACCAGCTCGGTCGCCGCCTCGATCTCGGCCGAGGTGCCGTTGTGGAGATGCAGCCCCACGACGGCGCCGGTCGCGGCGGCGCCGGTCAGGAGCGTGTTGAGGAGGGAGAAGAACGGCGCGGCGATCAGCGGGGCGGCGGCGAAGAGCGGCGCCGCGGTGAAGTGCGGCGGCGTGACGACGTCGAAGACGAGCCCGCCGGCGATCAGCAGCGCCGGCAGTGCCCGGAGGAAGTGCCGGGCCGCGCTCACGGCACCGACGCCCGCTCCGTCTTGCTTCCCCACCTGTGGTCTCCCGCTCGCTCCGCATCCGCGTGCGGACGGTACCGCGCCCAGCCCAGGCTGGCCGTAGCCGCGCCGCACGGCCATCCGGGGACGGCCGACCGGGGGACGGCGACGCCCGACGCGAGCCGGAAACGACGAAGGTCCGGATCTCTTCCGAGATCCGGACCTTCGTCTTCTTCTTCAGTAGCGGGGACAGGATTTGAACCTGCGACCTCTGGGTTATGAGCCCAGCGAGCTACCGAGCTGCTCCACCCCGCGTCGTTGAACTCAACTCTACGCCATTCGGGGACCGGCTCCGACCACTTGCGCCCGCGGCCGCCGTCCCCGGCACCCGGCCCCCGCGGGTCACCTCGCGCCCGGCGGCGACAGCGCTCTCGCACCGCACCCCGGCCCCCACCGCGCCGGGCCCGTCGGGGCCGGTCCGCCGACGGTCCCGCCGGGCGGCCCCGAGGACCAGCCAGGCCCCGAACCGTCACGGTGTCACCGCAACGACCACGCCCAACCCCCTTCCGGGCGATGGCCGTTGCCCGGCGGCGCTACTCGGCGACCTCCGTCCGCTCCCACCACTCGTAGACGGTCAGCCGTCCTTCGTCGCTGTCCTGGTGCCTCGTCGTGACCTTGAAGTGTTCGTACCCGCCGCGGTGCGGGATCTTCAGTTCCTGCCCGGGAGGAGTGATCGGGACGATCCGCCCGCGCAGATCGTCCGGGCCGCCTTCGAGAAGTGCCTTGTCCGTCATGCCCCCAGTGTTCCTACGCACGGACCGGCGCGCACGTGGAGGAGGCCGGGGCCGAGGACGCGAAAGCGCCCCGGCCGGGACGAGCCCGGCGGGGCGCTGACGTGCGGGTCGGCCGGGGATTCCCGGCCGCCTGGGGCGGTAGGCCGTGTGGGACTCGAACCCACAACCAACGGATTAAAAGTCCGCTGCTCTGCCAATTGAGCTAACGGCCCTCGGCGAGTCACCCCCGAGCATAGCCGCAGCGGGCCCGGCAGCCGATCGGGTATCGGTTGCCGGGCCCGTCGCAGTCTGCTCGGACCCTAGAACAGGCCCTTGTAGTTCTGCCAGCCGATGGCGATCTGCGTGCGTCCGCCGAAGGAGCCGCGCCCGTTGCCGTCGTTGCGGAACAGCTTCCCGGCGGTGTCGCGTTCGACGATGTCCGCCCTGCCGTCACCGTTCAGGTCACCGACGCCGACGATGGCGTTGTACGACCGGCCCCAGTCCTTGAAGACCTGGACCCGCCCCTTGAACGTGCCGTTCCCCGTACCGTCGTAGCGCCACAGCCCGCCCGTCCTGTCGTGCCCGAGCAGGTCCGCCCTGCCGTCGCCGGTGATGTCGCCGACGCCGGCGATCCGCCCGTACGTCTTCCAGTTCGCAGCGATCCGCACCTTGGCCTTGAACTTCCCGCCGGCCACGCCCGCGTAGAAGTACATGTCTCCCGTCGACGCCTGACGCGCCACCAGGTCCGCACGGCCGTCACCGTCCATGTCGCCGGGGGACGTCAGCACGTCGTACTGCCCCCAGCCCGTCCCGACCGAGGTGTACGCGGTCGACGGCGTCAGCGCCTTCCCGCAGCGGGGCCTGTACGCACGCAGCTCTCCCGACGGCTGCCGCACCAGCACGTCGTTGCACCGGTCGCCGTTCACGTCACCGAACGGCACGGCGTACGCCGACACCGGCCAGCCGCTGCCCGACGTCCTGCCGGAGAACTTCCCTCCCGCCGTTCCGTGCTGGAAGGTGAAGGAGCCGGAGCTGTTGAGCGTCAGCAGGTCGCCGACGGCGTCGCCCGCGGCGAAGTCGTGGCGCACCGGCCCCGCTTCCCGCAGCCTGACGGTCCCGGTCCGCCGCAGCGCGGCGCCGTTGCCGTCCGCCGGTACGGCGGACAGCGTCCAGGCGTAGGTGCCGTTCGGGAAGGGGACATCACCCGGCACGTCCCGGACCATGCCGTGCCAGTGGGCGGTGAGCCGCTCACGCGCGGCCCCGCCCCGCACCGTGTCGACGGTCCTGCCGGTGGCCCTGTCGCGCAGCGTCAGCGTCCAGGACGCGGCCGGCTTGGACAGCGGGGTGGTGGTGACGTCCCGGGGCACGGCGTCGAAGGTGCGCGGAGTGATCTCCGGGTGGTCCTCCGGCGTTCCGGCGGCGGTCATGGGCTGTCCGAGGACACCGGACGGGATCAGGTGCGTCCGCTCCTGGCCGTCCACGTACGCGGCGTTCCCGCCGAAGCGGTCGACGGTCCACCGCACGTGCCGCTGCGAGACCCCCGTGTCGGGCAGCTCGCCGACGGTACGGCTCCGGGCCTGCCCGGTGTCCACCGTGGTGAGCACGAGTTTCCCGGCGGACCTGTCGTGCGTGACCAGCCACCCGTCACCGAGGAGCGTCTCACCCGAAGGCACGGGCACGGACTTCTTCGCCGTACGGTCGTACACCCCGGCGGGGCCGCCCGAGGGGCAGCTCCAGTACAGCCAGCGGCCGACCGCCTGCAGTTCGTCGGGCACGCAGCCCGCGCCGGTGTCCGCCGTTTCGGCGATCGTCCCGGCGGCGAGGTCGCGCGCGGTGACCACGCCCTTCGCCGTGCCCGCGGTCCACAGCCGGCCCGCCCAGACGGCGGCGGCACCGGGGGCGCGCTGGACGAGGGCCTTGCCGTCGGAGAGGCGGTAGACGGTCTGCTCGCCCGCCGCCCCGGAGGTGTGGACCAGGTGGTCCGGGGTGACGGAGGTGATCTCGCCGCCCTCGGGGACCACCAGCGTGCCGCCGTCGCCGGCGGCCGGCCCTTCGACACGGACCAGGTCCCGCTCGGCGGTGTCCCGGTCCAGCCGCGCGAACCGCCCGTCGCCGACGCCGTGGAGGGCGCCGCAGGCCGCGTCGCCGTCCGCGCACGCCGGGAGGTCGGAGCTGTCGGCGGTGAGCCGGCTGCGCTCTCCGTACGCCGGCGTGCCGGTGGGGCTGAGCGTGCGGCCGTAGTCCCGCCTCACGCCTGTGCTGTTGTCGACGGAGCCGAGGCGCCCCTGCGCGAGCGCCAGCCCTTCCACCGTGGCGGGCAGAGGCGGCAGTTCCTTGACCGTCGTCACCTGCGGCCGGCCGTCCGGTCCCGCGGTGATGCGGCGTATGCCCCAGTCGTCGGCCCGGTAGCCGCCGACCGCCACCGCCGTTCCGTCCGGCCCCGCCAGCAGGCGCCTGTTGCTGCTCCGCAGCAGCGTGATCGACGGCCCTCCGGCGAGCGGCACCGCCTGTACCGCCGAAGAGACGCCGGGCACGTACACGAGCCAGTCTCCGACCACCGCCCAGCCGGTCACGGGGTCGGACAGCCCCGACTCCAGCGGCAGCGGCCCCGGGGTGGCGGAGAGGTCGTCGCGGGGAACGGACAGCACGGTGCGCTCGGTCGTGCTGTAGAGGGTGAGACGGTCCGGCGACAGCTCGGCGTACGAGAACGTCCCGCGCAGAGGCGCGGTCACTCCGCTCACGACGCCCGTCTCCTTGTCGACAAGGATCATGCGCTGCGTGCCGTCGACCTTCCCCGTGAGGACGATGGAGGTGTCGTCACCGCCTCGGGAGGAGCCGAGCACCGTGCCCTCGGGCAGGCCGCTGACCGGCACGTCGCGGGTCGTGCCGTCGGCGGCCGGCGAAAGCAGGTGCAGCGAAACGGTGTTCGTGCCGTCGCCGTTCGCGACCGACGCCGAGGTCAGGGCGGTCGAGCCGTACGTGGCGCGGTACGTCTGCCCCTCGGGGAGGGTGATCGTACGTACGGAACCGTCCGCCGCGTCACGAAGCTCGATGACGCGCCCGTCCACAAAGGCGAGCGCGTCGCTCCCGGTGGCCTGGCCGGGCCCGCCGTTCCGAGCGGTGCTGACGGGAAACGTCCTGCCGTCCGCGAAACGGGTCCACAGCCTGCCGCTCAGGCCCTCCTCGGTGTGGAACACACCCCGCCGACCGGTGGCGTCAGCGCCACCGACCACGGGACCCTGCAAGGTCGCGTCCCGAACCGCACTGCGGAATTCCGCTGGAACCACGACTTCTTGGACCTCTTGAACCCCGCCGTCCGCCACGGCTGCTTGCAGCGGTGCCAGACCTGCGGTGAGTCCGATTCCCACAGCGGCGGCGATCGTGCCGCGTACAAGGGCATGACGTGTCACTCGGTTCCCTCCCCGGGAGCCTGAAGAAGGCACGGGGAAGCGACGGCGGCTGTGCGCGCCGTCGGCGAATCGAATCGAGCCACGCCCCCCGGCAGTGCTCCCCATGCAAGTGGGCGGATCGTAACAGCGGTGACGCATGCGGGGGAAGGAAAAGAAAGGCGGGCCCGTTCGTGAAGAACGGACCCGCCTTTGCAGATCAGCGGCCTGCGCCGCCGACTTGATCAGCTGTCATGCGTCAGCTGCCGGTGGTCAGCTGCGCTTCCAGCGCGGCTTGTCGTCACGGCGGCCGAACGAGCCGGTCGCGGTGCCGGTGCCGGTGCTGCCGCCACCGCGGTGGTCGTCACGACGGCCCTGCGGGCGGTCGTGGCCACCGGTGCGGAAGCCGCCGCCGGCCGGACGGTCGTCACGGCGGTCACGGTTGAACGGACGGTCGGCGCCGCCGGAGCGGAAGCCGCCACCGGTGGCCGGACGGTCGTCACGGCGCTGGAAGCCGCCGCGGTCGCCGCCACCGCGGTTGTCGTCACGACGGTCGTTGTCGCGGCGGAAGCCACCGCCACGGTTGTCGTCACGGCGCTCGAACGGACGGCCACCACGGTCGCCGCCGGCCGGACGGTCGTCACGGCGCTGGAACCCACCGCGCTCGCCACCGCGGTCGTCACGGCGGAAACCGCCACCACGGTTGTCGTCACGGCGCTCGAACGGACGGCCACCACGGTCGCCGCCGGCCGGACGGTCGTCACGGCGCTGGAACCCGCCACGCTCGCCACCGCGGTCGTCACGGCGGAAACCGCCACGGTCACCGCCGCGGTCGTCACGACGGAAACCACCACGGTCACCGCCGCGGTCGCCGCCGCGGTCGTCACGGCGCTGGAAGTTGCCGCGGTCGTCGCGGCGCTCCGCCGCCTGGGCCACCACAGCGGCAGCAGCAGCGGCCTCGGCCACGGCCAGCTCGGCCTCGGCGGCCTTGGCCGCCTCCGCCACGGCCTCGTCCGGGTCCTCACCGCGCTCGCGCGCCGCACGGGCGACCAGACGGTCGGCCTCCTCGCGCAGCTCGGTCGCACGGCGCTGGACGCGCTCCAGCTCCCGGGTGAGCTCCTTGGCCTCGCGCTCCGCCTGCTTGGCGGCGTTGCTCGCGGAGTCGGCCTGGACCTCGGTCAGCGAACGGGCGCCGGTGATCTCGGCGACCTCCGGCTCGAACGCGCCCGCTCCGCCGACGATGTGGCGCGAGGCGTCGACGCCCGCGTCCTCCATCAGACGGAAGATCTGGCGGCGCTGGTGCGGCAGCGACAGGGAGACGACGACACCGGACTTGCCGGCACGGGCGGTACGGCCCGAGCGGTGCAGGTAGTCCTTGTGGTCACCGGCCGGGTCCACGTTCAGGACCAGGTCGATGCCGTCGACGTGGATGCCGCGAGCGGCGACGTCGGTGGCGACCAGGGCGTTGACGTAACCCTTCTTGAAGTCCTCGAGGACGCGCGTACGGGCGCCCTGCGTCATGCCGCCGTGCAGCGCGTCGGCCTTGACGCCCGAGTCCTGGAGCTGCTCGGCGATGCGGTCCGCGCCCAGCTGGGTGCGGACGAAGATGATCGTGCGGCCCTTGCGGGCGGCGATCGCGGCCGTGACCGGCGCCTTGTCCTTCGGCTTCACGACGAGGACGTGGTGGGTCATGGTCGAGACGTTGCCCTGGGCGCTGTCGACCTCGTGCGTGACGGGGTTCGTCAGGTAGCGCTTGACCAGCGTGCTGATCTCGTTCTCCATGGTGGCGGAGAAGAGCATGCGCTGGCCGCCGCCGGGGATCTGGTCGAGCAGCTCGGTGACCTCGGGCAGGAAGCCCAGGTCGGACATCTGGTCGGCCTCGTCGAGGACGGCGACCTGGACGTTCGCGAGCGACGCGGCGCCTCGGTTGAGGAGGTCGCGCAGACGGCCCGGGGTGGCGACGAGGACGTCGACGCCGCGCTCCAGGGCGTAGATCTGGTTGCTCATGGACGTACCGCCGCAGACGACCTTCATCTTCAGGCCGAGTACGTCGCCGTACGGCTGAAGCGCGTCCGCGACCTGCATCGCGAGCTCACGCGTCGGGGTCAGGATGATCGCGCGGGGCTTCTTCTTCTCGGTGTGACCGCCGGCCAGCTGGGCCAGGGTCGGCAGGCCGAAGGAGAGCGTCTTGCCGGAGCCGGTGCGGCCACGGCCGAGGATGTCCTTGCCGGCCAGGGCGTCCGGGATGGTCGCGGCCTGGATCGGGAAGGGCGCGGTGACACCGTTCTGCGCGAGCTTGCGGACGACGCCGTCGGGCAGGCCCAGAGTGGCGAAGGTCACGGTGGGCTCGGCGGGCTCAGTGGGTTCGGCGGCCTCAGCGGCCTCGGCCTCGACGGCCTCGATCGCGTCGTCGTTCTCGACGATCTCGTCGATCTCTGCGGCGATCTCGGTGGCCTCGATGACGTCTGCGGCCTCTACGGCCGTCTCGTTCTCGGGCATGGCGGTGCGGTCAGTGCTGGAAATGGACATGCGGAATGCGAAACCTCTCGGAGTCTCGGCACGCGCCCAAACTCCGTGAAATCGCAAATCAATCGCAAATCGACCGCCTCAGTGCGGTCAGTCACGGTAAGGGAGAGTACGCGCCACGGGGCGCTCCAGGTCCTCGTTCTTTACGAGAACTCAACGGCGCCGGGCAATGGGATCAAACGATCTATAACCATACGCACCCTCCCCCCCTTCTGGCAAACCGGCCCCGCTACACCGGCCCGACCTGCGGTGATGCCACCGGCTCGCGCTTCATTTCGCGCCGCTCCCCCATCGCCGCGGTCTGCGTGCCGGCCGCCGGTGACGCCGAGGGCGGCGGCGTGCTCGGCTCCGGCTCGGACGGCGTCACGGGAGGCGGCTCCGGCGCCGGCGGCGGCTCGGGAGGCTCGGCCGGGCGCGTCGGTGCCTGCGTGGTCTCCGTCGGCGTCGGCACGCCGGGGCGCGGCTTCGGCCGGGTGCCGCCCTTCCGGGGCGGGGCCTGGCCGCTCTTCGACGGTGCGGCGGAGACGCCCGGTGAGGAGCGGGGGCCCGCCGGGGCGTCGCCCCCGGTCTTGCCGTCGTCGCCCGCCTTCCCGCCCTTGCCGCCCTTGCCGTCCTTCCTCCCCCTGCCGTCCTTGCCGCCCTTGCCGCCGTCGCGGCTGGACACCGCCTGCCCGTCGGTGCGACCGGTTCCGGCCCCGACCCTCGCCCTCACCCCGTCGGGCTCCGCCGCCGCGCCCTGCCGGGCCGTCGGGCGGGAGGGCGCCGGTCCGCCTCCCTCGTCGCTCACGCTCATGCAGCCGGCGGACGCCGCGGCCACGAGCACGACAGCGGCCAATCGGGCCGGGGCCAATCGGACAGGCTGGGGCAACTGGCGCACGGACGGCACCTCCGGGGCACGGCGAGCGGGATTTCACTGCCCAACTCCCTTCGCCCCACAAGGGACACGCAAGGAGCGACAGGCAAAGGACGGACAGGAGCCGCGCGAGACGAGCCGCACCGCCCGTACACCCCCACGAGTGCCAGACGCCCCACGGGCCGTCACCCCAGCAGCCCCCGCGCGAGATCGAATCCCAGAAAGACCGCGCCGAGGCCCACCAGCAGCGACGCCCCCGCGTTCGCCGCCGCCAGGAACGTCCAGCCGCGCTCCGCCAGCCGCAGCGTCTCGTAGCTGAAGGTGGAGTACGTCGAAAGGGCCCCGCACAGCCCGGTCCCGATCAGCGCGTACGTCCCCGAGGACACCAGCGCCCCCGCGAGCACCCCCAGCACCAGGCTCGCGCCTGCGTTGACCACGAGCGTCCCCCACGGGAACACCGAATCGTGCCGCCCCTGCACCGCGCGGTCCGTCAGGTACCGCAGCGGCGCCCCGACCGCGGCCCCGGCCGCCACCAGCAGCCAGGTCACGCGCCCGCCGCCCGCCCCGCGGCCGCCCGCGTCACCGCCACCGCCGCCCACACCGCGCCGAGCGCCCCCGCGAACGTCCCGGCGGCGTACCCCAGCGCGGTGAGCGCGTCGCCCCGGTCCAGCAGCCGGGCCACATCCAGGGCGTACGCCGAGAAGGTCGTGAAGCCGCCCAGCACACCGGCCCCCAGGAACGGCCGGACCAGCGCGTGCCCCCGCCCCTGCTCGCTCACCAGCACCATCAGCACCCCGATCAGCGCGCACCCCACCACATTGACGCCGAAGGTCGTCCACACGCTCCCGGGCCACACCACCCCCGCCCCGTACCGGGCCAGCGCCCCCAGCGCGCCGCCCGCCGAGACCGCCGCGAGCACCCGCCACTTGCCGCTCCCGGCGGCCTCGGCGCGGTGCGCGGGCACATGGAGGTCGACGTCCGGGTCGATCGCGCCGCCGGAGCCGGTCGCGCCGTCAGGACCGTTCGCGCCGCCGGAGCCGTTCGCGCGGCTCACCCGTACCCCAGCGCGTGCAGCCTCTCGTCGTCGATCCCGAAGTGGTGCGCCACCTCGTGGACGACGGTGATCTCCGTCTCCGCGACGACGTCCTCCCGGGACTCGCACATCCGCAGCGTCGGCCCCCGGAAGATCGTGATCCGGTCCGGCAGCACCCCGGCGTACCACTCGCCACGGTCCGTCAGGGGAGTCCCCTCGTACAGCCCGAGCAGATCCGGTTCGTGATCCGGGTGGTCCGCCGACGGCTCGTCCTCCACGAACACCGCGACGTTGTCCATCAGTCGCGTCAGTTCCGGCGGGATCCTGTCCAGCGCCTCGGCGACCAGTTCCTCGAACTCCTCACGCGTCATCTCCAGCACCTGGCCATTGTCACGTAATTCCGCCCGACGGGCGGGGGTGGGCGCCCATCGGCATGGGCCGCCGCCCACATGGGCATACGGCAGCAATGGCCCGCGCTCCTTTTCGTGCCGTGCTCACCCGGCTGCAACGCCACTACCGCTCCCGCCACACCGCCCCCACCAGCACCCTCGTACACACCCCTCATCCCTATGCGCGGCTGCTCGGCCTCACCGCGGTGGTCCTCTGCGGTGCCTGGCTCGGCCTGCTGATCGTCGGCAGCGTCCGTACGCCGGTCGGCCCGGTGGACGCGACCATGACGCTGCGCGCGTCCGCCGCCGGCGGCACGAAGATCAACGTCTCCCCTCTCGGCGCCCTCGAACTCGACACCCACACCGCCCCCGTCCGCCTCGACGTGGACGTCGACCAGCTCGACCCGGTCCGCTCCCAGGCCCTCGTCGAGCACCCCGAACGCCTCTCCGGCCTCCAGGAGGAGATCGCCGAGGACGTCGCCGACGGCGCCACCGAACTGGCCGTGCGCTCCTGCGTCGCCGTCGTGTCGGGCGCCACCGCCCTCGGCCTGGCCGTCTACCGGCGCCCGCGCCGCGCCCTGGCGGCGGGCGGCCTCGCGCTCGCCCTGCTGACGGTGTCGGGCATCAGCGCGTACGTCACCTGGAACCCGAAGTCGGTCCTGGAGCCCAGGTTCTCCGGGCTCCTCTCCTCCGCGCCCTCCGTGGTCGGCAACGCGCGCAGCATCGTCAGCGAGTTCGACGTCTACCAGAAGGAACTGGCGCGGCTCGTCACCAATGTGACGAAGCTGTACGACGCCACGTCGAGCCTCCCGACCTACCAGCCGGACCCGGCCACGATGCGCGTGCTGCACGTCTCGGACATCCATCTCAACCCGGCGTCGTGGCACATCATCGGTTCGCTCGTCGAGCAGTACGACATCGACGTGATCATCGACTCCGGCGACACCATGGACCACGGCACCGCCGCCGAGAACGGCTTCCTCGACCCGATCTCCGACCTCGGCGCCCCGTACGTCTGGGTCCGCGGCAACCACGACTCGGCCGCCACCCAGCGCTACCTCGAACGGCTCAAGGGCGTGCACGTCCTCGACGAGGGCAGGGCGGTGACGGTGGCGGGGCTGCGGATCGCCGGCACGGGCGACCCGCAGTTCACCCCGGACCGCTCGGTCGAGCCACAGGGCGACCCGGCCGAACGCATGGCGGGCATCCGCCTCGCCTCGGCCCTGCGCGACCAGAAGCGCGCCGGCACGCCCGTCGACATCGCGGTGGCGCACAACCCGGTGGCGGCCCGCGAGACGGACGGCACGGTCCCGCTCGTCCTGGCAGGACACATCCACAACCGCAAGAACGAGGTCCTCGACCAGGGCACCCGCCTGAAGATCGAGGGCTCGACGGGCGGCGGCGGCCTGCGCGCGCTCCAGAACGAGAAGCCGGAGAAGGTACGGGCGTCGGTGCTCTACCTGGACCGTACGACCAGGCGGCTGCAGGCCTGGGACGAGATCACGCTGGGCGGTCTGGGCCTGACGACGGCCGAGGTCAGCCGCCATCTGCCGAAGGAGAACCGGCCCTGAGCGACCCCTTCGCCTATTCGGTTTGGCTGACACCGAAACGCCGTAGTACAGTCTCCGACGTGCCCAAGGGCGCCGGTCAGGGCTAGACCGTTCCAAGACCTCACAGGTCGGAGAAGAAGCGGAACCTCTCGAGGGGAAGCGGAGTCACATGCTTCTCACGTCCCCTGGGACGACAGACGCAGAAGCAGCAACACTAGTTGTTTTGCCCTCATCGTCTAGTGGCCCAGGACGCCGCCCTTTCAAGGCGGTAGCACGGGTTCGAATCCCGTTGGGGGCACGCACAACAGTGTGCGAGACTTGTTCTCGCACCACGCTTGGTCCTGTGGAGCAGTTTGGAGTGCTCGCCACCCTGTCAAGGTGGAGGCCGCGGGTTCAAATCCCGTCAGGACCGCTGCGGATCGAAAGATCCGAGTGGCTGGGTAGCTCAGTTGGTACGAGCGATCGCCTGAAAAGCGATAGGTCGCCGGTTCGATCCCGGCCCCAGCCACCACTTCGAAGGCCCCGTCCCTCCCGGACGGGGCCTTTCGTGTCATCCCTCCTCCGCCGAGGTCTTCGCCGGGATCTCTGCCGGGACCTCCGCCGGAGCCTCCACCGTGACCTTGCGGCGCAGGGCGCGCAGGGCGAGTACCACTCCCACCACCGCCACCACCCCGCCCAGCAGCACCGCGTCGGGCACCGCCTCACCGAGGCCGCCCACCCACTGCTCGACGGCGAACGAGTCGTCCACGTCCAGCAGTCCGGGCAGGGCCGTCGTCCCGTCGAACACGAGGAAGAGCGTGCCCAGCGCGACGAAGAAGAGCCCGGACAGCAGTGACGTGGTGTGCAGTGGGAAGCGCCCCGCCCTGAACGCCCGCCCGCGCAGCCACCGCCGCCTGCCCAGCTCGAAGCGCTCCCAGCCCAGGGCGAGCAGGAACAACGGCACGGCCATGCCCAGCGCGTAGACGGCCAGCAGCAGCCCGCCGTACACCGGGCTGCCGCTGACGGCCGCGACCGTGAGGACGCTGCCGAGGATGGGGCCCGCGCAGAAGCCGGCGAGCCCGTAGACGGCTCCCAGCGCGTACACCGAGACGGCCGTCGTGGGCCTGATCCGCCCGGAGAGGGAGGAGACACGGCGTGAGGCGAAGCCCATGCCGAGGATCTGCGCGAGGCCGAGGGCGATGATCAGCCAGCCGCCGGCGAGGACGAGCTGGTCGCGGTGCCCGTAGAAGAGCCGCCCGGCGAACGAGCCGGCCGCGCCCAGCGGTACCAGGGTGGTGGCCAGTCCGGCGTAGAAGATGCCGGTCCGGGCCATCAGCCGTGACGCCGAGTCGATCGAGTACGCGAAGAAGGCGGGGAGCAGCAGCGCGCTGCACGGGCTGAGCAGGGCGAGCAGGCCGCCGAGGAAGGCGGCCAGGTATCCGATGTCGGCGTTCACTTCGCCGCCTCGTCCGTCTTCCCCGTCTTCCCCGTCCTCCGGGTCTTCGCCGACTCCGCCGCCGCCTCGATCGCCTCGGTGAAGGTCCCGGCGGGCTGGGCGCCGGCGAGCGGCCGGCCGTTGACGAGGAACGACGGCGTGGAGGTGGCGCCCAGCCGGTACGCCTCCTCCTGGTCCTTCTTCACGGCCTCCGCGGCGGCTTCGCTGCCGGTGTCCCGGGTGAAGCGGGCGATGTCCTCGATCCCGGCCTCCTCGGCCAGCGCCTTGAGCCCGGCGTCCCCGAAGCCCTTCTCCTTGGCCCCCTCGGCGTACGCGGCCGCGTGGAACTGCCAGAAGCGGCCCTGCTGCCCGGCCGCCCACGCGGCGCGGGCCGCCGCGTCCGACTCCTTGCCGAAGATCGGGAAGTTGCGCCACTCGATGCGCAGGGTGCCGTTGTCGACGTACTTCTTCACCAGGGCGGGCTCGGTGTCGCGGGCGAACTTCCCGCAGTAGCCGCACTTGAAGTCGGCGTACTCGATGAGCACGACGGGCGCGTCCGTCCTGCCCTGCGCGAGCGTGTCCCCGGCGTCGCGGCGGGCGAGCTTCGCGAGCTCGGAGTAGACACCGGCCTGCGGGTCGGCGGAGACCTCGGCCGTCGCGGCGGAGCCGCGCCCGTCGGGCTTGGTGGCGGTGTACGAGACGACGCCGAGCAGGACGGCCGCGGCGGCGACGGCCGCGCCGATGGCGACGGGCTTGGAACGGTTGCGGTTACGGGAGGAGGTCATGGGCGTTCGGTACTCCTGACGGAATGCGGAGGCGGGGAGACGAGAGGCACGGCGGATCCGGCGGGGCTGTTCCCCGCCCCGGGCCCCGGCCCTCGAGCGCCGGACGGGCTTGAGGTGGCCGGCCGTCCGGCGCTCGAGGACACGCCCGGAAGGCGTCCGAGGTCCAGAGGGCCGGGAGCTGCCCCGGTACGGGGAAGGGGCGGACAGGGGAAAGCCCCGCAGGGCGGTCCGGCTAGACCCGCAGGATCGAGAGATCTATGGGCGACGGCGGGTCCGGCGACGGCGGACGGCGGCCGTGCGCCGGTCGCGGGGCCGGTCCGCCGGCGCCCCACGAACCGGCCCCGGCCCTGGTGTCGTACGGGGCGGGCAGCAGCTCGTACGCCGTTCCCTTGCGCGGCGACGTGACCGGCGCGCTTCCCACGCCGTCCCGGTGCCGC
Source organism: Streptomyces enissocaesilis (assembly GCF_039533765.1). Lineage (NCBI taxonomy): Bacteria > Bacillati > Actinomycetota > Actinomycetes > Kitasatosporales > Streptomycetaceae > Streptomyces > Streptomyces enissocaesilis. Next base: position 31,440 of record NZ_BAAAUD010000054.1, on the reverse strand, counting down.
TCCCGGCAGCCGGGCTCCCGCTCGTCGGCGGAGCCGGGCGCGGCAACGGAGGCCGGAGCGGAAACGGAGGCAAAAGCAGGGGCGGGGGCCTCGTCCGGGGCCCCGCCCCTCATGTCCGTACACAGGAGCAGCGCGGCCGGCACCAGCAACGTCCCCGGCAGCGTGCTCGCCGTCGCCGCGCCGCGGCACCGACGGCTGACCTGGGGCATTGGCTCGAAATCTCCTGTCCTGGGGGCGTCCCGCCAAGCGTAGAGACTTCCGCGCGCCCGCACCCGCGCCCGCCCCGGCCGAAATCGGTTCGCCAGTCGCATCCGGCGGGTGAGATCCTGAATCAGGTATGTCTACTTCCTTCGCCGACCTCCAGACCGTGCTCGCCGGGCTGCCGCTCCGCGACGCCCACCGGCTCGGCCGCCGTCTCGACGGCGCCCGTCGCATCCGCAAGCCCGAGGCCCGACAGGCCGTGCTGGACGAAATCGCCGCCGAGGCGGAGAAGTCCGCCGCCCGCCTGGCGCAGCGCGCTGCCCGGATGCCCGAGATCACGTATCCGGAGTCGCTGCCGGTCAGCCAGCGCAAGGACGACATCGCCGAGGCGATACGCGACCACCAGGTCGTGATCGTCGCGGGCGAGACCGGCTCCGGCAAGACGACGCAGATCCCCAAGATCTGCATGGAGCTCGGCCGTGGCGTGAAGGGCATGATCGGCCACACCCAGCCCCGCCGCATCGCCGCCCGCACCGTCGCCGAACGCATCGCGGACGAGCTGAAGACCCCGCTCGGCGAGGCGGTCGGCTGGAAGGTCCGGTTCACCGACCAGGTCAACCCGGACGCGACCTTCGTCAAGCTCATGACGGACGGCATCCTGCTCGCCGAGATCCAGACGGACCGCGAGCTGCGTGCGTACGACACGATCATCATCGACGAGGCCCACGAGCGGTCGCTCAACATCGACTTCCTGCTCGGCTACCTCGCCCAGCTGCTCCCCAGGCGCCCCGATCTCAAGGTCGTCATCACCTCCGCGACCATCGACCCCGAGCGCTTCTCCCGCCACTTCGGCGACGCGCCGATCGTCGAGGTCAGCGGCCGTACGTACCCCGTCGAGGTCCGCTACCGCCCGCTGCTCGAAGACGACAGCGACGACTCCGACCGCGACCAGATCACCGCGATCGCGGACGCGGTGGACGAGCTCCAGGCCGAGGGGCCCGGCGACATCCTGGTCTTCCTGTCCGGCGAGCGCGAGATCCGCGACACCGCCGACGCACTCAACAAGAGGAACCTCCGCCACACCGAGGTCCTCCCCCTCTACGCCCGCCTCTCGCACGCCGAGCAGCACCGCGTCTTCCAGCGCCACACCGGCCGGCGGATCGTCCTCGCCACCAACGTCGCCGAGACGTCACTGACCGTCCCGGGCATCAAGTACGTGATCGACCCGGGCACCGCCCGCATCTCGCGCTACAGCCACCGCACCAAGGTCCAGCGCCTGCCGATCGAGCGGATCAGCCAGGCCAGCGCCAACCAGCGCAAGGGCCGCTGCGGCCGTACGTCGGACGGCATCTGCATCCGGCTGTACGCCGAGGACGACTTCCTCACCCGGCCCGAGTTCACCGACGCCGAGATCCTGCGGACGAACCTGGCCTCCGTCATCCTCCAGATGACCGCCGCCGGTCTCGGCGACATCGAGAAGTTCCCCTTCATCGACCCGCCGGACCACCGCAACATCCGTGACGGCGTCCAGCTCCTCCAGGAACTCGGCGCACTCGACCCGGCGGAGAAGGACCCGAAGAAGCGCCTCACCGAGCAGGGACGCAAGCTCGCCCAGCTCCCGGTCGACCCCCGCCTGGCCCGCATGGTCCTGGAGGCCGACAAGAACGGTTGCGTACGCGAGGTGATGGTGATCGCCTCCGCGCTCTCCATCCAGGACCCGCGCGAGCGTCCGTCCGAGAAGCAGCAGCAGGCCGACCAGCAGCACGCCCGCTTCAAGGACGAGACGTCCGACTTCCTCGCCTTCCTCAACCTCTGGCGGTACGTCCGCGAGCAGCAGAAGGAGCGCGGCTCCTCCAGCTTCCGCCGCATGTGCAAGTCGGAGTATCTGAACTTCCTGCGCATTCGCGAATGGCAGGACATCTACACGCAGCTGCGCTCGGTCGCGAAGCAGATGGACATACACGTCAACGAGGACGACGCTCCCGAGCTGTCCGTCCACCAGTCCCTGCTCGCCGGCCTGCTCTCCCACGTCGGGCTGAAGGACACCGAGAAGAACGAGTACCTCGGGGCCCGCAGCGCCAAGTTCGCGATCTTCCCCGGCTCGGCGCTCTTCAAGAAGCAGCCCCGCTTCATCATGTCCGCCGAGCTGGTCGAAACGTCACGCCTGTGGGCGCGGGTCAACGCGAGGATCGAACCGGAGTGGATCGAGCCGCTCGCCCAGCACCTCATCAGGCGCACGTACAGCGAACCGCACTGGGAGAAGGACCAGGCCGCGGTGATGGCGTACGAGAGGGTCACGCTGTACGGCGTCCCGATCGTCGCCCAGCGCAAGGTCAACTACGGCCGGATCGATCCGGAGACCAGCCGCGATCTTTTCATTCGCAACGCCCTGGTCGAGGGCGACTGGCGTACGCACCACAAGTTCTACGCGGACAACCGCAAGCTCCTGACCGAGGTCGAGGAGCTGGAGCACCGCGCCCGCCGCCGCGACATCCTCGTGGACGACGAGACGCTCTTCGACTTCTACGACCGACGCATCCCCGAGCACGTCGTCTCGGGCGCGCACTTCGACTCGTGGTGGAAGCACAAGAAGCGCGAGGAGCCCGAACTCCTCGACTTCGAGCGCGAGATGCTCATCAACGAGAAGGCCGGGGCGGTCACCAAGGACGACTACCCGGACAGCTGGCGCCAGGGGAAGCTCAAGTTCCGGGTGACGTACCAGTTCGAGCCGGGCGCGGACGCGGACGGCGTGACCGTCCACATCCCGCTCCAGGTCCTCAACCAGGTCACGTCCGAGGGCTTCGACTGGCAGATCCCGGGCCTGCGCGAGGAAGTGGTCACCGAGCTGATCCGTTCCCTCCCCAAGCCGGTCCGCCGCCACTACGTGCCGGCCCCGAACTACGCGCAGAAGTTCCTGGAGCGGGCCGTGCCCCTTCAGGAGCCGCTGCCCGTCACGCTCGCGCGCGAGCTGAAGCGGATGGTCGGCGTACCGGTCGAGGCGGACGACTTCGACCTGTCGCGCGTCCCGGACCACCTGAAGATCACGTTCCGGATCGTCGACGAGCGCCGCAAAAACCTCGCCGAGGACAAGGACCTGGAGGCGCTGCGGCTGAAGCTGCGCCCCAAGGCCCGTCAGGCCCTCTCCAAGGCCGCCGCGGCGACCGCGGGCCCCTCGGGCGAGTCGGTCGAACGCACGGGCCTCACGGACTGGACCATCGGCACGCTCAGCCGCGTCTTCGAGACGCGCAGGGCCGGCCAGCCGGTCCGGGCCTATCCGGCCCTCGTCGACCAGGGCGAGAACGTCGCCGTACGGCTCTTCGACACGGAGGCCGAGCAGCAGCAGGCGATGTGGCGGGGCACGCGCCGGCTCATCCTGCTCAACATCCCGGTGAACCCGGCGAAGTTCGCCTCGGACAAGCTCAGCAACCAGCAGAAACTGGCCCTTTCGCGCAATCCGCACGGTTCGGTCCAGGCGCTGTTCGACGACTGCGCGACCGCCGCCGCCGACAAGCTGATCGCGGACCACGGCGGTCCGGCCTGGGACGAGGAATCGTTCCGGAAGCTGTACGACAAGGTCCGCGCCGACCTCGTGGACGCGACCGTGCGCACGGTGAACCAGGTCCAGCAGATCCTGGCCGCCTGGCAGGCCTGCGAGCGCCGTCTGAAGGCCGCCTCCAGCCCGGCGCTGCTGGCCAACCTCGCCGACGTGCGCGACCAGTTGGCGGCCCTCGTGCCGCCCGGGTTCGTCACGAGGACGGGGCTGCGCCGGCTGCCCGACCTGATGCGCTATCTCGTCGCGGTCGACCGCAGGCTCCAGCAGATGCCGACGGCCGTCCAGCGCGACACCACGCGCATGGAGAAGGTCCACGAGATGCAGGACGAGTACGCCTGGTTGCTGGAGCAGCTGCCGCGGGGCAGGCCCGTGCCGCAGGAGGTCCTGGACATCCGCTGGATGATCGAGGAACTGCGGGTGAGCTACTTCGCGCACGCCCTGGGAACGGCCCAGCCCGTCTCCGACAAGCGGATCGTGAAGGCGATCGACGCGGCGGCCCCGTGACTCCGCCGTCGCCTTGAGTGAGTTCGCCCGCACCCCCTGACCTGCTGTACAGTCTGTCTTCGCAGCGCCGCGCAACACGGCAAAGCGAATCAAGGTCCTGTGGAGCAGTTTGGAGTGCTCGCCACCCTGTCAAGGTGGAGGCCGCGGGTTCAAATCCCGTCAGGACCGCACAAGAAGAAGTACGAGAAGGCCCGGATCCACAAGGATCCGACCCTTCTCGCGTCTTGACTGCGTCATCCGCCACCGGTACCCAGGCAACAGGGCATCGGGGGCCCGCACCGGGAGGTGGCGCATGGCGGCATCAACGGCCAGGCACGAGACGCGCGCGCTGCTGCGTGCCCATCTGGCGGCCTCGACGGGCTATCGCCACTTCACAAGACACTGCCCCATCTGTCACCGGCTCCTGCGGCTCGCCATGGAGCCCGAGGCGGAGGCGGAGCGGAAGTGGGCGCCCGGGAGGCCCGCGGAGGCCACCGGGCCCGCGGAGGCCGCCGAAGCGGCCGGGGCCGCCGCGACCGAAAGCCCCCCGCCGTCATGACCAATGACTCTGCGCGCCCTCGCCCTATCGCTGGCAGGGTGGAAATAAACAAGAGTTTCCCTGTGTGACGGGTGTCACCACATGAGTTTTGGGAAGTGGGGGACTTACACCCTCCCTACAACCGGTCAATTTAATATGTGCAATTGCACCCTCTCGAAGAGGCCGTTCGGAGCCCTCCCCTACACCGCCCCCGATCCGCCTTGAGGCACTCCGAGGACGCCGGGAGTCGGCGCACCGCAGGTCAGAGCGGTCGGCAGGCGTCCTGGCGCGGGCACAAAAAAAGATCGCGCTGGACCCGGCGGAGTCCAGCGCGATCAACGACGCATCCATCAAGCCCGGATGTGGCGCCTGTTGGGGCAGACGCCTGCCGTGTGGTGCTCAGGTGGGCGTCCGGGTTGGGGGACCCGGAGGATTGCCCGGTGAAGCGGGTTATTCAGTTGTTCAGGCCTCGCTGCGCTGCTGCGGAATGCCCGCAAGCAGTGCGCGGACCTCTGCCTCGCGGTAACGCCGGTGTCCACCAAGTGTGCGGATGGACGTGAGCTTGCCTGCCTTGGCCCAGCGCGTGACCGTCTTCGGGTCCACGCGGAACATCGTGGCAACCTCAGCCGGGGTCAGCAGCGGCTCGGCGTCAGGGGTGCGAGCGGTCATGAGCGGCCTCCTCGGGAGAACCGAACCATCACGGTTCTTTCCTCTAAATTCTGCACCTTGACCCGCGTTGCCCGAAATGGCGGACGCGGGCCGAGTCGGTTATAGGACGAACGGCTTGTCCTCGGCACTACAACTACACCATCCGTCCAGCCACGTCGGCCAAACCGATGGAATTGCCCTCCCAGGTGTTCATCAGCGACGAAGCCGATGGACCATGCCATAGCGGACAGTCACGTCACAGTGACGATCAGTCACAGAGCGATCAGGAGCCGTCATGACCCCCCATAGCGCGCAATACCGAGCATTCCGCCCATAGTCGGACGGAAGGAGCCCTCGCCGGACTCCTTGTCCTATTTTGGCATGAGGATGGGGGATGGGCGCAAGAGACCGCTAAGTGCTGTCCATCACGCTTGAGGCAAAGGCCCGTATCAGGACCTACGTCCCGGCCGCCGGATCAGCGCCCCGTCGCACTCAGTTCGCGAACTGACGCTCGCGCACCACCCGCCACCGCTCCATCAGCCTTCCGTACACCTCGCGGGCTCCCGCACCGTCCCCGGCCCGCAGCGCCGCGACCCCCTCGGCCGCTTCCGCCGCGGAGTGGTCCTCGGCGAGATGCTCCTGCGGAAGTACGTGCACCAGACCGCCGTAATCGAGCTCGACCAGCGACCTGGGGTGGAATTCCTCCAGCCAGCGCCCCACATCCACCAGGCCCTCGACGAGCGGCCCGCCGGCCTCGTCGTCGAGCTGCTCCCGCAGCGTCTTCAGCGCCCGCGCCACCCGCCGCCGCGCCTGGGCCATCGGCGTCCGGTAGCGGAGTACGGGCGCGGCCTCCCCCTCGCCCTTGCGGTACTCCCGCTCCTCGTCCGCGAACAGCGCGAACCAGCGCACCGGCACGTGCCACGCCGAACTCCTGATCCACGGCCGCGCGTCCGGGTGGCGCTCCAGCCACCGCTCGAAGTCCGCGGCCGCCTGCCGCCGCACCACCGGCGGCAGCGCCGCGTCCAGCATCGGCTCCGGGAAGAGTCCGGGCAGCTCCTCCAGCGCCAGCCAGCCGCGCAGCCGCGTACGCCAGGGACAGACGCACACCACTCCGTCCACTTCGGTCACGAACGCGTCGCCGCTCTCGTGGACCGGCACGGCGACCGGCGGGGTGGGCAGCAAATCGGCGAGGGAACGGCGAAGTTCGTCCTGGGCGGTGGGCAGCCGCTCACGGCCCGCGTACCGCTCCCAATGGCCGCGCTCCGGCTCGGGGAAGGCGGCCAGTGGTTCGTACACCCGCAGATAGGCGGCGTACGGGACGATCACCGATGACGCCTGGGCCACGCCTGCTCCTCACCTCGACCGGAAAGAACCTGGAAGAACCGGAAGGAAACCGGGGAGGAATCGTCCCACGCGTACTCCGCCGGGGGGTGATCCTCGGCACGGGGGTCCACCCGGGGCCTGCCAGGTCTTACTCTCTTGCCCACCGGCCCTCCCCACCCGCAGGAGGGCGTAGCGCCTCGTACTTGGGAGTCACCACCGTGACCGACGCATCCGAAGGCGTCCTGCACACCCTGTTCCGATCGGAACAGGGCGGCCACGAGCAAGTCGTGCTGTGCCAGGACCGCGCCAGCGGCCTCAAGGCCGTCATCGCCATCCACTCCACCGCCCTGGGCCCGGCCCTCGGCGGCACACGCTTCTACCCGTACGCGACCGAGGCGGAGGCCGTCGCCGACGCGCTGAACCTCGCACGCGGCATGTCGTACAAGAACGCCCTGGCCGGACTCGGCCACGGCGGCGGCAAGGCCGTGATCATCGGCGACCCCGAGACGCTCAAGAGCGAGGAACTGCTCCTCGCCTACGGCCGGTTCGTGGACTCCCTCGGCGGCCGTTACGTGACCGCCTGCGACGTCGGCACGTACGTCGCCGACATGGACGTCGTCGCCCGCGAGACCCGCTGGGCGACCGGCCGCTCCCCCGAGAACGGCGGCGCCGGCGACTCCTCCGTGCTGACCGCCTTCGGCGTCTTCCAGGGCATGCGGGCCTCGGCCCAGCACCTGTGGGGCGACCCGACGCTGCGCGGCCGCAAGGTCGGCGTCGCGGGCGTGGGCAAGGTCGGCCACCACCTCGTCGAGCACCTCCTGGAGGACGGCGCCGAGGTCGTGATCACGGACGTACGGGAGGAGTCGCTGCGCCGCGTCACCGAGCGTCACCCCCACGTCGCCGTCGCCGCGGACACCGAGGCGCTGATCCGCGTCGGGGGGCTCGACATCTACGCCCCGTGCGCGCTCGGCGGCGCGCTGAACGACGAGAGCGTTCCGGCCCTGACGGCGAAGGTGGTGTGCGGCGCGGCCAACAACCAGCTCGCCCACCCCGGCGTCGAGAAGGACCTCGCGGACCGCGGGATCCTCTACGCGCCCGACTACGTGGTGAACGCCGGCGGTGTGATCCAGGTCGCCGACGAGCTGCGCGGTTTCGACTTCGACCGGTGCAGGGCGAAGGCCGCGAAGATCTTCGACACCACGCTCGCAATATTCGCACGTGCGAAGACGGACGGCATTCCGCCGGCTGCGGCGGCCGACCGGATCGCCGAGCAGAGGATGGCCGAGGCACGCGGGCGCTGACGCCGGGGCCCTTCCCCGGGGGCCGGCCCGCCGTCGGTGGGACATGACGAGACATGACTCACCCCCGTCGGCGGGTCGGCCCTCAGAAGAGGTTAAAATCGCAGTTGACCAGCGAGGACGGGGCTTCTCGTGGGTTCTGTGCCGAGGCGTTGCATGCGGGCGGCGTACCGTATGGCCACGGAAGCAGGTACCGTTGATGCCCTACGGACCGGTCTCTCCGAGGGGAGTCCGTTCCGAACCATGAACGCGTGTCAAGACTCTGGGGCCGTCGAGCCCCGTCACCGAGGGGGTCGAGCCATGGGGCGCGGCCGGGCAAAGGCCAAGCAGACTAAGGTCGCCCGCCAGCTGAAGTACAGCAGCGGCGGGACTGACCTGTCGCGTCTGGCCAACGAGCTGGGCGCTTCGACGACTTCGCAACAGCCGCCTAATGGCGAGCCGTTCGAGGACGACGACGAGGAAGACGACCCGTACGCACAGTACGCGGCTCAGTACAACGATGACGGGGACGAGGACGAGGAGTCCGGTCCTTCGGCACATCGTCGCGGCGCTTGACGTCCGTACACCTCGAACAGGCACTACACACATGACCCGGTCCTGGGGCCTCGGCCCCGGACCGGGTTCTGTGCTGCCCGGGGGGACTACTTGGCGTAGTCGCCCGTAAGCGTCGCGCCCGTGGCGTGGTCGCCGCGCTCGGTGATCTCTCCGGCCACCCAGGCGTCGACACCACGGTCGGCGAGGGTCTCCAGGGCCACGTTCACCGACTCCTCGGGGACGACGGCCATCATGCCGACACCCATGTTGAGGGTCTTCTCCAGTTCGAGCCGCTCGACCTGACCGGCCTTGCCGACGAGTTCGAACACCGCGCCCGGGGTCCAGGTGGAGCGGTCGACCGTGGCGTGCAGGCCGTCCGGGATCACGCGGGCCAGGTTGTTCGCAAGACCGCCGCCCGTGATGTGGCTGAAAGCGTGCACCTCGGCGGTGCGGGTGAGGGCCAGGCAGTCCAGCGAGTAGATCTTGGTGGGCTCCAGGAGCTCCTCGCCGAGGGTGCGGCCGAACTCCTCGACCTCGCGGTCCAGCGACCAGCCGGCGCGGTCGAAGACCACGTGCCGGACGAGTGAGTACCCGTTCGAGTGAAGACCGGAGGACGCCATGGCGATCACCGCGTCACCCTTGCGGATACGGTCCGCGCCCAGCAGCCGGTCGTACTCCACCACGCCCGTACCGGCGCCGGCGACGTCGAAGTCGTCCTCGCCCAGCAGGCCCGGATGCTCGGCCGTCTCGCCGCCGACCAGGGCGCAGCCCGCGAGGACACAGCCCTCGGCGATGCCCTTGACGATGGCCGCGACACGCTCGGGGTGCACCTTGCCGACACAGATGTAGTCGGTCATGAAGAGCGGCTCGGCGCCGCAGACGACCAGGTCGTCGACGACCATGCCGACGAGGTCGTGTCCGATCGTGTCGTACACGCCCATCTTGCGGGCGAGGTCGACCTTCGTACCGACACCGTCGGTGGCGGAGGCGAGCAACGGACGCTCGTAGCGCTTGAGGGCGGAGGCGTCGAAGAGGCCGGCGAAGCCGCCGAGGCCGCCGAGGACCTCGGGGCGCTGCGTCTTCTTCACCCACTCCTTCATGAGCTCCACGGCGCGGTCGCCCGCCTCGATGTCGACGCCCGCGGACGCGTAGCTGGCACCTGTCGTCTCAGACATTGCTGGGAACTTTCGTGTCGTTAGAGAGGGGGCGTTACGGGCGACGGAGCGCCTCGGCCGCGGCGCTCGCCGGGCCGGCCGCGAGCTCGGTCTCCAGGAGCTGCTTGCCGAGCAGCTCGGGGTCCGGGAGCTCCATCGGGTACTCGCCGTCGAAGCAGGCGCGGCACAGGTTCGCCTTGGGGATGGTGGTCGACTCGATCATCCCGTCGATGGAGATGTACGAGAGCGAGTCGGCGCCCAGGGACTTGCCGATCTCGTCGATCGTCATGCCGTTGGCGATGAGCTCCGCGCGGGTCGCGAAGTCGATGCCGAAGAAGCAGGGCCACTTCACCGGCGGGGAGGAGATCCGGATGTGGATCTCGGCGGCGCCGGCCTCGCGGAGCATCTTGACCAGGGCGCGCTGGGTGTTGCCGCGGACGATCGAGTCGTCGACGACCACCAGGCGCTTGCCGCGGATGACTTCCTTGAGCGGGTTGAGCTTCAGGCGGATGCCGAGCTGGCGGATCGTCTGCGACGGCTGGATGAAGGTCCGGCCGACGTACGCGTTCTTGACGAGGCCCGAGCCGTAAGGAATTCCGCTGGCTTCGGCGTAACCGATGGCCGCAGGGGTGCCGGACTCGGGCGTCGCTATCACCAGGTCGGCTTCGACCGGGGCTTCCCTGGCCAGCTTCCGGCCCATCTCGACACGCGAGAGGTAGACGTTGCGGCCGGCGATGTCGGTGTCCGGGCGCGCCAGGTAGACGTACTCGAAGACACAGCCCTTGGGCTTCGCTTCCGCGAATCGGGAGGTGCGCAGACCGTTCTCGTCGATGGCGAGCATCTCGCCGGGCTCGACCTCACGGACGTACGCGGCGCCGCAGATGTCGAGGGCGGCGGACTCGGAGGCCACCACCCAGCCGCGCTCCAGGCGGCCGAGGACCAGCGGGCGGATGCCCTGCGGGTCGCGGGCGGCGTAGAGCGTGCCCTCGTCCATGAAGACCAGGGAGAAGGCGCCCATGACGTCGGGAAGGACCTTGGCGGCGGCTTCCTCGATCGTGAGGGGCTTGCCGTCGTCGTCCGTCTGGCCGGCCAGCAGGGCGGTGACCAGGTCGGTGTCGTTGGTCGCGGCGACCTGCGTCGCGCGGCCGTTCTCCTTGGGGAGGGCGGCGACCATCTCGGCGAGCTGCGCCGTGTTGACCAGGTTGCCGTTGTGTCCCAGGGCGATCGATCCGTGCGCGGTGGCACGGAACGTCGGCTGCGCGTTCTCCCACACCGAGGCTCCGGTGGTGGAGTAGCGGGCATGGCCCACCGCGATGTGGCCCTGGAGGGAGCTGAGGGAGGTTTCGTCGAAGACCTGCGAGACCAGTCCCATGTCTTTGAAGACCAGGATCTGGGACCCGTTGCTCACTGCGATGCCCGCGGACTCCTGTCCACGGTGCTGCAGGGCATACAGTCCGAAATAGGTGAGCTTGGCGACCTCTTCGCCGGGAGCCCAGACACCGAAGACGCCGCAAGCGTCCTGGGGGCCTTTCTCACCGGGGAGCAGGTCGTGGTTGAGTCGTCCATCACCACGAGGCACACCACCGAGTGTAGGCGAGATCGACCACTGGTCCGAATTGGGGATACGGACGGCCACCGGCCGAGGCGGGCCGGGGCTTGACAGGTGCGCGATGACTCGGACAGGCTCCTGGCCCATGCAGCCCGTCGGTGACCGCTCGGTCACCCTGGTGGAGCGCCGCCACGTCGACCTGGTCCGTGTCGCGAGCGCCATCTGTCGCTGCGCGTAGGCGCGTTTCCCTCCAGCGCCCCGTAGATCACCTCTCCTTCTCCTCGCGCCGCCTTCCCGCGGCCGTTCGTTGCCCCGATCCGGTCCCGGCCGAGCACTGAACCACGCCGCCGCGGGCCCGGCCGGCGTGCTCTTCATCACTGGAGACCCTGTGACCTCGCACGACAAGAAGCTGTCCCGGCGCGCCTTCGGCGGTGTCGTCGGCGCGGGTGCCGCCGCCGGCCTCGCGGCCGGACCGGCCCGCGCCGCCTCTGGCGGAGCCCCTGCCGGAGCCACCGCCGGCGTCCCTCGGGAGCGGCCCTTCCGGGCGGCCGCCGACCGGCGCTCCCGGCGGCCCAACATCCTGTTCGTCCTGGGCGACGACCTGGGCTGGGCGGACCTCTCCTCGTACGGCTCCCCCCACATCCGTACGCCGCACCTCGACCGGCTCGCCCGGCAGGGGGTGCGCTTCACCGACGCGTACTCCGGGTCCGCGACCTGCTCCCCGACCCGCTTCAGCCTCTACACCGGACGCTTCCCGGGGCGTACGCGGGGCGGGCTCGCCGAGCCGATCGCGGACAGGTCGGCGGGTCTGGAGCCGACGCATCCCACGCTCGCCTCGCTGCTGAAGGGCGCCGGGTACGCGACCGCGCTGATCGGCAAGTGGCACTGCGGGCACCTGCCGGACCACAGCCCGACGCGGTCGGGCTGGGACGAGTTCTTCGGCAACTTCGGGGGCGCGCTGGAGTACTACTCGAAGCTGGGGCTCGGCGGGGAGTACGACCTCTACGAGGGTGACGCCCCGTACAAGGACCTGCGGTACTACACGCGGATCCTGACCGGGCGGGCCGGCGAGTACGTGCAGCGCGAGCACGACAGGCCGTGGCTGCTGAACCTGAACTTCACCACCCCGCACTGGCCCTGGATCGCCGACGGCGACGAGGAGGCGAGCGCGGAGATCGTACGGCGGATCAGGGCGGGGGACCGGGGCGCGCTGTGGCACCAGGACGGCGGCTCGGTCGAGAAGTACCGGGAGATGGTCGAGGACCTGGACCGGTCGGTCGGCGAGGTGCTGGGCGCGCTGCGGCGGTCGGGGCAGGAGAAGGACACCCTGGTCGTCTTCGCGAGCGACAACGGCGGTGAGCGCTTCTCGTACCACTGGCCCCTGTCGGGCAGCAAGTCCTCCCTGAAGGAGGGCGGCATACGCGTGCCGACCCTGGTGCGCTGGCCCGCGCGGATCGACGGCGGCCAGGTCAGCGAGGTGCCGGTCTTCACACCGGACTGGACGGCGACACTGCTGGAGGTGGCGGGGGCGCGTCCCGACCCGGCGTACCCGCTGGACGGCGCGAGCCTCGCCGGGTACCTGCTGCGGGGCGAGCGGGCCCCGGCACGCGACCTGTTCTGGCGCGTGCGGGGCGAGCGGGCGCTGCGGCGCGGCGAGTGGAAGTACTACCGGGGCGCGGGCGGCAGGGACCAGCTCTTCCGGCTCACCGAGGATGCCCGGGAGCAGGCGGACAGGGCGTCGCGGGAACCGGAGCTGCTGGATGCGCTGCGCGCCGCCTGGGAGCGGACGGACGCGGGGCTGCTGCCGTACGGGGCGGTGTCCTGAGCGGGGGCGGCGGCCGTCGCGGTCACTTGGCGATCGCGACCGCGTCCAGCCCCTTGCCGTCCGCCGCGGTGAGGGACAGGGCGCGGTCACGGATCTCGTAGGCCGCCCTGCCGTCGAGGACGTCGAGCAGGGCCCGCTCGGCCTCCATCACCGGCGGCGGGCACAACTTCCGGGTCGTGGCGATCCTGGAGAAGGTGAGGGTGGATCCGGAGACCTCCGCCCTGCCCGAGACGTTGTTGCAGCCGAGATGGCCGCCGACGGACCCGTCCTCGGCGAAGACCAGCTTCGCCCTGCCCGCCGCGTCCCCGGGCAGCGGGGTCGCGGTGTCTCCGTCACGCAGCGACTCCACGAACCACTCGGTGCCGAGCAGCTGCGCGCCGGGCTCCGGCTCCGTCTCGGACAGGGTGACGGTGTCGCCCTCGCCCGTGGTCAGCGTGAGCCTGTCGTCCCTGACCTCGGCCTTGAGCTCACCGGTGAGGGTGCGCTGGAGGTGCTGCTCGAACTTCGCGACGTTCTTCGGGCAGCCGATCTCCGTGGTCTGCGCGGGCCCCACGGTGATCGTGTCGCCCTCGACCGTCGCATCGGCACCGAAGCGGTTGCAGCCGGTGCTGCCCTCGGCCCGGCCCTTGTCGTCGAACCGGACCGTGGCCTTCTCGGGCGCCGGGATCTTCTTGCCGTCGACGGTCACGCTGTCGACGGTCCAGTCGACGCCGGTGACCTGGGGGGCCGGTTTCACGGTGCCGTCACCTCCGGCGCCCGGGCCCGGCTCCGTACCGCAGGCGGCCAGGGTCAGGAGGGCGAGGACGGTGACGGCGCCGGTGAGGGGGCCGCAGATGCGGGTGCGCGACGTATCCATGGCGATGGGACGGGACGAGTAGCGTTTCTGGTTCCGTCTGCCCGGCCTATTCGTCCTTCCTGCCGATGACGACGGTGGCGTACAGCTCGTCGGACGTGACGACCCGCGGGACCAGCCCGTCGCGGGCGACGGTCTCCACGGCCCGCGGCGCCTGGCGCTCGCTCGTCTCGAACAGCAGGTGGCCGCCCGGCGCCAGCCACCGCGCCGCCTCCGCCGTCACCCGCCGCAGTACGTCGAGCCCGTCCGCCCCGCCGTCGAGCGCGACCCGCGCCTCGTGGATGCGGGCCTCCGGGGGCAGCAGCTCCATCTCCTCGGTCGGTACGTACGGCACATTGGCCAGCAGCACGTCGACCCGGCCCCGCAGCGTGGCCGCCGGCAGCGGCTCGTAGAGGTCGCCTTCGTACACCCGTCCGCCCATGGCACCGACATTGCGCCGGGCACACCGCACGGCGGCCGGATCGACGTCGGCGGCGTACAGCTCGGTCCGCTCCAGGGACGCGGCCAGCACCGCGCCCAGCGCGCCCGAGCCGCAGCACAGGTCGACCACGACGGACCGCGGCGGCGCGAGAGCGGCGGCCTGCCGGACGAGGAACTCGGTGCGGCGGCGCGGGACGAAGACCCCGGGGTCGACGGTGACGCGACGGCCGCAGAAATCGGCCCAGCCGAGGACGTGTTCGAGGGGAAGACCGGCGATCCGCCGGTCCACCATGGCGGCGAGGTCCGCGGGGTCCGGCGCGGTGGAGAGAAGCAACTCCGCCTCGTCCTCGGCGAACACACAGCCGGCGACGCGAAGCCTGGTGACGATGGCGGAAGGAGAGAGGGACACGGGAAACCTTTCGGGACGCCGATGGGCGCTCCCTCGGTCACCTATGCCAGGGGGACCGCGCGGTCGCGAGAGGAGAGCACCCGACCTGATGCAGCGGTAATGGGTCTCACCTCCTCGGTGCGTACGTCCTGCGTGGGCGTCGGCAACATTACATGATCAACTTTCACCCCTGCCCGAGAAGGGGCAACAACCCGGCCAGGTGGGCCCTTTCGCCACTGGCGGCGACCTTCGCCCCGCCGACGGCCGCGTCCCAGTCCGTGCGCCCCGTGGCGAGGCGGATCCAGGTGAGCGGGTCGGTCTCGACGACGTTGGGCGGGGTCCCGCGGGTGTGCCGGGGGCCCTCCACGCACTGCACCACGGCGTACGGCGGGACGCGGACCTCGACCGAACCGCCGGGTGCCTTCACGGCGAGGGCGTCGGCGAGGAGGCGGGTGCAGGCGGCGAGGGCCTGGCGGTCGTACGGGATGCCCAGCCCGGTCGCGTCGTTCAGATCGTCGGTGTGGACGATCAGCTCGACGGTACGGGTGACCAGGAAGTCGCCGAGCCGCATGGCCCCGAACCGCATGGGCACCAGCCGGTCGTCCGGGGCGCCCGGCAGCGCGGCGGCGAAGGCCGCCTCGGTCCGCGCGTACAGCTCGTACGGTCCGGACCCGGCGGCGAGCGCCCTGGTGTCCTCGTCGATCCGGTCCGCGGCGGTCACGGTGGCGAAAGGCCAGTCGAGCAGCGCCACCTCCTGCCGGGCGGGCTCGGGCGCCTCCAGTGCGCGGACGACGGAGCCGAGCGCCAGGGAGACGTGCGCCGCCAGCTCGCGGACCGTCCAGTCGCCCAGCCGGGTGGGGGCGGCGAGCTGCTCGGGGGTGAGGGTGCGGATCCCTGCCCGTACATGGCCGGACTGCGCCAGCACGGCGGCGCGGATCTTGGCGGGGTCGTACCTGCGGGCGCGCTTCCTGGCAGGGGGCATGGGGGCGAGGTTAATCGACCCGCTCGCGCCGGGCATGGCCGCGTGGCGGTCGCGGTGGCCGTGGCCGCGTGGCAGTGGGCGTCCACCCGGCGGACGATGGAAGGGGGCGGCCGTACGGATGACGGAAGGTGGGAAGCAACCATGGGCGAACACCCGGACAGTGCCCTGGTGCGCCGGGGCTACGAGGCGTTCAACACGGGTGACATGGACACCCTCGCGACCATGATGATGGCGGACTGCACGTTCCACGCGCCCGGTTCGAGTCAGGTCTCCGGTCACCACAAGGGCCGGGACAACGTCCTGGGCCTGTTCCGCAAGCTCTTCGAGCTGTCGGGCGGCTCCATGCGCACCGACCTGGAGAGCGTCTGCGTGGACGGGCGCGGACACGCCGTGGCCGCCCACAAGTGGTACGCCGAGCGCGGAGACCGCGGCATCGAGATGAAGGGCGCGCTCTTCTTCACGATCGTGGGCGGCAAGATGGCGGACATCGACGAGTGCGTCGAGGACATCGACGAGATCGACGCCTTCTGGGGCACGGCGGAGTGAGGCGGAGCCGCCGCTCGCGAACACGGCGCCGGACCGGCCGACGGCCCCGCCCTCTGCTGGGAGGGCGGGGCCGTACGTACGTCCTCGGGTCCGTGCAGGACTCAGGCGAAGAGGCCCGGGAGGGTCTCCTCGTGCGCCGTACGGAGCTCGCTCAGCGGAATGCCGAACTCGCCCTGCACCTCGATCTCGTCCCCGTCGACGACACCGATCCGGGTCGCGGGCAGACCCCGCGCCCCGCACATGTCGGTGAAGCGGAGCTCCTCGCTGCGCGGCACGGAGACGACCGCCCGGCCGGCGGACTCGGAGAAGAGGAACACGAACGCGTCCAGGCCGTCCGGCACGACCAGCCGCGCACCCTTCCCGCCCCGCAGGCAGGACTCGGTGACCGCCTGGATCAGGCCGCCGTCGCTCAGGTCGTGCGCCGCGTCGATCATGCCGTCGCGCGAGGCCGAGATCAGGATCTCGCCGAGCAGCTTCTCCCGGTCCAGGTCGACCTTCGGCGGCATGCCGCCGAGGTGGTCGTGGACGACCTGGGACCAGGCGGAGCCGCCCAGCTCCTCGTGCGTGTCGCCGAGCAGGTAGAGGAGCTGGCCCTCTTCCGCGAAGGCGACGGGCGTACGCCGCGTCACGTCGTCGATCACGCCGAGCACCGCGACGACGGGCGTCGGGTGGATGGCGGTCTCGCCGGTCTGGTTGTAGAGCGAGACGTTGCCGCCGGTCACCGGGGTGCCGAGCTGGAGGCAGCCGTCCGCGAGACCGCGCGTGGCCTCGGCGAACTGCCACATGACGTCCGGGTCCTCGGGGGAGCCGAAGTTCAGACAGTCGGAGATCGCGAGCGGCTTGGCGCCGGAGGCGGCGACGTTGCGGTACGACTCGGCCAGCGCCAACTGCGCGCCCGTGTACGGGTCGAGCTTGGCGTACCGGCCGTTGCCGTCGGTCGCCATCGCGACGCCCAGGTTCGTCTTCTCGTCGATCCGGACCATGCCGGCGTCCTCGGGCATGGCGAGCACGGTGTTGCCCTGCACGAAGCGGTCGTACTGGTCGGTGATCCACGACTTCGACGCCTGGTTCGGCGACGAGACCAGCTTCAGCACCTGCTCGCGCAGCTCCGCCGCGTTCGCCGGGCGGGCCAGCTTGTTGGCGTCGTCGGCCTGGAGCGCGTCCTGCCACGCGGGGCGGGCGTACGGCCGGTTGTAGACCGGGCCCTCGTGGGCCACGGTCCGCGGCGGTACGTCGACGATCTGCTCGCCGTGCCAGAAGATCTCCAGCTGCGAGCCGTCGGTCACCTCACCGATGACGGTGGCGATGACGTCCCACTTCTCGCAGATCTCCAGGAACCGGTCGACCTTGTCCGGCTCGACGATCGCGCACATGCGCTCCTGCGACTCGCTCATGAGGATCTCCTCGGGCGAGAGGGAGGAGTCGCGCAGCGGAACGGTGTCCAGCTCGACCCGCATGCCGCCCGAGCCGGCGCTCGCCAGCTCGGAGGTGGCGCAGGACAGGCCCGCGCCCCCGAGGTCCTGGATGCCCGCGACGAGCTGCTCGCGGAAGATCTCCAGGGTGCACTCGATGAGGAGCTTCTCCTGGAAGGGGTCGCCGACCTGGACGGCCGGACGCTTCGCGGGACCGGTCGACTCGAAGGTCTCGGAGGCGAGGACCGACACGCCGCCGATGCCGTCGCCGCCCGTGCGGGCGCCGTACAGGACGACCTTGTTGCCCGGACCGCTCGCCTTGGCCAGGTGGATGTCCTCGTGCTTCATGACGCCGATGCAGCCGGCGTTGACCAGCGGGTTGCCCTGGTAGCACGGGTCGAAGACGACCTCGCCACCGATGTTCGGCAGGCCCAGGCAGTTGCCGTAGCCGCCGATGCCCGCGACGACGCCGGGCAGGACGCGCCGGGTGTCGGGGTGGTCGGCCGCGCCGAAGCGCAGCGGGTCGACGACCGCGACCGGGCGGGCGCCCATGGCGAGGATGTCGCGGACGATGCCGCCGACTCCGGTGGCCGCGCCCTGGTAGGGCTCGATGTAGCTCGGGTGGTTGTGCGACTCGACCTTGAAGGTCACGGCGTAGCCCTGGCCGACGTCGACGACGCCCGCGTTCTCGCCGATGCCGACGAGCATCGCGTCGTTGGCGGGGACCTTCTCGCCGAACTGCTTCAGGTGGACCTTGCTGCTCTTGTACGAGCAGTGCTCGGACCACATGACGCTGTACATGGCGAGCTCGGCGCCGGTCGGGCGGCGGCCGAGGATCTCCCGGATGCGCGCGTACTCGTCCTCCTTGAGGCCGAGTTCCTTCCAGGGCTGCTCGGCCTCAGGGGTCTGTGAGGCGTGCTTGACGGTGTCCAGAGTCATGCGCTGACCAGCTTCTTCAGGATCGAGGTGAAGAATCCGAGGCCGTCGGTACGTCCCGTGCCGACCAGCGGCTCCACGGCGTGCTCCGGGTGCGGCATCAGGCCGACGACGTTGCCGGCGGCGTTGGTGATGCCGGCGATGTCGCGGAGCGAGCCGTTCGGGTTGACGTCCAGGTAGCGGAAGGCGACGCGGCCCTCGGCCTCCAGCTCGTCGAGCACGCGCTCCTCGGCGACGTAACGGCCGTCCATGTTCTTGAGCGGGATCCGGATCTCCTGCCCGGCGGTGTAGTCCGCCGTCCAGGCCGTGTCGCTCGTCTCCACGCGCAGCTTCTGCTCGCGGCAGATGAAGTGCAGGTGGTTGTTCTGCAGCATCCCGCCGGGCAGCAGGTGGGCCTCGGTGAGGATCTGGAAACCGTTGCAGATGCCGAGGACCGGCAGGCCGGCCTTCGCCTGCTCGATGATCGTCTCCATCACGGGCGAGAAGCGGGCGATGGCTCCGGCCCGCAGGTAGTCGCCGTAGGAGAAACCGCCCGCGAGGACGACCGCGTCGACCTGCTTGAGGTCCTTGTCGCGGTGCCACAGCGAGACCGGCTCGGCGCCCGCGGTCCGGACGGCGCGGAGGCTGTCCTGGTCGTCGAGTGTTCCAGGAAAGGTGACGACTCCGATACGAGCGGTCACTTCGACTCCTCCACCTTCACGGTGAAGTCCTCGATGACGGTGTTGGCGAGGAACGTTTCGGCCATCTCGTTGATGCGGGCGAGGGCGGCGTCGTCGACCGGCCCTTCGACCTCGAGCTCGAAACGCTTTCCCTGACGGACGTCCGCGATTCCCTCGAAGCCGAGACGGGGCAGTGCACGCTGCACCGCCTGTCCCTGCGGGTCGAGGATCTCGGGCTTGAGCATGACGTCGACTACGACGCGTGCCACTGGCACTCCCGGTGGTGGTGTGGTGCGAAGGCGGTTCCATCAGCGTACCCGCCCAGAAATTCTACGCGGGTAGATAAGGGTTGGCGTGGATCACGGCCCGGTATCGGAGCGACAGTCCCGAGAAAAAAACAGGGAAAAATGGCCGCCTCCGATTGCGGACGGACGCGCGGACGGAATTAACTGGGCTACGCCATGCAATGCCTGTCGCTGTACAAAGCAATAGCGAATAAATCAGCATTGCTCCAAAACAGCCGGAAGGCCGGTGTCGCCCCACGTCAAGCGTGGTGACGCCGTAGGAAAGGACCGATATCCGTGGCTCAGCGCGTAGTGGTCACGCTCTCCGACGACATCGACGGAGGGGAGGCAGCGGAAACGGTCAGCTTCGGCCTGGACGGGAAGTCGTACGAGATCGACCTGAATCCCGCCAATGCCAAGAAACTGCGCACGGCCCTGGAGCCCTTCGTCCGGGCCGGCCGAAAGCAGTCGAAGTCGGGCAGGGTCTACCGCCACACCGCCGTGGCCCCCGACCCGGCGGCGGTGCGCGCGTGGGCGCGCTCGCACCAGATGGACGTGCCGGCCCGCGGCCGCATCCCGAAGAAGGTCTACGAGGCCTTCACGGAGGCCTCCTGACGCCACGTGGAGGAACCGATTTGCATTGCACCCCCACCTGTCGGCTAGAGTCTGGATCACGCCGAGGGGCAAGGCCGAAGGGCCGGTCCCCGAGCAGCGTGCGGGTGTAGTTCAGTAGTAGAACATCCCCCTTCCAGGGGGAAGGCGCAGTGTGCAATTCCTGTCACCCGCTCTGCATCGCTATACCGGCCACTTCGGTGGTCGGGTACAGTGGTGGCACCACATGCGGACGTGGCTCAGTTGGTAGAGCATCACCTTGCCAAGGTGAGGGTCGCGAGTTCGAATCTCGTCGTCCGCTCAGCGAGTACGAAGGCCCCGGTCATGACGACCGGGGCCTTCGTCGTGTCCACCCGTCGTACCCGCCCCCGGCCGTACTGACATATGTCATGCGCGGTGGTGACAGCGCGCACTGCCGCCGGCCGTGGTCCGGCGGAAGTCTGGGGACATGACCACCCATGACTACGTGATCGACGCGGAAGGGCTGCGACGCGTCTACAGCGGCGGCTTCGAGGCCGTCCGCTCCCTCTCCTTCTCCGTGGCGCGCGGCGAACTCTTCGCGCTGCTCGGTACGAACGGCGCGGGCAAGACCTCGACCCTGGAGCTCCTGGAGGGCCTGGCCCCGCCCAGCGGCGGCAGCGTCCGGGTGCTCGGCCACGACCCGTACACCGAACGCGCGAAGGTGCGGCCCCGGGTCGGCGTGATGCTCCAGGAGGGCGGCTTCCCGTCCGAGCTGACCGTGCGCGAGACGGCCCGGATGTGGGCGGGGTGCACCAGCGGGGCGCGGCCGGTGGGCGAGGCGCTGGAGCTGGTACGCCTGGAGAGGCGGGAGGACGTACGGGTCAAGCAGTTGTCCGGCGGTGAACGGCGGCGGCTCGACCTGGCGATGGCGCTGCTCGGACGGCCGGAGATCCTCTTCCTCGACGAACCGACGACGGGTCTCGACGCCGAGGGGCGGCGCGAGACGTGGGAGCTGGTGCGTGAACTGCGCGACGGGGGGACGACCGTACTGCTGACCACGCACTACCTGGAGGAGGCCGAGGAGCTCGCCGACCGACTGGCGATCATGCACGAGGGGCGGATCGCCGCCGAGGGGCGGGTCGACGAGGTGGTGGCGGCGTACCCGTCGCAGATCTCCTTCGAGCTGCCGGACGGTTACCACCTGGGAGACCTGCCGCCGCTGGGGCAGCTGGGCGTCACGGGGCACGAGATGGCGGGCCGGACGGTCCGGTTGTTCACAGGCAGGCTCCAGGCGGCCGCCACGGGGCTGTTGACGTGGGCCGACGTGACGGGGGTGGAGCTGCGCGGGCTCGATGTGCGGTCGGCCTCGTTGGAGGAGGCCTTCCTGAACATCGCGCGGGCGGCGAAGGAAGAGACGAAGGAAGCGGGGGACGCGGGCGTGACGGGCGAGGGGGCGGCGCGATGAGCACGACTGCCGCGGGACGTATGGCGGCGCTGACACGGGCCGAACTGACTCTGCTCGTACGGCACAAGGCGGTGCTCGTCACGGCGCTGGTGCTGCCCGTCGCGATGACCTACGCGATGCGGCCGTTCCTCGACGGCCTGGACCCGAAGAAGGCCGGGATGTCGCCGGGCGCAGCGATGATGCCGATGACCGTGGCGTTCGTGCTGCTCTTCGGGGTGTACTCGGCTCTGGTCACCGTCTATGTGGTGCGGCGCGAGGAACTGGTGCTCAAGCGGCTGCGGACCGGGGAGCCGGGCGACGCGGAGATCCTGGCCGGGACGGCGGCCGCCACGCTGGCGGCCGGGCTCGCGCAGTGCGTGGTGCTGGTGGTCGCGGGGGCGGCGGTCCTGGGTACGGAGATGCCCGCCGATCCGTTGTGGGTGGCGGTCGGTGTGGTGCTGGGTCTGCTGGTCGCGGGCACGACGGCGGCGGCGACGACGCTCTTCACCCGGTCCGCCGAGGGCGCGCAGATCACGATCATGCCGATGCTGCTGGTCTCGATGGCCGGGTCGGGGGTCGTCGTACCGCTGGAGCTGATGCCGGACAGGCTCGCCTCGGTCTGCGAACTGCTGCCGCTGTCGCCGGTCGTGGAGCTGGTGCGAGGCGGCTGGACCGGGCGGTTGGGGGCGTACGAGGCGCTGGGCGCCGTCGCCACGGCGGTGGCCTGGACCGTACTGTCGGTGTTCGCCGTGCAGCGGTGGTTCCGCTGGGAACCGCGGCGCTAGGCGTCCGGGAAGAGGGAGAGAGCGGGGGGACGGGGATGAGGGGTTTCTGGCGGGAGCGGAGCCAGGCCGCGAAGCTGGATCTGTACATGCGGGTGGTGCTGTACGTCATGCCGTGGCTGTTCGCGGTCGGCATCCTCGCCCCCCTCGCCCAGGAGCTCGTCCGCGGCCCCGACGCCGTCGCGCTCGCGCGCGGGCTGGTGGCGCTCTCCGTGGCCCAGTGCGCGGTCGCGATGCACACCATCCACCACGGGCTCGCGCACTACGTCGACGGGGCCCCGGCGCCGCGGCGCTCGGCGGCCCTCGCGCTGGCCCTGGGCGGCGTTTCGGCGGGCCTGCTCCTGACGCTCCAGGCGATCGGCGGGATCGGTGACGGGACGGTGATGCTGCAACTGCTGCCGTACGCCCTGCTGACCCCGGCCATGTCGACGTTCATGCTGTCGACGCTGCGGCGGCTGGTGCTGGGGACGGTGGTGGCCGCGGCGCTGGTGGCCGGTGCCATGGTGGCCACCGGGGCGGAGCCCCCGCTCGCGGTGTCGGCCGCGGTGGTCGTGTTCTTCGTGGGACTGTTCGCGCTGGCCACCACGCGCTCGACGGCCTGGTTCATGGCGATGATCTGGGAACTGGACCGGTCCCGCGACGTGTCCGCGCGGCTGGCGGTCGCCGAGGAACGGCTGCGCTTCGGACGGGACATGCACGACGTCATGGGCCGCAACCTCGCCGTCATCGCGCTCAAGAGCGAACTGGCGGTACGGCTGGCGCGGCGCGGCAGGCCGGAGGCCGCCGACCAGATGGCCGAGGTGCAGCGGATCGCGCAGGAGTCGCAGCGCGAGGTGCGCGAGCTCGTACGCGGCTATCGGGACGCGGATCTTTCCGCCGAACTGGAAGGGGCGCGGGGCGTGTTGAGTGCGGCGGGCATCGACTGCCTGATGGACCGGGAGCCGCTCGGCGACGGGCTTCCGTCGGGCGTGCAGTCGGCGCTCGGCTGGGTCGTGCGGGAAGCCACGACCAATGTGCTGCGGCACGGGGACGCGCGCAGCTGCACGGTGCGGCTGACGTCCGACGGCGGGCGGGCGGTGCTGGTCGTGGAGAACGACGGCGCGGAGGGCGGGCCCGCTCCGGGCACTCCGGGGTCGGGGCTCGCCGGGCTCAGGGAGCGGCTGACCGCGGTCGGCGGGACGCTGCGGGCGGGGCCGGCCGGGGACGGCAGGTTCCGGCTCACGGCCGAAGTGCCGCTGGCACAGGAGGCGCTGGTGCAGAACGCGCGGGGGCAGGGAGTGCAGGCTCAGGGGGTACGGGCGCCGGAAGCACCGGGGATGCGGTTGCAGGAAACGCGGACGCCGGGGGCACGGGCGCAGGAAGCGCCGGCACCGGGAGCGCCGGCTCGGGGGGCGCTGCGATGACCGCTCCCCCGGTTCCCGTACGGGTACTGCTGGCCGACGACGAGCATCTGATCCGGGGCGCGCTCGCCGCGCTGCTCGCGCTGGAGGACGATCTGGTGGTCGTCGCCGAGGCGGCCACGGGTCCCGAGGCGCTGGCGATGGCGCGGGCGCACCGGCCGGACGTCGCCGTCCTGGATCTCCAGATGCCGGGGATCGACGGTGTGAGTGTGGCCACATCGCTGCGGGCCGAGCTGCCCGGGTGCCGCTGCATGATCGTGACCAGCCACGGGCGGCCCGGACACCTGAAACGGGCGCTCGCGGCGGGGGTGCGGGCCTTCGTGCCGAAGACCGTCAGCGCGCAGCGGCTGGCCGAGCTGATCCGGAGCGTACGGGACGGAAACCGCTACGTGGACCCGGAGTTGGCGGCCGACGCGATCTCCGCGGGGGACTCACCGCTGACCGCGCGCGAGGCGGAGGTGCTGGAGCTGGCGGCGGACGGGGCGCCCGTCGCGGAGATCGCGGAGCGGGCCGCGCTGTCGCCGGGGACGGTGCGCAACTACCTGTCGTCGGCCGCTTCGAAGCTGGGTGCGGAAAATCGTCATACGGCTGTACGCCTCGCACGCGAGCGGGGTTGGGTATAGTGGGCACCGCGCCACGGCGCATGCGGACGTAGCTCAGTTGGTAGAGCGCAACCTTGCCAAGGTTGAGGTCGCCAGTTCGAACCTGGTCGTCCGCTCGGAGTGAGTCAGAAGGCCCCGGTCATCGCGACCGGGGCCTTCTGCGTTGCCCTAGGACCAGCTGGTGCCGGTGAGGAGCTCGTACGCCTCCAGGTACTTCGCCCGGGTCGCGTCGACGATCTCCTGCGGGAGGGCGGGCGGCGGCAGCTCCGCCTTGCGGTCCCAGCCGGAGGCGGGCGAGGTCAGCCAGTCGCGGACGTACTGCTTGTCGTACGACGGCTGGGCGTGACCGGGCTCCCAGGTGGCGGCGGGCCAGAAGCGGGAGGAGTCCGGGGTCAGCACCTCGTCGGCGATGACCAGCCGGTCGCCGTCGAACCCGAACTCGAACTTCGTGTCGGCGAGGACGATGCCCCGGTCACGGGCGATGTCGCGGGCCCGGCTGTACACGGCGAGGGTCGTCTGGCGCAGCCTGGCGGCGGTCTCGGCGCCGACCTGGCGGGCGACTTCCTCGTAGCTGACGTTCTCGTCGTGATCGCCGACGGCCGCCTTCGTGGCGGGTGTGAAGATCGGCGCGGGGAGCTCGGAGCCGTCGGTCAGACCTTCGGGGAGGGCCAGGCCGCACACGGTGCGGGACTCCTGGTACTCGACGAGGCCGGAGCCGGTGAGGTAGCCGCGGGCCACGCACTCGACCGGGACCATCTGCAAGGACGTGCAGACGAGCGTACGGCCGGCCCAGTCCGCAGGGGCTCCGGGCGGGAGCTCGGTGGAGACGACGTGGTTCGGGATGATGTCCACGAGCTGCTCGAACCACCAGAGCGAGAGCTGGGTCAGCACCCGGCCCTTGTCGGGGATCTCCGTGGGCAGCACCCAGTCGTACGCGGAGATGCGGTCGCTGGCGACCATGACGAGGTCGCCCGCCTCGTTCTGGTAGAGGTCACGCACCTTGCCCGTGTGGAGGTGGGTCAGACCCGGCAGCTGGAGAGGCTCGGGCTTTTCTACGAATCCGGACACGGTTCCTCCGCGTAGGTTGATCCAGGAACGCTTCCGATTCTCCCGTATGCGGGGCGCGGACGTCGTGGCGGGGCGGTCCGGGAGCTCAGTCACGTTTGCAGATGCGGTCCAGGAGATTGGCCGTGGCCCGCTGGATGCGCGGGTCCACATGGCCCGGACGGTCCAGTGCCGGGGACCAGGCGAACGTGCCCGAGGCGAAGACGAGGGCGCCGCTGGGGGCCCGGTAGAGCGAAGTCTCCTGGTGGCGGAGGGCTCCGTCGCCGTCCCGGTAGGGGGAGTGGGCGAGCAGGATGCGGCCCTGGTGCTCGGGGAGGGCGGTGCGCGGGAAGTAGCGGTCGGCCTCGCCGGCCACCAGGCCCTCGATCTCGTCGTTCTCGTGGGCACCGGTGGAGTCCCAGAGCCAGTGGTCCGCGTTGCGTACGACCAGGGCACTGGGCTCGGGGACCCGGCCGGCGTACTGGATGCCCATCAGCTGCTGCTCGGGGCGGTCGACCTCGCGCCAGAGGGCGGACTTGCCGGGACCGCGGCGCTTGCGGCAGGTGAGGAGGCCGTCGGCGGTGCCGGAGGCGGAGGGCGCGAGTTCGACCTGCCAGTACATGGTGTTGGCGGAGAGGAAGACGAGGGAGGTGCCCGCCTCGCGCGCGAGCTCGGTGGTGCGGCGCATGGGGGCGGACCAGTACTCGTCGTGGCCGGGGAAGACCAGGCCGCGGTAGCGGGTGGGGTCGACGCGGCCCGCGTGCAGGTCGCGGGCGTCGGCGTAGGCGAGGTCGTAGCCGTAGCGCTCGGCCCAGCGGATGAAGTCGTACGCGTGGCCCACGTGGAGGGGCAGGCCCGCGCCGGCGTACGGGCGGTCGAAGGAGACGGTGGTGGCTGCCTGCTCTTCGCCCAGGAGGCGGCCCATGCTGTCCCACGCGTGGTAGAGGCTGGCGCCGGTGCGGCCGTCCTCGGGGTAGAGGTTGTACGCCTGCCAGGTGATGTCGGGCAGGAGCAGGAGGAGGTCGGCGGGGTGGTTGTCGCGGACCGTGAAGGGGATGTGGGAGCGGTAGCCGTCGGCGGTGGTGAGCACGGCGACGTACGCCCCGACGCTCCAGGAGTCCGTGATCTGCAGGCGCCAGGACAGCCACCAGTGGTGGCAGGAGACGGTGCGGTCGGCGGTGAGCGGGGCCGGCTGGACGATGCCGGACAGGCGGGGGCTGGTGGTGATCTTGGCCGCGCCGTGGCCGCCGTAGTGGCCGATCCGGTAGATGTCGACGGAGAACTGCTGGGGCGGGTCCACGGTGATGTGGAAGTCGATCGCCTCGCCGGGCGCGGCCGCGCCGGGGGACGCGAAGCCCTTGATCTGCTGGCGCACGTCGTCGGCGGTGCGGGGGCCGCCGGCGGAGGCGGGGCGGGGCTGCGGGAGCCGGACGCCGGTGACCGGGTCGACGTGTTCGATGTACTCGGTGTGCTCGGCGTACCAGGGGATGACCTGGCCGCTGTCGCTGAAGAAGTGCTCGCCGCCGCGCAGCCAGGGCAGGGGGCCCTGGCCGAAGGGGTCGGAAACGGCATGTGCGAGAGCGCCCGATTCCCAGCGCCGGATGAACTCGTCCCCCATACCGCTTCCCTCCCTCGAGCCCCCGAGGCAACAGTGATGCACCACTTGTCAGCCACCGACCCCCAGCACATCACATAACGCACGCACTCCGTCACCGTTCGTCGCGAATAGGCGTGAACGGAATCTGATGATCCGGTACGTGGGGGCGTGACAGGGGGTCGGAGGCGCGGCCGGGGTGCGGCGCATCTGGGGGCAGGCGGCGGGGGCGGGGGCCGGGGGGCCGGTGCCGCGCCGGGGCGTCCCCTCGGACGCCGGACGTTCGGGTACGGGGACCTTCTTCGGGGTGGTTGCGTTCGACGCCCCGCGGGGAGCGCCCCGGCACCTCCCCTCCCGGGCCCGCGGGGCGGCGGTTCTCAGACCAGGCGGACCGGTTTCTCCGGGCGTACGCCGACGGAGGCCAGCCAGGAACGGAGCGGCGCCGCGTCGCCGTCCTCGACGAGGCTCAGGACGTGGGCGGTCAGTTCCGCCCGGCGCTCGCCTCCGACCAGGAGTACGGGGCCGTCGAGCCAGTCCAGGCCGGGTACGGCGCCGGCCGTGTCGACGGCGGCGCAGCAGACCATCGCGGTGACATGGTCGGCGAGCAGGTCGCGGCCGGTCCGGGGCGGCTGGAGCGGGAAGAGTGGCAGGGGTCCGGTGTCCCACAGGCCGTCGCCCTCACCGGGGCCGAGTGGCGCGGGCGCCGGGACGGCCGCCCCTTCCCGGGCGACCTCTGCCTCGATGGCCGCGGCGAGCGCCTCGGCCGCCGGGTGGGGGCCGAGGGGGTGCGCGTCGCGCGTGGGCGGGGCCGCCGACAGGTGATCCATCACCCTGGTCAGGGTGGGGGTGTCGGGGGCCGTGGAGCGGCGTGCGACCAGGGTGTCCAGCACGTGGTGCAGGCGGGCGGCGTCGGCGCGCCACTTGCGGTCGACGACCTCCTCCGGGTACTGCGACCAGTCCACCGGCGACCAGTCCGGCCCCGGTTCGGCGGGGCCGCCGTGGAAGAGGCGGGCGGCGAGGAGGGACGCGGCCTCGTCCACGGCGCCGGGCTCCTCCAGGAGGTCGCACGCCGGCCGGTCGCCCAGCCGGGAGGTGAAGCCCTCGGCCAGACGGTCGCGCCGGGAGAGCTCGGTGAGGGCGGAGACCACGCCCGCGTCGAGCCGGGACGGCCAGCGGCCCATGCGCCAGGCGGGCAGCGCGACCCGGGTCAGCAGCCGGTCCCAGCCCGCGTACGCCAGACCGACCTGCTCCTGGGCCACGATCCGCAGGCCGTAGTCCACGGTCTGTGCGCGCTCGGACGCGGCGGTCGCGACGCCCCGCTCCATCTCGGCGGCGTGTGTGCGGCAGCTGCGCAGCATCAGCCGGGAGGTCCAGCCGACGAAGCCGAGGGGTATACGGCGCAGGAGGCTCCGGTCCGGGAGGGCGGCGACCGCGACGGCGGCGTCCAGACCCCGCACGAAGCGGCGCGCGGCGGCTATGTCGGGGTGCGCGGAGGGCCCCGTACCGGCGACGACCGGGGCGAGCACCGCCCGCAGCTCGGCCACCCGCATCCACCACAGGAACGGCGAGCCGATGACCAGCACGGGCGCGGTCGCGGTTCTGCGCCGGGCGGGGGCGGGGGCCGAGGCGGTCGGCGGGGATGCCGAGGCCGGGTGCGTGCGGTCCTCCAGCCAGCTGTCGCAGTCCGGCGTGAGCGCTATCGCGGACGGCGCCGGCACCTCCAGGCGGTCCGCCAGATCGCGCACGAGCCGGTAGAGATCCGGCGCGGACTCCTCGGTGACCTCCACCGTCGGGGTGACGGCCGGCCTCGCCCGTACGATCACAACCCCTACCGCGACGGCGGCCAGCAGCGCCACCACCGCGACGACCGACGTCACCCAGCGCGCGGCGTCCCACCCCCCGCCGTCCGCGTGGCCCGTGGCGCCGCCCACCAGCAGGACGACGGCGACGGCCGCGGGAAGCAGGGCGACGGCCAGCGCCCTGCCGCGGACGCGCAGCACGGCGAGAGCCCTGGAACGCGCGGACTGCGCGCCCTTCTCCACACTCTTACCGGTACCGGACACGGCCGGACGTCACCCCCTTCGCCCTGCGACGGCTTTGCTCATTCCCCCACTGTGGCACCCGCCACTGACATCGCAATGTCGGTGGGCCAAGTGCCGGAATGCTTGCGCCGCACCCTAGTTGGGGGTGGGGCAGGCGTCAGCCGGATGGACCAGCGGTCACTCGATGGAATGGCTTTGGGGAAAGCTGCTGACGTCGTCGGGCGTCGGGAGGGGGTGGGATCAGGCCCCGGACGCCGCCTTCTGCGCGATGTCCGTACGGCACTGCGCCCCGTCGAGCCGGATCCGTGCCACCGCGGCGTACGCCCGCTCGCGGGCCTCGGTCAGGTCCGCTCCCGTCGCGGTCACCGACAGCACGCGGCCGCCCGCACTCACCACGGCGTCACCGTCCCGCTTGGTTCCGGCGTGCAGGACGTACGCGTGGGGCGCGTCCTGGGCCGCGACCTCGTCGAGACCTTCGATCCGGTCGCCCGTCCGCGGCGTGTCCGGGTAGTTGTGCGAGGCGATGACGACCGTCACGGCGGCGTCGTCGCGCCAGTTCAGCGGGGGTTCGGCGTCAAGAGTGCCGTTGGCGGAGCTGAGGAGCACGCGCGCCAGCGGGGTCTTGAGGCGGGCCAGGACCACCTGGGTCTCCGGGTCGCCGAAACGGGCGTTGAACTCGATGACCCGCACGCCGCGCGAGGTGATCGCCAGACCCGCGTACAGCAGCCCGGAGAAGGGCGTGCCGCGGCGGCGCAGCTCGTCGACGGTCGGCTGGAGCACGGTCGCCATGACCTCGTCGACCAGCTTGGGGTCGGCCCACGGGAGCGGGGAGTACGCGCCCATGCCGCCGGTGTTCGGGCCCTGGTCGCCGTCGAGCGCGCGCTTGAAGTCCTGCGCGGGCTGGAGGGGGAGGACGGTCACACCGTCGGTGATCGCGAAGAGCGAGACCTCGGGGCCGTCGAGGAACTCCTCGATGACCACGCGGTCGCAGGCGAGCGCGTGCTCGCGGGCAGCCTGGAGGTCGTCGGTGACGACGACGCCCTTGCCCGCGGCGAGGCCGTCGTCCTTGACGACGTACGGCACGCCGAAGGCGTCCAGCGCCGTGTCGATCTCTTCGGGGGTGGTGCAGACGTAGCTGCGGGCTGTGGGGACGTTCGCCCCGGCCATCACGTCCTTGGCGAATGCCTTGGAGCCCTCCAGCTGGGCGGCCTCCCGGGACGGGCCGAAGCAGGGGATACCGGCCGCGCGCACGGCGTCGACGACCCCGGCGACGAGCGGCGCCTCCGGGCCTACGACGACGAGGCCGGCGTCGAGCTCACCGGCGAGCCGGGCCACGGCCGCACCGTCGAGGGCGTCGACCGGGTGCAGCTCGGCCACCTCGGCGATGCCGGCGTTGCCGGGGGCGCAGTACAGCGCGGTGACGTCGGGATCGAGGGACAGAGAGCGGCACAGGGCATGTTCGCGGGCGCCGCCGCCGATGACGAGGACCTTCACGGGTGCAGCCTAGCCCGCGCGCCGCGCTCCCCCCGCCGGGCGTCGGCCGGGCTCCCGCCGGGCTTCGGCCGGGCTACTCGTTCGTGAACTCCTCGACGACCGTCGCGCCCAGCTCCCGCACGATCAGGTCGTGGCCGGACAGCGCCGAGTCGACGAGGTCCGGATCGTCCTCTTCCGGTACGTCGTCCTCGATCGCCATCGGCGGGGGAGGAGGCGGGGGCGTCGAATCCACGGCGTAGGAGGCACCGGAACCGGAGCCGGCCCGGGGGCCGGGACCTGAGGTGTTCTCCGGTGCCGGGCGCTGCGGGCCGGGGGGCTGGGGAGCGGCGGGGGCGGCCGGGGCTGCCTGGTACGGGGGCGCGGGGCGCGGGGCCGGGGACCGCCCGCCGAAGCCGCCGCCACCGCCGCCCGGGCCGCCACCGAAGCCGCCTGTGCCGCCGGGCGGCTGCGCACCGCCACCGGACGGGTCGACGACCGACTCGACCTTCCACTGCACGTTGAAGGACTCGGCCAGCGCCTGCTTCAGCACGTCCTCGCTGCCGCTGCTCGCGAAGTTGTCCCGGGCACCGGCGTTGATGAAGGCGATCTGGAGCGTGGTCCCGTCGAAGCCGCTGACGTGGGCGTTCTGGCTGAGCAGGATCCAGGTGAAGCGCCGCCGGTTCTTGACGGCCTCCAGGATGCCCGGCCACATGTTCTGCACCTGCGCGGCGCCCTGGGCGGCCGACTGCGACACGGCGGGCGCGGACGCGGGCGCGGCTGCGACAGGGGACGCCGCCGGGGCCGCGGCCGGCGCGGCCTGCGGCTCCGGCCGGCCCTGGCCCGGAGCGGAGGCGGTGGGCCACCCGCCGGGCCGGCGACCGGCGTCCTGCCCCGCCCCGG
>NZ_BAAAUD010000053.1:0-242362 GCF_039533765.1 Streptomyces enissocaesilis | reverse complement strand
CCGGCCGGCGCGGTGCGCACGGCGTCGGCGAGCGCGGCGCGGGCCTCGGGCTGCGCGGTGAGCGCGCCGGGGACCGCCGCGACCGGGAAGCGCGGGTCCGTCAGCGCGAGCCGCAGCGAGTGGACGTGCCCGACGAAGCGCGGGTCCACGAGCGCGACCCGCTCACCGGCGGGCGTCGCGTCGAGGATCCGGGCGATCTCGGCGGTGTCGGCGGCACCGGCGGGCCGTACGTCGAATCCCAGCGACCGCAGATCGCCCTCGAGCGACGATCCGGGTACCGGCGGACCGGTGAGGATGGCGGTCGGCAGACGAACTCACTCCTTGGAGCTGACATGGCGGGCAGGGCCGGCCCGGCGGGCCTCGCGTGACATGCGTCATTCCGGCCCGGCACGGGCAGGCAGGCATGTCGGCAGAGGTTATCGGATGTACGGAAGCAGGAGTTCACGGCCCGTTCACGCCCCGAAAAGACCGGCCGGAACGCGGGCAACCCGCCACGATCATCTTGGTCGATCAATGCCCTGCCCCACAAACCGCCCCCCCGCCGAGGACCGGACACCCCCTAGGGTGGCGGCATGACGTGGCTGATCACAGGCGGGACGGGGTACATCGGCGCACATGTGGCGCGGACCATGGCGGAGGCGGGTGAGCGGGTGGTGGTGCTGGACGACGTCTCGTCCGGCATCCCCCGCCGGCTGCCCCCGGAGATCGCGCTCGTACGCGGCTCCGTTCTCGACCGGGAGCTGCTCGACCGCACGCTCGCCGGCCACGATGTCACCGGTGTGGTGCATCTCGCGGCGAAGAAGCAGGTCGGGGAGTCGGTCGAGCAGCCGCTGCTGTACTACCGGGAGAACGTGCACGGGCTGACGGTGCTCCTCGAGGCCGTCGTCGCGGCGGGGGTCCGGCGGTTCCTCTTCTCCTCCTCGGCCGCCGTGTACGGGGTGCCCGAAGCGGAGCTCATCTCCGAGGACGCCCCCTGCGCGCCGATCAATCCTTACGGCGAGACCAAGCTGGCCGGCGAGTGGCTCGTGCGGGCGGCGGGCCGGGCGCACGGCGTCTCGACCGCGTGCCTGCGCTACTTCAACGTGGCGGGTGCGGCGGAGCCGGAGCTGGCCGACACCGGGGTGTTCAACATCATCCCGATGTTCTTCGACCGGATCACGCGCGGCGAGGCCCCGCGGATCTTCGGGGACGACTATCCGACGCCCGACGGCACCTGCGTCCGTGACTACATTCACGTCGCCGACCTCGCCGACGCCCACCTGTCGGTCGCGCGGGCGCTGGCCGCCCGGGACGAGGTGACGGACCTGACCTTCAACATCGGCCGCGGCGAGGGGGTCTCCGTGCGTGAGCTCGCCGATCTGGTGGCCGAGGTCACCGGCCGCGCGACCGCGCCGGTGGTCGGGCCGCGCCGCCCGGGTGACGCCGCGAAGGCCGTCGCCTCGTCCGAACTGATCACCAAGGAGCTGGGCTGGGCGGCCCGGCGAGGGGTGCGCGAGATGGTCGTCTCGGCGTGGGAGGGCTGGTTGCTCCAGCACCCGGAGGCTGCCCGGAAGTGATCTTGCCGACGCTCTGACCTGCGGTCATTTCCGCAGGTCAGAGCAGATGACAACGGTGTTCAGTCCCGTGTTGCGGATACCCCCCGCCCGTAGTTCACTGTCACCTCGGCCAGATCATTCGCACCACCGGGGAGGCGTCCTTCATGGGGGCTGGGCACGATCACGGGCACACGCACGGCGGGCCGCCGCCCACCGGCACGGCCGCCGCCGCGTACAAGGGGCGGCTGCGCATCGCGCTCGGCATCACCCTGACCGTCATGACGGTCGAGATCGTCGGCGGGCTGCTCGCCAACTCGCTGGCGCTGATCGCGGACGCGGCCCACATGGCGACGGACGCCCTCGGGCTCGCCATGGCGCTCCTGGCGATCCACTTCGCCAACCGCCCGGCCACGGCGAAAGCCACCTACGGCTACGCCAGGGCCGAGATCCTGGCCGCGCTCGCCAACTGTCTGCTGCTGCTCGGCGTCGGCGGGTTCCTGCTCTTCGAGGCCGTCGACCGTTTCATCACCCCGGCCGAGACCCGGAGCGGTACGGCGATCGTCTTCGCCCTCGTCGGCCTCGTCGCCAACATGATCTCGCTGTCCCTGCTGATGAAGGGGCAGAAGGACAGCGTCAACGTGCGGGGCGCCTTCCTGGAGGTCCTCGCGGACACCCTGGGCTCGGTCGCCGTGCTGATCTCGGCGAGCGTCATCATGGCGACCGGCTGGCAGGCCGCCGACCCCATCGCGTCCCTGGTGATCGGTCTGATGATCGTGCCGCGCACCTGGAAGCTGCTGCGGGAGACGCTGAGCGTGCTCCTGGAGACCGCCCCCAAGGACGTGGACATGGCCGAGGTGCGGGAGCACATACTCGATCTGCCCGGCGTCGACGACGTGCACGATCTGCATGCCTGGACGATCACCTCGGGAATGCCGGTGCTGTCCGCACACGTCGTGGTCAGCCAGGACTATCTCGACTCGGTCGGGCACGAGAAGATGCTGCACGCACTCCAGGGCTGCCTGGGCGACCACTTCGACGTCGAGCACTGCACGTTCCAGCTGGAGCCCGGCGGTCACGCGGCCCACGAGGCGAGGCTCTGCCACTGAGCGGCCGGGGTTGTTATGCTCTTCGACGGGACCTTCACGTCTCGGGGACACGGCGAGGGGAGATGAGGTTGATGACCGCCACGGTCGATGCTGCTGCGAGCAGTGTCCGGTTCATCCTCGGCTCCCGGGCTCTCGGCTGACCCCTTTTCGCGTTCCTCGCGCTTCTTCGCGTTTTTCGCACGCGGCGGCCGGAGCCCTCACACCAAAGGGTTTCCCACGTTGACCGACAACGCCATGATCGAAGCTTTCATGTCCCTGCACCGCGGGCTTCCCCGCCAGGGCCCCGGCTCCGACGCCACCACCCGCCACCTGTTCTCCCTCGCCGGACCACCGCCGCGCCGTCCGCGCGTGCTCGACCTGGGCTGCGGTCCCGGCCGGGCCTCGCTGCTGCTGGCGGCGGAGCACGACGCCGAGGTGACGGCGGTCGATCTGTACGGGCCGTTCCTCGCCGAGCTGCGGAGCGCCGCCGAAGCGCGCGGGCTCGGCGACTCGATCCGTACCGTCGAGGCCGACATGGGCCGGCTCCCCTTCCCCGGCGGGTCGTTCGACCTCGTCTGGGCGGAGAGCTCCGCCTACAGCATCGGCTTCGACACCGCGCTGCGTGACTGGCGGCGCCTGATCGCGCCCGGCGGCGCCCTCGTGGTCACCGAGTGCGAGTGGACGGTGCGGGAGCCGTCGGCCGGGGTGCGCGCGTTCTGGGACCGGCACTACGCGCTGCGCGGGCGGCCGGAGAACACGGCCGCGGCCGTCGCGGCCGGCTACGACGTCCTCGGGGTGTACGGCCAGCCCGAGAGCGACTGGGACGAGTACTACGTCCCGCTCGGCGCGCGCGCCGACGCGGCGGATCCCGCCACGCCCGGCATGGACCGGGCTCTCGCCGCGACCCGCGAGGAGATCGCCGTGCGCGCGGAGCACGGCACGGAGTACGGCTACACCGGGTACGTACTGCGGCCGGCCGCCGGCCTGAGCTGACACGTCGTCCGCTCCCGTCGTCCCCGGCGGCGGGAGCGGACATGCGGCCGGTCCTGCGAAGTACGGACAAGCCGCTTTTGTACGGCAGACTTGTGGGCCGGGAACCGAAGCGAAGGATGGTCATGCCGAGCACACCAGTCACCGCGGCGAACAGCTCGTCGGACGGCACAGCGGAAGAGATCCTGCTCGAGCTGGTCGACGAGGACGGCAACACCATCGGCACCGCGGAGAAGCTCTCCGCCCACCAGGCTCCCGGCCGGCTGCACCGCGCCTTCTCGGTGTTCCTCTTCGACGAGACCGGGCGGCTGCTGCTCCAGCGCCGCGCGTCCGGCAAGTACCACTCCCCCGGCGTCTGGTCCAACACCTGTTGCGGGCACCCCTACCCCGGGGAGTCGCCGTTCGCCGCGGCCGCCCGGCGTACGCACGAGGAACTGGGTGTCTCCCCGTCGCTGCTCGCCGAGGCCGGCACCGTCCGCTACAACCACCCGGACCCGGACTCGGGCCTGGTGGAGCAGGAGTACAACCACCTCTTCGTCGGGATGGTGCAGTCCGCGCTGCGGCCCGACCCGGAGGAGGTCGGCGAGACGGCCTTCGTGACGGCGGGCGAGCTGGCCGAGCAGCACGCGAAGGCGCCGTTCTCGGCGTGGTTCATGACCGTGCTGGACGCGGCGCGTCCGGCGGTCAGGGAGCTGACGGGTCCGGCCGCGGGCTGGTGACGGGCGGCCCTGCCCACGGCAGGGCGACCCAGACGACCTTTCCGCCGCTCGCGGTGTGCTCGACGTCGCACACTCCGCCGGCCTCCGCGGTGATCTCCCGCACCAGCAGCAGGCCGCGCCCGCCGGTCTGCGCGTAGTTCCGCTCCAGGGCCTTGGGCCGGTAGGGGTGGTTGTCCTCCACGGAGACCCTGATCCACCCCCGGTCGATCGCCACTTCGACGGCCAGCTCGGGAGAGAGCAGCGCCGCGTGCCGTACCACGTTGGTGACCAGCTCGGAGACGATGAGCAGGACTCCCTGCGCCAAGTCGTCGTGGACCGGTAC
The DNA here is from genome assembly GCF_039533765.1 of Streptomyces enissocaesilis. Classification (NCBI taxonomy): domain Bacteria; kingdom Bacillati; phylum Actinomycetota; class Actinomycetes; order Kitasatosporales; family Streptomycetaceae; genus Streptomyces; species Streptomyces enissocaesilis. The sequence goes on along the minus strand of NZ_BAAAUD010000053.1, from coordinate 237,711 downwards.
GCCCTGCCGTTCGAGCAGATCGCGGACGGCGTGCCGGGCCCGCGGTACGGAGGCGTCCGAGGCTGGGGCGGTGAAGCGCCAGACTCCTTCGTACTCTGCCGGGGGGTCCTCTCTCGTCACCACGCTCCGAGTGTTGAGAACGCGTGGGTCCGAGCCCGCCCACTGAACAGAAGTGAGCGGTAATCGGCGCCTTCCGACCGCTTCGCCTGTGACAGCGTCAGTCGTGCGACTGTTCCTGGTCTTCCGGCGGCGGCGCCGAGACCAGATCGACCATCTGGCGGCCGCCCGTGCCGATCGCGATCAGGCCGAGCCCGTCGAAGAGCAGCGCGAGCGAGAAGAAGCAGCCCAGGACGTACAGGCTGCTGTGCGGCCAGTCGAAGAGCACGAGAAGGCCGAGCAGCACACCGAAGGCGCCCTGCACGAGCGTCCAGCCGAACTGCGGGCCGCGCACCACCACGCTGCCGACCAGGCGGAAGACCCCACCGGTCAGGAAGAGCAGCGCGGCGAACATCGTCAGCGCCTCCGCGGTGCCGACGGGGTTGCGGATGACGACGATCCCGGCCGCCAGGTTCAGCGCGGCGACCACCACACCGAGCCAGAAGAAGTTCGAGCCGCGCGACTGGACCGCCTGGAGCAGTCCGACGAGGCCGCCGACCAGCAGCAGCCAGCCGAAGAGGACCATCGAGGTGAGGGTGGCGACGCCGGTGTAGACCAGGCCGACGACGCCTCCGAGCACGAGAACCGCGCCGAGGAGGGTCAGCCAGCCGAAGCCGCGACGGAGCTTCCTGCTCCCGGGTGTGCCTACGGGACCGGCCATGCACGACTCCTCACGTGGCAGCGTCCGACTCTCGGCCCCTTCCTGATCATAGGTTCGTACGGTCCGGATAGCATCCGGCGCATGGAGCCGCAGCTTGAGCACGCCGTCGCGGACGGGGTCGCCACCGTCGTCATCAGCAACCCCGCCAAGCGCAATGCCATGACCGCCGGGATGTGGCGGGCGCTGCCGGGGCTGCTGGAGCGGCTGGCGGCGGACCGGGGCGTACGGGCGCTGGTACTGACCGGGGCGGGGGACACCTTCTGCGCGGGGGCGGACATCTCGTCGCTGCGGGAGCCGGGTGAGGAGCCGCAGGGGCTCGCCGTACGGGCCGAGGAGGCGCTGGCCGCGTTCCCGAAGCCGACGCTCGCCGCCGTGCGCGGGTACTGCGTCGGCGGCGGCAGCCAGCTGGCCGCCGCCTGCGATCTGCGGTTCGCGGAGGAGGGCGCGTCCTTCGGGATCACGCCCGCGAGGCTCGGGATCGTCTATCCCGCCTCGTCGACCCGGCGACTGGTCGCGCTGGTGGGCCCTTCTGCCGCCAAGTACCTGCTGTTCTCGGGCGAGTTGATCGGTACGCGGCGGGCGCTGCGCACCGGTCTGGTGGACGAGGTGCTGCCGGAGGGCGAACTGGCCGGGCGGGTGGCCGAGTTCACCCGGGTGCTGGTGTCGCGCTCGCAGCTGACACAGGGCGCGGCGAAGGAGTTCGCCGACGGCCGCTTCGGCCGGGACGCGCACTGGGCCGAGCAGGCGCGCGGCAGCGGCGACACCTCCGAGGGGGTCGCCGCCTTCCTGGAGCGCCGGGCCCCGCGCTTCACGTACGGGCTCTGACGCGGGCCGCGGTCAGCCCCGGGCCGCCGGGGCCCTGTCCTGGTGACCGCGCCAGTACGCGACGGCCTCGGCCGGGGCCTTCTCCGGCGAGCCCGCGTCGTACGGCGGCCGGGGGTCGTACTCGACGAGCAGCTGGAGCCTCCGGGCGACCGTGTCTCCGCCGATCCGGCCGAGCAGGTGGAGTGCCATGTCGATGCCGGACGAGACGCCGGCGGCGGTGACGTACTTCCCGTCGAAGACGACGCGCTCGCCGGTCGGTTCGGCGCCGAAAGCCTCCAGGTCCTCCAGCGAGAGCCAGTGCGTGGTGGCGCGGCGGCCCGTGAGGAGTCCGGCGCCGGCGAGTACGAGGGAGCCGGTGCACACGGAGGTGGTCCAGGTGCTGGTGGCGTCGGCCGTGCGCAGCCAGTCGAGGACCGTCTCGTCGCGCATGGCCTGCCGGGAGCCCGGGCCGCCGGGGACGAGGACGATGTCGGGGCCGGTCACCTCGGTGAGGGGCCGGTCGGCGACGAGGGCGAGGCTGCCCTGGTCGTTGCGGACCGGCCCGGCCTCCTTCGCGACGAAGACCGTCTCGGCGCCGGGAAGCCGGGCGAGCAGTTCGTAGGGCCCGACGGCGTCGAGCGTGGTGAAGCGGTCGTAGAGCAGAACGGCGATCTGCACGGGTGTTCCTCTCAGTGGGCGGGCTGCGGCTGGACAGGGGCGCGGAAGCGGCGGCGGTACTCGGCCGGCGGCGTGCCGAGGGTCTTCACGAAGGCGCGGCGCATCGCCTCGGGCGTGCCGTAACCGCAGGCCCGGGAGATCTCCTCGATGCCGTCGGCCGAGTCCTCGAGGAGCCGCCTCGCGTGTTCGAGCCGTACGCGTTCGACGTACCGGCCCGGTGTCGTGCCGGTCTCGGAGTGGAAGGCGCGGGCGAAGTGCCGGGGGGAGAGGAGGGCGCGGCCGGCCAGCGCCTGGACCGACAGGTCGTCCTCGGGATGCTCGGTGATCCACTGCTGGACCTCGCGCAGGGGCGTGCGCCGCGCGGTCTGGGCGGCGAGCTGGGCGCTGAACTGGGCCTGGTTTCCGGGGCGGCGGAGGAAGACGACCAGATGGCGGGCGACGGCGAGCGCCGTGTCCCTGCCCAGGTCCTCCTCGACGAGGGCGAGCGCCAGGTCGATGCCCGCCGTGACGCCGGCCGAGGTCGCCACGTTCCCGTCGCGTACGTAGATGGGGTCCGGGTCGACCTCGACGGCCGGGTAGGTGCGGGCCAGGTGGTCGCTGAGCGCCCAGTGCGTGGTGGCCCGACGGCCGTCGAGCAGTCCGGCCCCGGCGAGCAGGAGCGCCCCCGTGCAGACGGAGACCAGGCGCTCGGCGCGCGGGGCGTTCTCACGCAGCCAGCCGGTCAGGCGCGGGTCGGGGTTGCGGGTGCCCCGGCCGCCGGGGACGAGGAGGGTGTGGGGCGCGGGCCCGTCGGCGAGGGCGGTGTCGGGGACGAGCGTGAGCCCGCTGGAGGTGCGGACGGGAGCGCCGTCGAGCGAGGCGGTGCGGATGCGGTACGCCCCGGGGTCGCCCGCCTGCACGGCCGCGCCGGCGAAGACCTCCACGGGGCCGGTCACATCGAGGCTCTGGACCTCGTCGAACAGGAGGGCGAGTACGGATCGCTGCGTCATGCGCCCATCCTTCGGGCCCCGGCAGCTGTCCGCAATGACGAGAACCCCACCTTTGCCGCCATGGGGTCCCGCCCTTTCGGACGTACTGACCAGTCGGTAGCGTACGGTCATGACCTCTCTTCCCGCGCGCGCCGGCCGCCGCTGCCACAACGCCCTCAATCCGCTGCACTCGACCGTCTACTTCTCCCCCGACTTCGCGAAGGAGCTGGCGGGGGTGGGCATCGAGGACAGCAGCGCCGCCTACTTCGCGGGCCGGGGCGCCGCCATGGGCGCGGTCGGGGCCGGTGTGATCACCGCGACGTTCTACAACTTCAACCACGACCTCGTCGCCCGTCACGTGCCCGAGGTGTGGCGCACGGCGTCGCCCGAGACCGTGCTCGCCGCACGGCTGCGCGCCGCGGACTCCACGCTGCGCCGGCTGCTCGGAGCGGAGGCCGTCGGCTCCGACGAGATGGCGGAGGCCGCCGGGCTCGCGCTGCGCGCCGCCGAGGCGTGCACCCGGCACGCCCGTCCGCTGTACGCCGCCCACGCCGATCTGCCCGTGCCCGACCAGCCCCACCTCGCGTACTGGCACGCCGCGACGCTGCTGCGCGAGCACCGCGGCGACGGCCATCTGACGGCGCTGCTCGCCGCTGGGCTCGACCCGCTGGAGGCGCTGGTCAGCCACACGGCGACCGGCAAGGGCATGTCACCGCGCTGGGCCGTGACGACCCGCGGCTGGACCCGTACGGACTGGGAGGCGGCCGCGGGACGGCTGCGGGAGCGCGGACTCCTCGACGGCGAGGGCGAGTTGACCGAGGCGGGCACGGCGCTGCGCGCCGATCTTGAGGACGCCACGGACCGGCTCGACGCGGCGCCGTACACACACCTGGGTGCCGAGGGCACCGAGCGGCTCACCGAGCTCGGCCGCGGCTTCCTGGCGGCGGCGCTGGGAGCGGGTGCGTTCCCCGCCGATCTCACCGGCAAGTGACATCGCCCGCCGCGCAGGGCGTTTGCGCCGCGTACTGACGGACACCCGAGCTGTGTCGGACACCGAGATGCGTGTCGGACACCGATACAGCAGGAGGTACACCGTGTTGCGTGCGATTGCAGAGGGACTCCGGATGATCGGCTCGGCCGTCGCGACAGTGGTGACCCTGCCCTTCCGCCTGGTCGCCAAGCTCTTCGGAGGCGCGTCGGGCACCGCGTCCCGCAGCGGTGGCCGCGCGCGCCGCGCCTGAACGTCCGGCCGGGGCGCGCGCGACACGGGACCCGACGACCCTGCACAATGCAGGCTCAGGCACAGCCCGCAGGAGAAGGCGAGTCGGGAACATCGTGACCACGTCCATCGAAGGCAGGATCGCCGAGGAGCTCGGCGTAAAGGAACGGCAGGTCCGGGCCGCCGTCGAGTTGCTCGACGGCGGCTCGACCGTGCCGTTCATCGCTCGCTACCGCAAGGAAGCGACCGAGATGCTCGACGACGCGCAGCTGCGCACGCTGGAGGAGCGGCTGCGGTATCTGCGGGAGCTGGAGGAGCGGCGGACCGCGGTCCTGGAGTCCGTACGCGAACAGGGCAGGCTGGACGCCGCCCTCGAGGCGCGGATCCGGGCCGCCGACACCAAAGCCCGGCTGGAAGACATCTACCTGCCGTTCAAGCCCAAGCGCCGGACGAAGGCGCAGATCGCGCGCGAGGCGGGGCTCGAACCGCTGGCCCGGGGACTGCTGGCCAACCCTTCGGTGGAGCCGCTCGCGGCCGCCGCCGCGTTCGTGGACGCGGCGAAGGGCGTGGCCGATGCCCAGGCCGCCCTGGACGGTGCGCGGTCGATCCTGACGGAGACCTTCTCCGAGGACGCCGATCTGATCGGTGAGGTGCGGGAGCGCATGTGGTCGCGCGGGCGGCTGGCCGCGAAGGTACGGGAGGGCAAGGAGGAGGCCGGCGCCAAGTTCGCCGACTACTTCGACTTCGCCGAGCCCTTCACCGCGCTGCCCTCGCACCGGGTGCTCGCGATGCTGCGGGGCGAGAAGGAGGACGTACTCGATCTGGTGCTGGAGCCCGAGGAGCCGTCGGAGGCTCCCGGCCCCTCCACGTACGAGAGCATGATCGCCCGGCGGTTCGGGATCTCCCAGCAGGGCCGGCCCGGCGACAAGTGGCTCGGCGACACCGTGCGCTGGGCGTGGCGGACCCGGATCCTGGTGCACCTGGGGATCGACCTGCGGCTGCGGCTGCGGACCGCCGCGGAGGACGAGGCGGTGCGGGTCTTCGCGGCCAACCTGCGGGACCTGCTGCTGGCGGCGCCGGCCGGGACGCGGGCGACCCTCGGGCTCGACCCCGGTTTCCGTACGGGCGTCAAGGTCGCTGTGGTGGACGCCACCGGGAAGGTGGTGGCGACTGATGTCATCCACCCGCACGTGCCCCGGAACAAGTGGGACGAGTCGCTGGCGACGCTGGCACAGCTCGCCGAGGAGCACGCCGTCGAGCTCATCGCCATCGGCAACGGCACGGCGTCCCGCGAGACCGACAGGCTCGCCGGTGAGCTGTGCGACAAGCACCCCGAGCTGAAGCTGACGAAGGTCATGGTCTCGGAGGCGGGTGCGTCCGTGTACTCGGCCTCCGCTTTCGCCTCGCAGGAACTCCCGGACATGGACGTGTCGCTGCGCGGCGCCGTGTCGATCGCGCGGCGGCTCCAGGACCCGCTCGCGGAGCTCGTGAAGATCGACCCGAAGTCGATCGGGGTCGGGCAGTACCAGCACGACCTGGCGGAAGTGAAACTGTCGCGCTCGCTCGACGCGGTGGTCGAGGACTGTGTCAACGGTGTGGGCGTGGACGTCAACACCGCTTCCGCGCCGCTGCTTTCGCGGGTGTCGGGGATCAGCTCGGGGCTGGCGGAGAACATCGTCGCGCACCGGGACGCGAACGGCCCGTTCCGGTCCCGGAAGGGGCTCAAGGACGTGGCGCGGCTCGGCCCGAAGGCGTACGAGCAGTGTGCGGGCTTCCTGCGGATCCGGGGCGGCGACGATCCGCTGGACGCGTCGAGCGTGCACCCCGAGGCGTATCCGGTGGTGCGGGCGATGGTGAAGACGGCGGGGAGCGCGGTCGGAACGCTCATCGGGAACACCGCGGTGCTGCGGTCGCTGCGGCCGGCCGACTACGTGAACGACACGTTCGGTCTGCCGACCGTGTCGGACATCCTGAAGGAGCTGGAGAAGCCGGGGCGCGACCCGCGGCCCGCGTTCAGGACGGCGACCTTCAAGGAAGGCGTCGAGAAGCTCGGCGACCTGGAGTCCGGGATGGTCCTAGAGGGTGTGGTGACGAATGTCGCCGCGTTCGGCGCCTTCGTGGACGTGGGCGTTCACCAGGACGGGCTCGTGCATGTCTCGGCGCTGTCGAAGACCTTCGTCAAGGACCCGCGGGACGTGGTGAAGTCCGGCGACGTGGTGAGGGTGAAGGTGCTGGAGGTCGACATCGCGCGCAAGCGGATCGCGCTGACGCTCCGGCTCGACGACGACGCGGCGGCGCCGCGGTCCGGCGGCGGGCGTGGCGAGGGCGGCCGGGGCGAGGGCGGACGCCGTGACCGTGAGCGCGGCTCCGGCGGCAGGCCCCCGCAGCAGCGGCAGGGCCGTCCGCAGCGGGGCGGCGGCAAGAGCCAGGTCCCGCCGCCGGCGAACAGCGCGATGGCGGACGCGCTGCGCCGCGCGGGGCTGACGGACCCCGGGAGCAAGGGGCGGAGCTAGGACGCGGCCGGCTCCGGTGGTACCCGGTGTCGTACGGGACCACCGGGGCCGGCGGCCCGGGTGCGTACGCGCGGGTTACGGCGTGATGTTCTGGTTCAGGTGGAACAGGTTTCCCGGGTCGTACGCCTTCTTGACCTCGACGAGGCGGTCGTAGTTGCCCCGGTAGTTGGCCCTGATCCGGCCCTGGTCGTCCCCGGCCATGAAGTTGACGTATCCGCCCTCCTCCGAGTGCGGCGCGGTGGCCCGGTAGTAGTCGCGCACCCAGGCGGTGTTGGCCTCGTTGTCGGCGGGGTCGGGCCACATCCCGGCGACGACGGTGGCGAACGAGGCGTCCCGGTAGGCGAAGGCCGTTTCGTCCGGCGCCACGCGGTGGCAGGCACCGTTGACGGGATAGATGTGGACCGTCGAGTTCACGGCGGGCACCCGTGGCCCGTGCTCCAGATGCGCTTCGATCGCGGCGTCGCTGAGCTCGGTCACGAAGTTGGCCTTCCAGTAGTGCTGGAGGCCGGGCGGCACCAGTGCGTCGAAGGCGCTGTTGAGTGCCGGGTACGGCAGGGGCCCGACGTGCTCGGCGACCACCGGGGCCAGGTCGTGGAACGGCTGGAGGGCGCGCTCTCCCTCGTCGAGCGGCCCGGCCCAGCATGTCACGAGCAGGATGAAGGTGTCCCCGTGCCGGTTCTCCGGGATGAACGGGAGCGGCGGGGCGATCTGGAAGGCCGGGAACACCCCGAGTTCCTCGGGCGCTTCGGCGATGAGTTCGCGGAAGCCTCTCAGGACGGTGGCGGCGTCCTCCAGTTCGTAGAGGATCGGCCCGCCGTAGATGTCCCCGACGGGAGCGAGGCGGAACTCGAAGGAGGTCACCGCGCCGAAGTTGCCGCCGCCGCCGCGCAGGGCCCAGAAGAGGTCGTCGTGCTCCTTCTCGCTCACGACGAGCAGTCGGCCGTCCGCGGTCACCACATCGGCCGAGACCAGGTTGTCGCAGCTCAGGCCGAGTCCGCGGGCCAGGTGCCCGATACCGCCGCCGAGGGTGAGCCCTCCGACGCCGGTGGTGGAGATGATCCCGCCGGTCGTGGCCAGACCGAAAGCGTGTGCCGCCGCGTTGAAGTCGCCCCAGGTGGCTCCGCCCTCCGCGCGCGCCGTCCGCCGCGCGGGGTCGACGCGGACGCCGCGCATCCGGGACAGGTCGGCCACCACCCCGCCGTCGCAGGTGCCGAAGCCGGGCACGCTGTGCCCGCCGCCCCGCACCGCCAGGTCGAGCTCGTTCTCCCGTGCGAAGTCGACCGCGGCCATGGCGTCGCCCGCGTTGGCGCAGCGCACGACGGCGGCCGGCCGTCTGTCGATCATGGCGTTGTAGACCGTGCGTGCCTCGTCGTACCCCTCGTCCTCGGGGGTGATGACCGCCCCGCGCACCCGTTCGCGCAACTGGTCGGTCGAGTCGTTGCCCATGACCCTCGCTCCTCGTTCCCTTGTCCCGCAGCTTCGCTCGGAAGGCGCGGCGCCTTGGGGCAGCGGAGTGGAGGCGCGGCGGCGCGACCGGGTACGGCGTCCTTGCCAGGGAGCTCTCCCGCTCGTCTGCCACAGGACCGGCCTGTTTCCACGCTACGCCGATGGGGTGAAGCCTCAACCCGGAGCCCGCACGGACCCTCCCGGGACGGGGAGCGACGTCAGACCTCGGTGACCCTGCCGTCCGCGACCTCGATACGCCGTGTCGTGCTGACCGCGTCCAGCATCCGGCGGTCGTGGGTGACCAGCAGCAGCGTGCCCTCGTACGAGGCGAGAGCGGACTCCAGCTGCTCGATCGCGGTCAGGTCGAGGTGGTTCGTCGGCTCGTCGAGGACGAGGAGGTTGACGCCCCTGCCCTGGAGCAGGGCGAGCGCGGCGCGGGTGCGTTCGCCCGGGGAGAGCGTGGTGGCGGGGCGCAGGACGTGCTCGGCGCGCAGGCCGAACTTGGCCAGGAGGGTGCGCACCTCCGCCGGTTCCGTGTCGGGAACGGCCGCGCAGAAGGCTTCGAGCAGGGACTCGGACCCGTAGAACAGACCGCGGGCCTGGTCGACCTCACCGACGACGACACCCGGGCCGAGCGCGGCGTACCCCTCGTCCAGCGGGAGGCGGCCGAGGAGGGCGGCGAGCAGCGTGGACTTGCCGGCGCCGTTGGCTCCGGTGATCGCGACGCGGTCGGCCCAGTCGATCTGGAGCGACGCCGGGCCGAAGGAGAAGTCGCCGCGCCGGACCGTCGCGTCGCGCAGGGTCGCGACGACCGCGCCGGAGCGCGGGGCCGCCGCGATCTCCATGCGCAGTTCCCACTCCTTGCGGGGCTCCTCGACGACGTCGAGGCGCTCGATCATGCGCTGCGTCTGGCGTGCCTTGGCGGCCTGCTTCTCGCTCGCCTCGCTGCGGAGGTTGCGGCCGAGCTTGTCGCTGTCGGTGGCCTTGCGGCGGGCGTTCTTGACGCCCTTGTCCATCCAGCCGCGCTGCATCTGGGCGCGGCCCTCGAGGGCGGCCTTCTTGTCGGCGTACTCGTCGAAGTCCTCGCGGGCGTGGCGGCGCGCCCTCTCGCGCTCCTCCAGGTAGGCCGCGTAGCCGCCGCCGTAGAGCTTGATCTGCTGCTGGGCGAGGTCCAGCTCCAGGACCTTGGTGACCGTGCGGGTGAGGAACTCGCGGTCGTGGCTGATGACGACCGTTCCGGCGCGCAGGCCGGAGACGAAGCGTTCGAGGCGCTCCAGGCCGTCCAGGTCCAGGTCGTTCGTGGGCTCGTCGAGGAGGAAGACGTCGTAGCGGGAGAGGAGGAGGGAGGCGAGGCCCGCGCGGGCCGCCTGGCCGCCGGAGAGGGCGGTCATGGGGTGGTCGAGGCCGATCGCCAGGCCCAGGGCCGCCGCCACCTCCTCCGCGCGCTCGTCCAGGTCGGCGCCGCCGAGGTCGAGCCAGCGCTCCAGGCTGTCCGAGTACGCGTCGTCCGCGCCCGGGGTCTCGTCGACGAGCGCCTGGGTGGCCTCGTCGAGGGCGCGCTGGGCAGCGGCCACTCCGGTGCGCCGGGCGAGGAAGTCCCGTACCGTCTCGTCCTCGCGGCGCTCGGGCTCCTGCGGGAGGTGTCCGACGGTGGCGGTGGGCGGCGAGAGCCGCAGCTCGCCCTGTTCCGGGGTGTCGAGCCCGGCGAGCAGGCGCAGCAGCGTGGACTTGCCCGCGCCGTTCACACCGACGAGACCGATCACGTCGCCGGGCGCGACGACGAGGTCGAGCCCGGAGAAGAGCGAGCGGTCGCCGTGGCCGGCGGCGAGGTCTTTGGCGACGAGAGTGGCAGTCATCAGGGCTCTGATCCTACCGAGCATCCGGAGCGGGCCGGCGGGCGGCGGCGGGAGGGGGGTGATGCGGGTGCGGGCACGGCGCGGTGCGGGTGTCAGTGGGTCGTCGGGGCTGTCCGTACGGCTCCCTTCGTGCGCGCCACGCGTTCGACGCCCCGCGGGGAGCGTCCCCGCGCGTCCCCTCCCGCCGCCGTGGCATGCGGCGCGGGGGCGGGCGCGTCCTGCCGGTCAGGGGTGGTTGCTGCGGTCGTCCCGGTCGTCCGTACCGGTCCGGGGGCCGTCACCGGCCTCGGGGCCCGGGCCGATGCGGATCTCGAACTCGCCGGCGTACTTCTCGTGGCCCGCGATCACGGCGCTCTCCACCGCCTCCTCGGCGATCTCACCGCGGACGATCAGCGGGTCCTGGCGCAGGTCGCGCATGAGGGACAGGCACATGCCCACCATGACCAGCACGAAGGGGGCCGCGACGAGGATGGTGAGGTTCTGGAGTCCGGCGAGCGCGTTGCCCTTGCCGTGGCCGACCAGCAGCATCACGGCCGCCACCGCTCCGGTCACCACGCCCCAGAAGACGACGACGAGCCGGGCCGGTTCGAAGGTGCCCCGCTGGGAGAGCGTGCCCATCACGATCGAGGCGGCGTCGGCCCCGGAGATGAAGAAGATGGCCACCAGGACCATGACGAGCAGACTCATCACGCCGGCGACGGGGAACTCCTGGAGTACGGCGAAGAGCCGGCCCTCGGGTGTGGCCTCGTCCCCGAGCTGTCCCCGCTCCTGGAGCTGCATCGCCGTACCGCCGAAGATGGCGAACCAGACCAGGCTGACGGTGCTGGGGACGAGGATGACGCCGCCCACGAACTGACGGATCGTACGGCCGCGGCTGATGCGGGCGATGAACATGCCGACGAACGGCGTCCAGGAGATCCACCAGGCCCAGTAGAAGACCGTCCAGCTGCTCAGCCAGTCGGCGACGTCGCCGCCGCCGGTCGCCGCCTCGGTCCGGCCGGCGAGCTGGGGGATCTCGTCGACGTAGGAGGCGAGGGAGGTGGGGAGGAGGTCGAGGACGAGGATGGTCGGGCCCGCGACGAAGACGAAGGCCGCGAGGACCACGGCGAGGACCATGTTGGTGTTGGACAGCCACTGGATGCCCTTCTCGACACCGGAGACGGCCGAGAAGACGAAGGCGACGGTGAGCACTCCGATGATGGAGATCAGGAGTCCGGTGCCGGCCTGCTCCATCCAGCCCAGTTCGCCGAATCCGCTGCCGATCTGCAGGGTGCCCAGGCCGAGGGAGGTCGCGGAGCCGAAGAGGGTCGCGAAGATGGCGAGGATGTCGATCACCCGGCCGGGGGTGCCGTCGGCACGCTTCTTGCCGATCAGCGGCTCGAAGACGGCGCTGATGGTCTGCCGCCTGCGGCGCCGGAAAGTGCTGTACGCGATGGCGAGCCCGACCACCGCGTAGATCGCCCAGGGGTGGAGGGTCCAGTGGAACAGGGTGGTCGCCAGGGCCGTCTGCATGGCGTCCGCCGAGTCGGCGGGGACGGTGCCGGGCGGCGGGCTGGTGTAGTGCGCGAGCGGCTCGCTGACGCCGTAGAACATCAGGCCGATGCCCATGCCCGCGCTGAACATCATCGCGACCCAGGAGACCGTACGGAATTCGGGCCCCTCGTGCTCCTGGCCGAGCGGGATCCTGCCGTAGCGGCTGATGGCGAGCCAGAGAGCGAAGACGACGAACCCCGAGGCGGCCAGGACGAAGGCCCAGCCGCCGTGGTGCATCAGGCCGCTCAGCATCTTGTCGGAGACGGCCTCCAGCGTCTTGGTGAAGACGGAACCCCAGACCACGAAGGCGAGGGTGAGAACCGCCGTCACACCGAACACCACCCGGTCGGTCCGGGGCGTCTCGTCCTCGTGCGGGTGGCGGCCCGGGAGAGCCGCCCTGACGGGCAGCCGCAGCCGTTGAGCCGGTTTCTGTTCGTGCGACACAAGCGGCACCTTTCAGGGATTCACGGAGCCTGATTTCGCTCTCCCGTACCCCCTACCACATGTGTCGCACGTCACAGCCTTTCAGCAGGTGGTGTCGGGCCGCCCGGCGGTGAGGCGGTAGGCCGCACGCTCGTCGAGCAGAAGGACGGCCAGGGCTCGCCGGGACTGGCGGAGGGGTACGTACGCCCCCTCGGCGCCCCGGCGGGACGCCACACCGTGCAGGGCCAGCTCGTCCCCCACGTCCGCGTACTGCGCCGCGGAGAGGTGGTAGCCGCAGGGCGGGTCCTGGATGGTCTCGGCGGGCTCGGCCGGGTCGTTGTCGGCGCCGCCGAGGCGGACGGGGCCCCGGTCTGCGAAGCCCGCGCGGCGCGCCTGGGCGGTGGCTGCCCCGATGCGGCCGCGCCGCTCGTGCGCATAGGTGAACGCGCTCTCCAGAGCCGCCAGTTGGGTGCCGACACGGCGCCTGTTGTTGAGGGCGGGGTCCTTCTTCTCCGCTTCGGTGAGGGGGTCGACGCGGGTCTCCACCAGGAGGCCCACCGAGTGCTTGATGCCCGCCGTGTTGCGCAGGATGCGCTCCTGGCCGTCGCCCGCCACCTGCTTGACGGGCTCGCCCGTCACCGGGTCGGTCCAGATGCCGTAGACGCCGCTGCTGAATCCGGCGTCCTCGGCGCCGGGACGCACGTACGACTCGGAGAGGGTGCGCGCTTCGGCGTGCACCCGGCCGGCCGTGTTGAGGTTGCGGGGCCAGAGGGCGAGCAGGTCCTTGTCGTAGTACGGCGGGGTGGCGCCGTACTCGTGCAGGTCGTAGACGACGTCGGGGCGGTGGTCGCGGACGACGGCGGCCATCGCCCGCCCCTCGGCGGTCCTGAGGGCGATGTGGTCACGGTTGACGTCGACACGGTCGGAGTTGCCCCGGGTGTCGGCGGCGCGGCCGTCGGGGTTGGCGGTGGGGACGACGAGGACCGTGGTGCGGGCGAGGAAGTCGAGGGTCTTCTTGTCCTTGGCGTACGCGAGGTCCCGGACGGTGGTCAGGCAGGCTTCGCGTCCTGACGGTTCGTCGCCGTGCTGGGAGCAGATCAGCAGCACGGTGTTCTCGGTGCGCCGCTGGTCCGCGATGCGTACGAGTTGGAGCGGGCGGCCCTGCTTCGTGGTGCCGATGCCGGACAGTGTGACGCGCGCGCTGCCCCGGTCGACGGCGGCCAGCAGGGCCTGCTCCTCGGGCTGGGTGGTCCAGCGCGCGCCGTTGGACACCTCGAAGCCGGTACGGGGCGGAGCCGACGCCGCCTGGGCGGGCGCCGTGAGGACGGCGGGGGCGGCGAGGGCCGCCGCGGTGGCGCAGAGCGCGAGTGCGCGGACAGGTGGGCGCATCAGGGGGTGCCTCCCGGGATCGGGCGGGCGGAGCGCGGCTCGGCCACGCCGTCGAGGCGGGCGCCCGACGGGGTGGCGTAGGAGGAGCCGGCGGTGGCGGTGGCGAACTCCTTGGCGCCGCCGACCACGGGGAGCTCGGCGCTCGTACGGGACAGGTCGAGGCGGAGGGTGGGGGTGGTGGAGGGCGGGTCGATGAGGCCCGCGTCGGTGCCGCCGACGATCAGCGCGAGACGGTGTCCGGCGGGGACGACGTGGTCGCTCGCGTGGAGGTCGAGGGTGATCGTGTACCGCTTGCCCGGCGTGAGCGGACGGCCGCGGTCGGCGTCGGCGTACGTGCCGAGGTCGGCCCAGCCCCGGCTGAAGACGGTGTGGTCGACGTTCGCGGTACGGGCCTTGGTCTCCTTGAAGCAGGAGCTGTCACCGGTGGTGCTCGGGCCCCAGCAGGTGCGGTCGGTGAGGGTGGTGATGCCTTCGCCGGCCGCGGTGTAGTCGCGGATCGTGTCGGGGCCGAGGTCCACGAGGACCGCGGAGAGGTGCGCGGTGGAGGTGGAGGGCGTGGCGGTGACGGTCACCTCGGAGGAGCCGGACAGGCGCAGGGCGCGGGTGAGGGGCTTGGTGGTGAAACCGGCCTTGGAGGGGGTCGAGGTGTCGATCCGCGCGGCCCAGTCGCTCTCGCCGAGCTTGGGGTCGTCGGTGAAGGTCTCGGTGGCGCCGGGGGCGGCGGGCTTCAGGGAGAGGGTGCCGACGCCGGGTGCGGAGCCCTTGCCGGGGCGCAGGGCGGTGGCCCCGGCGGAGCGGGGCGGCCAGACCTTGTCGGTGGTCCACCGGTCGGGGGCACGCTCGATGTCGGCCATCGGCTCGCGGTCGATGCCGTTGTCGTAGCCGAGGAGTTCGTGGTCGAACCAGCGGTGCAGGGTCTTCACCCAGTGCCCGCGGCGGAAGTCGAAGGGGTCGACGTGGCCGGTCTGGGAGAGCCAGATCTTGCGGTCCACCCCGGCGTCGGCGAGGGCGTCCCACCACTGGCCGAAGTGCTTGGCGCGGACGTTGAGGTCCTGCATGCCGTGTACGACGAAGACACTGGCCCTGACCTTGTCCGCGTCCGGTACGTAGTCGCGCTCGGCCCACAGGCGGGTGAAGTCGCCGTTGCGCGGGGCTTCGTCGACGAGGCGCTGCTGGACGGCCTGGCAGCGGGCGCGGGCTTCGGGGCTCTCGACGTAGTCGGAGAGCCAGTCGGGACCGCTGTCGTAGAGCGGGGCGCCCTGGGCGAAGTAGTAGTCGTACCAGGAGGAGATCGCGCCGATCGGGACGATGGTCTTGAGGCCCTCGACGCCGGTCGCCGCGACGCCGTTGGCGACGGTGCCGTCGTAGCTCTTGCCGATCATGCCGGTGTTGCCGGTGGACCAGCCCGCCTTGGCGCGCTCGCCGCCGGTGCGGCTGGTGTACGCCTTGCCGCGGCCGTTCAGCCAGTCGACGACCGCCTTGGCCGACTGGACGTCGGAGCGGCCGCCCACGTCGACACAGCCGTCGGAGCGGTTGGTTCCGGCGAGGTCGACGGCGACGAAGGCGTAGCCGCGGGGAACGAAGTAGTTGTCGTAGTAGAGGGGGAACCGGACGGGGTCGCCGTTCGCGTCGTACGTCTTCTTCTGGCTCTCGTTGCCGCGGCCGCAGCAGGAGTAGTACGGGCTGGCGTCCATGATGACGGGTACTTTCCGGCCCTGCCGGGCGGGTTCCCGGGGACGGACGATGTCGACGGCGACCCGGTCGGTCTTCCCGTCCCCGTCGGCGTCGAGCCTGGTGTCCACCCATACGGCTTCGCGGATCGCGTCGGCGTAGGAGTGGACGGGTCTGCTCTCCTTGGGGCCGGCCGCCGCGGACTGGGCGCCCGTCGGGGTCAGCACGACCGCCATCAGGGCGGCCGCGGCCGCCGGTACGAACCTTCGCCACTTCACGTGGGGTCTCCGCGCAGGTATCGGCATGGGCCGGAAGGTACCCCGGTCAACTGCTGCGCAAAAGGGGGCGGCGACGCACAGTGGTGAGCAGCGTGACGG
Source organism: Streptomyces enissocaesilis (assembly GCF_039533765.1). Classification (NCBI taxonomy): domain Bacteria; kingdom Bacillati; phylum Actinomycetota; class Actinomycetes; order Kitasatosporales; family Streptomycetaceae; genus Streptomyces; species Streptomyces enissocaesilis. The sequence goes on along the minus strand of NZ_BAAAUD010000053.1, from coordinate 222,017 downwards.
CCGGATGTCAGTCCTGTGACAGCAGTGACCGTGGACATGGCTGGTGGCACAGGCGCTGAATAGTCTTCAGACGATCGTTCGGACCGACCATTTGGAGCATCCGTGCACCGCAGACTCCTCACCCCCGGCGTGCTGACGGCCTCACTCCTGCTGGCGATCCCGGCATCGGCCGCGGACTTCTCGCCGGGCGCCCCGGGCATCGGCGACCCCTACTACCCGGCCAGCGGCAACGGCGGGTACGACGTGTCGCATTACGACCTCCGCCTTAAATACCAGCCCAGAACGGATCTGCTGGAGGGCACGGCGACGATCCTCGCCACCACCACGCAGAACCTCTCGCGCTTCAATCTGGACTTCGGTCTGGGCGTGAGCGAGGTGCGGGTCGACGGGAAGAGGGCGAGGTTCGCGAAGGAGGGGGACCAGGAACTCGTCGTCACCCCCGCCGCCCCGCTGGAGAAGGGCCGGGCCGCCTCGGTCGTCGTCCGGTACGCCGGAAAGCCGTCCGCGCTGAAGGTCGGCGGCTACACCGCCTGGCACCGCACCCCGGACGGCGGCGTCGCCGCCCAGGAGCCCGACTCGGCCGTCTGGTGGTTCCCGAGCAACGACCACCCGCTGGACAAGGCGACGTACGACGTCTCCGTCGCGGTGCCGGACGGCACCCAGGCCATCAGCAACGGCGTGCTCCAGTCGCAGAGCTCGAAGCTCGGGTGGACCCGCTACCACTGGCGCTCGAACAAGCCGCAGGCCAGTTATCTCGCCACGCTCGCGGTCGGCAGGTTCGACATCACGACCGACAGGACGGCGGACGGCCTGCCGGTGCTCAACGCGTACAGCAAGGACCTCGGCGACAACGCCGGAGCGGCGCGCGCGAGCATCGAGCGGACCACCGAGGTCGCCGAGTACCTGGCCGGGGTCTTCGGCCCGTACCCCTTCGACGCGCTCGGCGGTTACGTCCCGAACGTGGCGAGTGGTTACGCGCTGGAGACGCAGACGCGGCCGTTCTACAGCCCGCGGCAGTTCGCCGACGGAGCGAACGTCTCGGTCGTCGTCCACGAGCTGGCCCACCAGTGGTACGGCGACAGCGTCGCCGTCAAGGGTTGGAAGGACATCTGGATCAACGAGGGCTTCGCCCGCTACAGCCAGTGGCTGTGGTCCGAGAAGGAGGGCGAGGGCACGGCGCAGGAGCTCGCCGACTACGTCTACGAAACGCGTGCGGCCGACGACCCCTTCTGGACGGTCGAGCCGGGCGACCCGGGCCCGGACGACCAGTTCCACATCGCCGTGTACGACCGGGGCGCGCTCGCCGTGCAGGCGTTGCGCAACGAGGTCGGCGACGAGGACTTCTTCAGGATCCTGAAGGGCTGGCCGGCCGCGTTCGCGCACGGGAACGCGAGCGTGGGCGACTTCGTGAAGTACGCCGAGAAGGTGTCGGGCGAGCCGCTCGGCGCACTCTTCGACACCTGGCTGTACGAGCCGTCGAAGCCGGGCGCCCCGGCCGCGGCCGAATCCCGTATCGCACGCTCGGACACCGGTGGAGGCGGTGTGCCCGCGCGGCCCGAGTCGTGGAAGAAGATCGCCGCGACGAACACGGTCCACGAGCACGGACACCGCTGACCGGCGGTGTCCACGAAGTCTTCGCAATCTCCGAAGACTTCGAATGTGGGGCTGAAAGCGCTCTCAAGGGCTCTCGCGGGGGTGTGACGGCGGATACGCTCCCTCCCGGAAGCATTTCCCCCTCCGACTCGCCGAGGAGCGCCCGCCTTGCCCGAGCAGCCCGCCGGTTCCCGCCCCACGCTGGAAGCCGTCGCGGCCCGCGCCGGAGTCTCCCGGGCCACGGCCTCCCGGGTCGTCAACGGCGGCGCGGGCGTGCGGCAGCCGCTGGCCGACAAGGTGCGGGAAGCGGTCGAGGAGTTGGGGTACGTCCCGAACCAGGCGGCCAGGTCCCTCGTCACGCGGCAGAGCGGCGCGGTCGCCGTGATCATCGCCGAGCCCGAGTTCCGGGTCTTCTCCGATCCCTTCTTCGAACAGCAGGTGCGCGGGATCAGCAGGGAACTGACGGCGAACGACTCCCAGTTGGTGCTGTTGTGGGTGGAGGGGCCCGGCGACCACGACCGGATCGCCCGCTACCTCGGGGGCGGCCACGTCGACGGCGCACTCGCCTTCTCGCTGCACCACGACGACGGACTGCCGGCCCTCATCCGCGACTCCAGGGTCCCGGCGGTCTTCGGCGGACGGCCCGGCTCCGGCTCCGGCTCCGGGGCGGCGGTGCCGTACGTCGACTGCGACAACCGGGGCGGCGCCCGCAGCGCCGTACGCCATCTCGCCGGCCTGGGGCGGGAGCGCATCGCGCACATCGCGGGACCCCGCGACCAGACCTCCGCCGCCGACCGCGCCGACGGCTACCGCGACGTGCTCTTCGACGCCGATCCGGCCCTGACCGTCCAGGGCGGCTTCACCGTGGACAGTGGTGCTCGCGCGATGGCGGAACTGCTGGACCGGCGGCCGGACCTGGACGCCGTCTTCGCCGCCAACGACCTGATGGCCGCGGGCGCGCTGCGGGTCCTGCGGGAGCGGGGGCGGCGGGTGCCGGAGGATGTCGCGCTCGTCGGGTTCGACGATGTGGCGGGCGTCGCCGAGGCGGCCGATCCCCCGCTGACGACGGTCCGCCAGGACATCGAGGGAATGGGCCGGCTGATGGTCAGGCTGCTGATGCGCGTCCTGAGCGGGCGCGACGGGCGGGAAGCGGGTGCTCCGGCCTCGGTGATCATGCCGACCGAACTGGTGCGGCGGGCCTCGGCCTGAGCGGCCGGGGCCCGCCGTGTGTGGGATGCGGGCCGGTCACTGGAAAGGAATCACCAGGACCGAATCCGCCGTGCCGGTCCGCAGTTTCGCCGTGCCGTTCCCGATGGCGCTCCACACTTCGAGACGTATAGTGCCGCCCCTGAGGTCACCGGGCGTGCCGGTGGCCGAGACGAGGCCGCGGGCCTGGGTGTACTCCTCCCAGCCGGTCACCGGGTCGGTCGCGAAGTACCGGTACGTCTCCGTCCGGTCGTACGTGCCGTCGCCGGTCAGGTCGTAGCTGACGCGCGCCTGCTGGCCGAGGCCGACCGTCGTGCCCGCGTCGACCTGGAGGCGGAAGGCCGTCGGCGTACCGGGCTTGAGCGTGCCGTTGACCCCCTTGACCGTGTACGTCAGTGGCTGGTGCGGGGTGCCGTCGTGGTTGGCGCCGCCCGCCGAGGCGATGGTGTCGGTGGTGGCGGTGGTGCCGGTGGCGGTGGTGAGGGCGCCGCCGGTGCGCAGCTGGAAGGTGTTGCCGGTGGGCGGTTCGGGGTCCGGGCCGGGGTCGGTGCCTCCGGTGCCGGTCGCGGTCGAGCGGGCGGGGACGGTGAGTCTGACGCCGTCCGAGAAGGTCACGGTGCGGGTGGTGGCGGAGTGGTTGTGGGCGGCGTACGTCCGTACCGTGCCCTTGGTGAAGACGGCGGAGGTCGGGATGTCACCGTTCACGGTCGCGTCGGGGGCGCCGAGCGCGTCGAGGGTGTTGATCCAGTGGTAGGTGTGCGCCTTGGACTCGCCCTGTTCGGGGGTGTAGGAGGCGTGGCCCGCGTCCCACTTGGCCTTGGCGGCGGCCGGGTCGGCCAGCGACTGGAACTCCCAGAGGATGTCGCGCCATTCGACGGCCGGGCCCCCGTTCCGGCGTTCCATCTCGGCGAGGTTGCGCCGGACGGCGGTCTTCTCACCGCCCAGGTGCAGTGAACCGCCGGTCACCGGGAGGACGTTGATGCCGTGGATCTCCTCCGGGTTGGCCGTCCACCAGGTGGCGTACGCCCCGCCGCTCCCCCACACCATGCCGACCGTGTCGTGGCCGAAGGAGGACGGGAAGACCTGCTCGTCGGCGTCGAACCAGTACTGCGCGATCGCCTCGGACTCGGTGGTCAGCAGGTACGTGCCGAGGTCGCGCAGGCCCGTGTCGCCGGTCGCCGCGCCCCACAGGACCAGGCCGGCGCTGAGGTTGGTGGACTCGGAGGACGACTCCTGGTTGTTGCCGGCGGCGAAGCCCTGGTGGCCGGAGGCCCAGCTGTGGCCCGCGTACACGTCGAAGCCGCGCAGGAAGGGGAAGGCGGAGTCCGTGCGGCTGGGGTTGGCGGCGTCCCGCACCAGCGTCTTGACCATGCCGCCCCAGGCGGAGTCGGCGGCCCAGGCCGGGTCGTACTGGGCGACGATCGCGGCCGCGTAGACGTAGTAGCTGTAGTGGAAGTGGTGGTCGTTGAGCTCGGTGTCGCTGCCGTACGACGCCGGGTAGCCGGTCAGCGTCTTCCAGGTCCTGTCGTACGAGAACTCGTTCGCGCCGCCGGCCGTGAACCAGTCCTGGAGGCGGCCCTTCATCAGGCCGAGGAGCTTGTCGCGGACGGCGGTCTCACCGATCTGGTCGGCGACGGGGACGAGCTGGGCGAGACGGCCCAGCGCCTTGCCGGTCCAGTACGTGTCGGTGGCGCCCGAGAACGGGTCGGAGGCGTTCGCGGCCTCGTTCAGATAGCCCCTGAGCCTCGCCCTGTCGACGCCGCTCGACTGCGGGAGGGCGGGCAGTACGGCGGAGGCCCGCTGGCTGGTGGTGAAGGACGCGCCCTCGCGGACCTTCATCGTGCCGCGCGGCGAGACGTACGTGTACGGGGTGAGCGGGTCGGAGGTGTGCAGCCACTGGTGGCGGTAGAGGGCCTGGAGCGTGCCCGTCTCGCTGCCCTCCTTCGCCTCGGTGGTGAGGGTGTACGTCGCCCTGACCGTGCCGCCGGCGGTGTTCCAGCTCGCCTTGGAGCCGGTGACGAAGCTGTACGCGTACTTCTTGTACGTCGCGAGGGCGTCGGTGGAGGGCAGCACGGCGAGCGAGAAGTAGTCCTTGGCGCCGAGGCCCGCCGTGAGGGTGGAGCCGGCGATGTTCCAGTCGCTGCCGGTCGGCGCGAACAGGGCGTAGTGGTGGCCGGAGACGGTGATGCCGAGGACGTTGCCCTGGTCGGCGAAGACGGTGGGCGCGGCGGCGGTGGTGATCTGGGCGCCGGCGCCCGAGCCCTTGGCGTACACGAAGGGCAGGCCGTGGCCGATGGTGGTGCGCAGGGTGCGGGCGCCGTCGGACCAGTAGGGGGTGACGGTCCAGTCGGACCAGTCGTCGGCCTTGGTGTCGGGCGAGTTGAGACCGGTCAGGCCGAGCGTGAGGTCGCGCTTGTGGGCGTACTCGTACTGGCGGCCGTCACCGACGACGGCGGGAGTCGTCGGGTAGCCGACTTCGAGGCCGGCGGCGGTGGCCTGGTAGGTGAGCGGGTGCCCGTACATGGGCGTGGAGTGCGGGTTGTCGCCGTACCGCTGGAAGGCGAGGGAGGACCACCAGTCGTTGGTGGGGAGCGGCTTGTCCTTCGCGGCCGGGGTGAGCTTGGGGGTGACGGGTGTGCCGGTGTTGGTGGTGGGGCCGGAGGTTCCGGCGGGGCGTACGTCGGAGTAACTGCCCGACCCGACGGGGATGGTGGCCGCGGCCGCCGGGGCGGCGGTGGTGCCGAGGCCGAGGGCGGTCAGGGCGGAGACGAGGATCAGCGCGGACGCGGATCGGGCGGATCGGGCTGATCTGGACGGGGGGGCTGGCATGGACGGCACCTCGAAGTCGTGGGGGAAGGGCGTCCGAGAGCGCTCTCAGATGTCAAGGAACGTAAAACTCCTGAAATGCAAGTGTCAATACGTGTGACACGCACGGCAGTTGGGGATGCGGTGGGTCACCGCGCGTTCAACTGTTGACGGAACGGGGCGGGTGGGGCGGGGGCGGTCGGCGCGGCACCGGTGCGTGATCTTCCCCGTTGACAGGCGACTGCCGGATACGTGTAATGGACCCGGTGTCGCGTGACTCCGGCCAAAGAGCAGTGGGCCGGCCGGTGATCGGGCGAACACCCTTCACTCGAGGGGCCCGCCATGAGTTCACACTCCGCGCCCTGTACATGACGTAGCGCAGCCGCACGTCGCCTTCCGTCTTTCACTCCGCGCGCTTCCCGGCACCGTCACGCGTGCCGCACCGCGCCATGCGGTGCGGTGCGGTCGCGTGCCGCGCGGTCGCTCCGCCCTGCGCGCACCACCATCGGCCACTCCCGCAGCCACTGCGGATCCCTCTGCATCTCCGGAGACACAGAACCGTATGCCCACGTCTTTCAATCAATCGGTCATCGAGGAATTCCGCGCCAACGAAGGGAAGGTCGGCGGCCCCTTCACGGGCGAGGACCTGCTCCTCCTGACGACCACCGGCGCGAAGTCGGGGAAGGAGACCACCACTCCCCTCGGCTACGTCCGCCACGGCGATTCGCTGGTGGTCGTCGGTTCCAACCTCGGTGCCCCGCGTCATCCCGACTGGTACCACAACCTGCTCGCCCATCCCGTGGTACAGGTGGAGACCGGCACCCGTACCTTCGAGGCCCTCGCGGTTCCCGCCGAGGGAACGCGGCGCGAGGAACTGTTCGAGCACGTCGTACGAGTGGCGCCCGGGTACGGCGAGTACCAGGACCGGACCACCCGGCTCCTGCCGGTCGTGGTGCTGGAGCGCGCCGAGCCCGACGGCTGGGAGGGCCCTGTCGAAATCAAGAGCCTGGCCGACAAGCTCATGGAGGTCCACACCTGGCTGCGGGGCCAGTTGCGTCAGGTGAGGGCGGAGGTCGACGCCCACTTCGCCGCACGCGCGGCCCACCATGGCCCCGGCGAACCGCAGGCCCCGGGTCTCGGGTTGCAGATCCGGCAGCGCTGCCTGGCGTTCTGCCAGTCCCTGGAGTTCCACCACACCAGTGAGGACGCGCACCTGTTCCCCGGAATCGCCCGCTACCACCCCCACTCGGCCGACACCTTCGACCGGCTCAGCGACGAACACCGCACGGTCGCGCGCCTCCAGGGCGAGCTGGTGGCCCTGCTGTCCGGCATCGGCATCGCCGACCCCCGGCGTTTCCGCTCCGAGCTGGACCGGATGTCGACGGAGCTGAACGCACACCTCGACTACGAGGAAGAGTCGCTTCTGCCCCTCCTCGCCGAAGTTCCATGGCCGCCGGCTCCTCCCGTGAACACGGCCGAGGACAGCGGCGGCGCCGGGGACGGTGACGACAGGGAGGACAGTGACGACAGGAACGGCTGACAGGGGCACGCGGGGCTGTGACGGTCCGGTTCCTCCGGCGTCGCAGCTCCACGGCCCGCCCGGGCGGAATGGCCGGGCGGAATGGCCGAGAGCGCTCTCAGCCGTTGCGGGCGGCGACGCCGCCGCGGTACCGCGCCCGGGCCTCCTGCGCCAGGGGCAGATAGCGCAGCCGCTCGGGCAGCAGCGGAACCAGGGTGCGTACGACGCGGCTGAACCGGCGCAGCCTGCGCTCCTGCGCGTCGCTCCACTCCAGTCCGAGGGCCCGGCGCGCGTCCGGCGGCAGGTAGCCGAGGGTCAGGAACGCCCTGAAGCGGGCCAGCGGCGGCAGCAGGACCGGCCACAGGGCGCGCAGGACGAGACGTACCGGCAGCGGGCCCCGGTCGGGGGCGGGGACCCGGGCGTCGGTGGCGAGCAGCTCGCGCACCACCACGGTCGCTTCCAGTTCGTCGGCCAGCATCCTGCGGTAGTACGGCCAGAACTCCTCGACGGTCTGCGGCATGTCCCGGTCGTCGATGCCGAGGATCCGGCCGACCCGGAGCCACTCCGCGTACAGCTGCCGCTCCTCGGCCCCGGTCAGCGGCCGGACGAGGTAGCGCAGCGCGTGCCGGTAGCACGGGAAGCCGGTGGCGTGGACCCAGGAGTAGGGGGCGGGGTCCAGGGCGTGGTAGCGGCGGCCGTGCGCGTCGGTGCCCCGGATCGTCCTGTGGAGCCGCCTGAGCCTGCGGCCTTCCTCGGCGGCCGCCTCTCCCCCGTACACCCACAGCTGCACGGAGCGCAGCGACCGCTCGCCGCGTCCCCACGGGTCCGTACGGAAGACGGAGTGCTGGTCGACGCCCGCGCCGACGGCCGGGTGCGCGACCTGGAGGGTGAGCGCGGCGGGCAGCATGAGCAGCGCGCGCACGTCCCCGGCGACCGACCACAGGATGCCGCCGGGCGGGGGTGGTACGGGGTCCTGCCTGCCTTTTCCCACCCCTCCAGTATGCGATTGCGGTTCCGTCCGAGGCGGCACGGGGCACAGGCCGCACACGCGGCGGTGGAGCACGCAGCCGGTGGAGGAGCTGTACCGGCGGGTGCACCAGGTCTGCCGGACCCACCGGATCCACCGGGCCTACCGGACTTGCCGGGCCGGCCGGTGACGGAAGTTGGCCAGATCATGCGCAGCCGGTCGGCCATTCGCCGCCGAATGGCTACCGGCAGGTAACTCCGACTGATTTGATGTGCCGCGCCGATCATCACCCCCACTCGAAACGGGAGTTCCAGTGCCGCACTCCGTGCTCCGCCGCACCCCTGGCGCAGCCCTGGCCACCGCACTCGCGGCCGCCACACTTGCCGCGACCGCCCCGTCCGCCTCCGCTGCCCCGACGGTCCCGGCGGCGCCGGCCGCCGCCGGGGTGCCGTCGCTGAAGGTGCTGGCGTACAACACCTTCCTCTTCAGCAGAAATCTCTACCCCAGCTGGGGCCAGGACCACCGGGCCAGGGCCATCCCGGCGGCCTCCTTCTTCCGGGGCAACGACGTCGTCGTCCTCCAGGAGGCCTTCGACAACGGCGCCTCGGACGCGCTGAAGAGCAACGCCGCCGCGCAGTACCCGTACCAGACACCGGTGATGGGCCGCAGCAAGGAGGGCTGGGACGCGACCGGCGGGTCCTATTCCGCCACGACCCCGGAGGACGGCGGGGTCGCGGTGCTCAGCAAGTGGCCGGTCGTGCGCAAGGAGCAGTACGTCTACAAGGACGCGTGCGGCGCCGACTGGCACTCCAACAAGGGCTTCGTGTACGCCGTGCTGAACGTGAACGGCGCGCCGGTCCACGTCGTCGGCACGCACGCCCAGTCGACCGACCCGGGCTGCGGCGCGGGCGAGGCCGCGCAGATGCGCAGCCGGCAGTTCAAGGCGATCGACGCCTTCCTCGACGGCAAGAACATCCCCGCCTCCGAGCAGGTGATCGTCGCGGGCGACTTCAACGTCGACTCGCACAGCCCCGAGTACGCCACCATGCTCGCCGACGGCGGCCTGGCCGACTCCGACGCGCGCACCGGCCACCCGTACTCCTTCGACACCGCCGACAACTCGATCGCGTCCGAGCGCTATCCGGACGATCCGCGCGAGGATCTCGACCACGTCCTGCACCGTGCAGGGCACGCCAGGCCGGCGGGCTGGACGAACGAGGTGATCAAGGAGCGGAGCGCGCCCTGGACCGTCTCCAGCTGGGGCAAGCAGTACACGTACACCAATCTGAGCGACCACTACCCGGTCGTGGCGGGCAGCCGCTGACCGCACCCCCTCCTGCGGGCCGGCGTCACGCTCCGTGCCGTGCCGTCCCGTCCGTCCTGGTGAACACTGGTGAACAGAGGACCGGGACGGACGGCGGGCGGCCCGGCGGTAGCGCCGCGCGGGCGAGGGGGTGTTCCTGGCGGGGGCATGGCGGCCGTGCCCGGTGCGTTCTGGAGCGGCGCAATCGCGAGCCGTTCGCACCTGGTCACGGGCGGTTCTTCGACAGTGGCTGCAAGGGAGCCGATGTGCCAGTGTGACGTACATGACGGGTCACGGACACGGACACGGGCATGGGCATGGACACCACCATGGTCATCAGGACCGGATCGACTCCGCGCTCGAAGGGTCGTCGGCCGGGCTGCGGACCCTCTGGTTCTCCTTCGCCGTGCTCGGGGCGACCACCGTCGCCCAGGCCGTGGTCGCCGCCCTCTCGGGGTCGGTCGCGCTGCTCGGTGACACCGTCCACAACGCCACCGACGCCCTGACCGCCCTGCCCCTCGCCGTCGCCTTCCTGCTGGGGCGGCGTGCGGCGACCCGCCGTTACACCTACGGCTTCGGGCGGGCCGAGGACCTGGCGGGCGTGTTCGTGGTGCTGGTGATCGCCGCCTCCGCGGTGTTCGCCGGGTACGAGGCGGTGCGGCGGCTCCTCGAACCGCAGGAGGTCAGCCACCTCCCCGCCGTCGCCGCGGCCGGCCTGATCGGCTTCGCGGGCAACGAGTGGGTGGCGCGGGCCCGTATCCGTACCGGCAGGAGAATCGGTTCCGCCGCGCTGGTCGCCGACGGGCTGCACGCCCGCACCGACGGATTCACCTCCCTCGCCGTGCTGCTGGGCGCGGGCTGTTCGGCTCTCGGCTGGCGTTACGCCGACCCGCTGATCGGGCTGGTGATCATGGTCGCGATCGTGCTGGTGCTGCGGGGCACCGCCCGGGAGATCTGGCGCCGGCTGATGGACGCGGTCGATCCGGCGCTGGTGGACGAGGCCGAGCGCGCGCTCTCCCGTGTCGGGGGCGTACGGGCGGTGGGGGCCGTCCGGATGCGGTGGCTCGGTCACAGCCTGCGCGCCGAGACGTCCGTGGTGGTCGATCCGGACCTGACGGTGGTCCAGGCGCACGCGGTGGCGGTGGCCGCGGAACACGCGCTGCTGCACGCGGTGGAGCGGCTGGCCTGCGCCACGGTGCACGTGGACCACGCCCCGCAGGCGGCGGCTCCGGACCCGCACGCCACCCTGGCCCACCATTTCGCCCCGCCCGTGTCCTCCCGGTGACGCGCGCGACGGCAACCGCAGTCTCGCCCGCTGTCGGCCCCCGCGCGGTTGCGGGCGTGTGACCGGTCCCGGACCTGGCACAACCGTACGGGCCACCACCGGCAGTCGGGCCGGACGCTTTCACCACACTGGTGAGACAGCAATACTGTTGCACTGGACCGCAGCACAGCAGTGGGACGGGAAGCGAGGCGCAGACATGACGACGGACACCGGGGAGCCGACGCTCACGGTAGACGAGCTGGCCGCACGGGCCGGTGTCACGGTGCGTACGGTCCGCTTCTACAGCACGCGCGGCCTGCTCCCGCCACCCGTGATCGGTCCGCGCCGCGTCGGCCACTACGGGCCCGCCCACCTCTCCCGGCTGGCGCTCATCGAGGAGCTCCAGCACCACGGCATGACGCTCGCCGCGATCGAGCGCTACCTGGAGCAGCTGCCGCCCGGCCTGAGCGCGCACGACCTGGCGATCCACCGTGCGCTGGTGGCGACGTGGGCGCCCGACTCGGCGGAGGACGCCACCCGCGCGGAGCTGGACCGCCGCGCGGGCCGCTCCCTGACGGAGGAGGACATCGACCGGCTCGCCGCGATGAACGTCCTGGAACGCACGGACGCCCCCGGCACCTTCCGCGTCGACCCGGGGCTGCTGGCGCTCGGCATGCAGCTGCTCGACGTACCGATAGCGCACGAGACGATACTCGCCGCCCGCACCGTCCTGATGGAGCACACCCGCTCGGCGGCGCACGCGCTCGCGCGGCTCTTCAAGGACGAGGTGTGGAGCCCCTACCGGGAGCGCGAGTCGGATCCGGAGCATGTGAAGGCGATGAAGTCGCTGTCGGCGCACATGCAGCCGATGGTGGTGCAGGCGCTGGTCACGACGTTCCAGCGGTCCCTGAAGGAGGAGTTGCGGACGGCGTTCGGTACGGAGTGACCCAGGGCGCGGGGGCAGGTGCGGGGCGGGTGCCGCCGCGCGGAGCTCTCCCCGCCCCGCGCCGGGGCCCCGCGAGGGGACCCCGGTGCCCGCGGGCGATCACGCGTCGCTGAATCTCTCCCCCCGCTCGGCCTTCTCCACCAGCAGCGCCGGCGGTGTGAAGCGCTCGCCGTACGTCGCCGCCAGCTCGCGCGCGCGGGCCACGAAGCCGGGCAGGCCGCCCTCGTACCCGTTGATGTACTGGATCGCGCCGCCCGTCCAGGCCGGGAAGCCGATGCCCATGATGGAGCCGATGTTGGCGTCGGCGACCGACGTCAGCACGCCCTCCTCGAAGCAGCGGACCGTGTCCAGCGCCTCGGAGAAGAGCATCCGCTCCTTCATGTCGGTGAAGGGGATCTCCACCCCCGGCTTGGTGAAGTGCTCGCGCAGACCCGGCCACAGACGGGTGCGCTTCCCGTCCTCGCCGTACTCGTAGAAGCCCGCTCCGCCGCTGCGGCCCGTACGCCCGAACTCGTCGACCATGCGGTCGATCACCGCGTCCGACGGGTGTTCCGGCCAGGTGAAGCCCGCCTCCTCGACCGCCCGCTTCGCCTCGTTCCGGATCTTGCGCGGGAGGGTGAGCGTCAGCTCGTCCATCAGGGACAGGACCTTCGCCGGGTACCCGGCCTGGGCCGCCGCCTGCTCGACGGACGCGGGCTCGATGCCCTCGCCGACCATCGCGACGCCCTCGTTGATGAACTGGCCGATGACCCGCGAGGTGAAGAAGCCGCGTGAGTCGTTCACGACGATCGGCGTCTTCTTGATCCGGCGTACGAGGTCGAAAGCACGGGCCAGCACCTCGTCGCCCGTCCGCTCGCCCTTGATGATCTCGACGAGCGGCATCTTGTCGACGGGCGAGAAGAAGTGCAGCCCGATGAAGTCGGCGGGGCGGGAAACGCCCTCGGCCAGGCCCGTGATGGGGAGGGTGGAGGTGTTGGAGCAGAGCAGCGCGTCCGGCTCCACGATGCCCTGGATCTCCTGGAACACCTTGTGCTTGAGCGAGGTGTCCTCGAAGACCGCCTCGATCACGGCGTCGCAGCCCGCCAGGTCGGCGGGGTCGGCGGTCGGCGTGATGAGGGCGAGGAGCGCGTCCCGCTTCGCCCCGGTCGTACGGCCGCGCGAGAGCGCCTTGGCGAGCAGCTTCTCGGAGTACGCCTTGCCCTTGGCGGCGGCTTCGGGCGTCACGTCCTTGAGGACGACCTCGATACCGGCCTTGGCGCAGGAGTACGCGATGCCCGCGCCCATCATCCCGGCGCCCAGGACGGCGACCTTGCGGACGGGGCGGGGCTCGATGCCCCGGGGGCGGTTGGCGCCGGAGTTGACGGCCTGGAGGTCGAAGAAGAACGCCTGGATCATGTTCTTGGCGATCTGCCCGGTGACCAGCTCGGTGAAGTACCGCGCCTCGATGGTCAGCGCGGTCTCGAAGTCGACCTGCGAACCCTCCACGGCCGCCGCGAGGATGTTGCGCGGGGCGGGGCAGGGGGCGCCCGCCGTCTGCTTCTTGAGGCCGGCGGGGAAGGCGGGGAGGTCGGCGGCGAAGCGCGGATGGGACGGCGTGCCGCCGGGGATCTTGTAGCCCTTGACGTCCCAGGGCTGCTGGGACTCGGGGTTGGCGTCGATGAAGGCGCGCGCCTTGGCGAGCATCTCGTCGGGGGTGGCGGCGAGTTCGTGGACCAGCCCGTTCTCCAGGGCGCGCTGCGGGCTGTACTGGGTGCCCTGGAGCAGGACCTTGAGGAGCGCGTCGGCGATGCCCATCAGGCGTACCGTACGGGTGACGCCGCCGCCCGCCGGGAGCAGACCGAGCGTGACCTCGGGCAGGCCGATCCTGGAGCCGGGGGCGTCGAGGGCCACGCGGTGGTGGCAGGCGAGCGCGATCTCGTAACCGCCGCCGAGGGCCGCCCCGTTGATGGCGGCGACGACCGGCTTGCCGAGGGTCTCGATGCGGCGCAGGGATGCCTTGATCGCCGTTCCGGTGTCGAACACCCGCTGGGCGTCTTCCGGGCCGACCTTGATCATGTCCTTGAGGTCGCCGCCCGCGAAGAAGGTCTTCTTGGCGGAGGTGAAGATGATGCCCCTGATCGCGTCCTTCTCGGCCTCCGCGCGGTCGGCGATCGCCGCGATGGAGGTCCTGAAGGCCGCGTTCATGGTGTTCGCGGACTGGTTCGGATCGTCGAGGACGAGGGTGACGACACCGCTCTCGTCCTGTTCCCAGCGGATGGTGGTGCTCTCGCTCATGGCTTCTTCTTCTCCGTAAGGGGAATGGGGCACGACGGTCAGAGACGCTCGACGACGGTGGCGATGCCCATGCCGCCGCCGACGCACAGGGTGGCGAGGCCGTACCGCTGGTCACGGCGTTCCAGCTCGTCGATGAGCGTGCCGAGGATCATCGCGCCGGTGGCGCCCAGGGGGTGGCCCATGGCGATGGCGCCGCCGTTGACGTTGACCTTGTCGAGGGAGAGGCCCATGTCCTTGACGAAGCGCAGGACGACGCCCGCGAACGCCTCGTTGATCTCGACCAGGTCGATGTCGCCGATGGTCAGGCCCGCCCTGGCGAGTGCCTTGCGGGTGGCGGGCGCGGGGCCCGTCAGCATGATGGTGGGCTCGGAGCCGGAGACGGCCGCCGAGACGATACGGGCGCGGGGGGTGAGGCCGTGGCGCTCGCCGACCGCCTGCGAGCCGATGGCGACCAGGGCGGCGCCGTCCACGATGCCGGAGGAGTTGCCCGCGTGGTGCACGTGGTCGATCTCCTCGACCCAGTGGTACTTCTGCAGCGCGACGGCGTCGAAGCCGCCGTGCTCGCCGATCGCCGCGAAGGACGGCTTGAGCGCGGCGAGCGACTCGGCGGTCGTACCGGGGCGCATGTGCTCGTCGTGGTCGAGGACGACCAGGCCGTTGCGGTCCAGGACGGGGACGACGGAACGCGCGAAGCGGCCGTCCTTCCACGCCTCGGCGGCCCGCTCCTGCGACAGCGCGGCGTACGAGTCGACGTCGTGGCGCGTGAAGCCCTCGATGGTGGCGATGAGGTCGGCGCCGATGCCCTGGGGCGCGAAACCGGTGTCCCAGCTGGTCATCGGGTCCATGGCCCAGGCGCCGCCGTCGGATCCCATGGGGACGCGTGACATCGACTCGACGCCGCCCGCCAGCACGAGGTCCTCCCAGCCGGAACGGACCTTCGCCGCCGCCATGTTGACGGCCTCCAGGCCCGAGGCGCAGAAGCGGTTCTCCTGTACGCCGGCGACGGTGTCGGGCAGTCCGGCCGCGACGGCCGCGGTGCGCGCGATGTCGGAGCCCTGGTCGCCGAGGGGGCTGACGACGCCGAGGACGATGTCGTCGACGGCCGCCGGGTCCAGGTCGGGGAAGCGGCGGCGGATCTCGTGGATGAGGCCGACGACGAGGTCGATCGGCTTGGTGCCGTGCAGGGCGCCATTGGCCTTGCCGCGCCCGCGCGGGGTGCGGATCGCGTCGTACACAAACGCTTCGGTACTCAAGACAGCAGCCTTTCGAGGGGTACGTGACAGAAGGCGGGCGAGAAGTGCTCAGGCGAGGAGCGAGCGGCCGATGATTTCCTTCATGATCTCGGTCGTGCCGCCGTAGATCGTCTGGATGCGGCCGTCGGTGAAGGCCCTGGCGACGGGGTACTCGGCCATGTAGCCGTAGCCGCCGTGCAGTTGCAGACAGCGGTCGGCGACGCGCTTCTGGAGCTCGGTGGCCCACCACTTGGCCATCGACGCGTGGACGGCGTCGAGTTCCCCGTTCGAGTGATCGACGATGCAGCGGTCGAGGAAGGTGCGGGTGACGGCGCACTCGGTGGCCATCTCCGCGATCTCGAAGCGGATGTGCTGGAGTGTGGACAGCGGCCGTCCGAACGCCTCGCGCTCCTTGACGTACGTCGTCGTGATCTCCAGCAGGTACTCGGCGGCGGCGATGCCGGCGACCGCGATGCCCATGCGCTCCTGCGCGAGGTTGGTCATCAGGTGGGCGAAGGCGCCGTCGAGCTCCCCGAGCAGGTTCTCCTTGGGGACGTGTACGTCGTGGAAGAAGAGCTCGGCGGTGTCCTGGGACTTCTGGCCGATCTTGTCGAGGTTGCGCCCGCGCTCGAAGCCCTCGGCGCCGCGCTCCACGACGAGCAGGGACAGGCCCTTCGCTCCGCCCTCGGGCGACGTCTTCGCGACGACGATCACCAGGTCGGCGAGGATGCCGTTGGAGATGAACGTCTTCGAGCCGTTGAGCACCCAGTGGTCGCCCCGGTCCTCGGCCGCCGTACGGATGCCCTGGAGGTCGGAGCCCGCGCCCGGTTCGGTCATCGCGATGGCGGTGATCGTCTCACCGGTGCAGAAACCGGGCAGCCAGCGCCGCTTCTGCTCGTCGGTGGCGAGCCCGGTGAGGTACGGGCCGATGATGTCGTTGTGCAGCCCGAGCGCGAGCCCGGACGCGCCGGCCCGGGTGAACTCCTCGGCGAGTACGGCGCTGTAGCGGAAGTCGGAGTTCCCGCCGCCCCCGTACTCCTCCGGTACGGCGAGACCGAGCAGGCCCTGCCTTCCGGCCGCCAGCCACGCCTCCCGGCTGACGATGCCGTCCTTCTCCCACTGCTCGTAGTACGGCGTCACCTCCTTCGCCAGGAAGGTGCGCACGGTCTGCCGGAAGGCTTCGTGCTCCGCGGTGAAGATCTGACGCTTCAACTGTGCCTCCTACGGCCGGCCCTTGCGGTCCTTGACAGTTTCGATCGGCCCGGCCGGTTCGGGACCGGCGGGAAGGACGCCGAGGACCGCGCGGCTCAGCGGTCCGGGGAGCCCCATCAGGCACCGCCGTCCCCGGCGAGCCCCGGTACGTCCCAGTCCCGCGCCACCTCGGCGGCGCCGGCCCCGGGCCGGGCGGGGCCCCGCCGTACGGATCCGGGCGTGGCGGAGAACCGGGGCGCGGGGGCCGGCTGGACGATCCCGCCGTGGTCGGTGAACGTGGAGCGCGCGGCCAGGTGCGGGTGGGCGGGGGCCTCGCGCAGCGAGAGGACGGGGGCGACGCAGGCGTCCGAGCCCTCGAAGACGGCGGTCCACTCGTCGCGGGTCTTCGCCTTGAAGCGGGCGGCGATCGCTTCGCGCAGCTCGCCCCAGCGGGCCGTGTCGTCGCGGGCCCGCGCGTCCCCCGCCTCCAGGCCGAGGAGCTCGGTGAACTCGGCGTAGAACTGCTGCTCCAGCGCTCCGACCGCCATGTACCGCCCGTCGGAGGTCTCGTAGGTGCCGTAGAAGGGACAGCCGCCGTCGAGCAGGTTGGCCGACCGCCGGTCCTGCCAGCCGCCGGCCGCCAGCATGCCGTGGATCATCGTGGCGAGGTGGGCGGCGCCGTCGACGATCGCGGCGTCGACGACCTGCCCGGTGCCGCCCTCGGCACGGGCGTGCTGGAGCGCGGCGAGGACGCCGACGACGAGGTAGAGCGAGCCGCCCGCGTAGTCGCCGACGAGGTTGGCGGGGACGGTGGGCGGCTCGTCCGCCCTGCCGAACATGCCGAGGGTGCCGGTGAGGGCGATGTACGCGATGTCGTGCCCGGCGCGCCGGGCGAGCGGGCCCTCCTGGCCCCAGCCCGTCATCCGCCCGTACACGAGCCGCGGATTGCGGGCCAGGCAGGCGTCGGGGCCGACGCCGAGGCGCTCGGCGACGCCGGGGCGGTAGCCCTCGATGAGCACGTCGGCGCGCTCGACGAGGTCGAGCACCCGGGCCGGGCCGTCCGCCGACTTGAGGTCGACGATCACCGAGCGTTTGTTGCGGTTGGTGAGGTCGTGTGCCGGGTCGACGCCCAGCCCCGCGCCGCCGGGGCGGTCCACCCGGACCACGTCGGCGCCGAGGTCCGCGAGGAGCATGGCGGCGAACGGGCCGGGGCCGATCCCCGCCAGCTCCACCACGCGCACCCCGTCCAGAGGTCCGTGCGGGCCGTTCCCTGTGCCTGCCATCAAGCCCCCAGCGCTGTGACACAACTGATGTAACATCAAGGATGCTAAGAACGCGCTCCCCTCAGCACAAGCCCCTGGGGCAAGCAAGCGCTTAGTTCTTTTTACTCCCCATTGCCGCTAGCCTCTGCCCCCATGAGCGAAACAGTGCGGGACAGTGGCAGCACGGGGCGCGCGTACGACATCGTGCTCTTCGGGGCGACGGGCTTTGTCGGGGAGCTCACCGCGCGGTACCTCGCCGTCCACGCGCCCGCCGACTGCCGCTGGGCCGTCGCCGGGCGCGACCGCGCGAAGCTGGAGAAGCTGCGCGAGCGGCTCGTCGCGGTCGATCCGGCCTGTGCGACGCTCCCCCTCCTGCACGCCGACGCGTCCGACCCCGCCTCGCTGCGCGAACTCGCCGCGAGCACCCGGGTCCTGGCCACGACGGTCGGTCCCTACATCCGGTACGGCGAGGGGCTCGTCGCCGCCTGCGCGGACGCGGGTACGGACTACGCGGACCTGACGGGCGAGCCGGAGTTCGTCGACCGGATGTACCTCGGGTACGACGCGCGGGCCCGCAGGAGCGGGGCACGGATCGTGCACGCCTGCGGCTTCGACTCGGTCCCGCACGACCTCGGGGTGTACTTCACCGTCAAGCAGCTGCCCGAGGGCGTACCGCTGCGCGTCGACGGATTCGTACGCTCCCGCGCGATGTTCTCGGGCGGCACCTTCGCCTCCGCGATCACCGCGCTGGGGCGTGGGCCGCAGATGCTCCGGGCCGCGAAGGAGCGGCGGCTGTCCGAGCCGGGGCCCGTGGGACGGCGGGTGCGGGCCCCGCTCGGCGGGGCGCGGCGCAGTCGTGAGACGGGGACCTGGGCACTGCCGCTGGCGACCATCGACCCGCGGGTGGTGGTCCGTTCGGCGGCCGCGCTGGAGCGGTACGGTCCGGATTTCCGCTACCGGCACTACGCGTCGGTGAAGTGGCTGCCGGTCGCGGTCGGCGG
This sequence comes from Streptomyces enissocaesilis, assembly GCF_039533765.1. Classification (NCBI taxonomy): domain Bacteria; kingdom Bacillati; phylum Actinomycetota; class Actinomycetes; order Kitasatosporales; family Streptomycetaceae; genus Streptomyces; species Streptomyces enissocaesilis. The sequence goes on along the minus strand of NZ_BAAAUD010000053.1, from coordinate 203,454 downwards.
AGTGGCGGCGGTGGGGGCCGCCTTCGCGCTCGCCCAGTTCCCGGCGGCGCGTGCCTGGCTCACGAACCGGTACGCGGCGGGCTCGGGTCCCGACGAGGAGCGCAGGGCCAGGAGCTGGTTCACGGTGCGCTTCGTGGGCGAGGGCGGCGGGCGGCGGGTGTTCACCGAGGTGTCGGGCGGCGACCCGGGCTACGACGAGACGGCGAAGATGCTGGCCGAGTCGGTGCTGTGCCTGGCCTTCGACGAGCTGCCCCCCACGTCGGGGCAGGTGACGACGGCGGTGGCGATGGGCGAGGCGCTGCTGGAGCGGCTCAGGGCGGCGGGGCTGGGATTCCGGGTCGCGGACGTGCGGGAAGCGACCGGGGTCACTGACCGGTGACCCAGCCCGCGATGGTGTAGATCATCCCGCCGGTCCAGCCCAGCGCGGCCAGGCCGCCGAGCAGAATCCCCATGTTCGTACGGCGTCCCGCCCGGTGGACCGTCACGGACTCGGCCGCCCTGGGGTACGTGGGGTGCTCGGGGTGCGCGTACAGGTGCGCGTGCACGTCGAGGCTCGGGCTCGGGCTCGGATTCGGGTAGGGGTTCATACCATCACCCTGTCCCATCACCCTGGTTCAAACATCCGTACAGATACTCAGTTACGCGCCTGTTCCGAAACCGGCGCCGACCGCCTCGCGCAGGGCCCGCCGGCACAGGGCGTCCGCCCTGCGTGTCGACTCCGGGAGCCGGAAGCCCGGCGCCAGGCGCAGCGTGTGCGCGCAGGCGTTGTCCAGGCTCACGCGGTGGCCGACGGAGACGAAGACCGGCTTCACCCCGTCTTGCGTACGCACCGCGCGGCCCACCTCCTCACCCGCCCCGTCCAGCAGCGGCGACACGGCGCCGCGGTGGGGGCCCGGCTGCTCGTACGTGAAGGTGAAGGGGTTCTTGGCGACGCCGATGGCCGCGAGCCCCGTCACGACGCCGAGGTGGCTGGCGAGGCCGAAACGGCGCGGGTGGGCCTGCCCGTACCCGTCGCAGACCACGAGCCCCGGGTCCGCCGACAGCGATTCGAGGGCGGCGAGCACCGTGGGCAGTTCCCGGAACGCGAGCAGGCCGGGGACGTACGGGAAGGCGACGCGGCCCACCGCCGTGGCCTCCTCCACCACGGCGAGCGTCGCGGCGTCGAGGACGACGGCCGCCGCGGCGACGAGGTCACGCGCGTCGTCGTACGCCACGTCGACACCCGTCACCAGGCCGGTGCCGGGGGGCGGTCCCGGCTCGTCGAGCACCACGCGGGCGCGCAGTTCGTCCTGGATCGCTCGGGCTTCGGCTTCGCCGGCGGGGGAACTCGGGCTCTTCATAGTGATCAGAAGGGTACGGGTAGCCTGACGATCATGTTTGTACTGGAGCTGACCTACACCGCCCCCGTCGAGCGCGCCGACGAACTGCTGGAAGCGCACGTGGCCTGGCTGGACGCGCAGTACGAGGCGGGGGTGTTCATCGCCTCGGGGCGCAAGGTGCCGCGTGACGGCGGGGTGATCCTCGCCGTCGGGGACGACCGGGCGCGGATCGAGGAGATCGCGGCGGCCGACCCGTTCACGGTGGCGGGGGTGTGCGCGTACCGGATCACCGAGTTCGTGGCGACGAAGACGGCGCCGGGACTCGCGTCCTACCGGGAGCAGCCGCCCGCGTAGGGGAGGCTGCTCCCGGCCGTCAGAGCTCCAGGCACGCCACGCGGCCCTTCTCCCCCGACGCCCAGCAGCCGAAGTCCGGCGCGCAGTCGACCGTGGGGTACGAACCGGTGCCGACCGTCCGCCGGCTGCTGCCCCCGTCCGGGGCGCGCGGCTCCCGCCCGCGCCCCGGGACGGCGGTGGTGACGCAGGTCACGCCCCCGTCGCATGCACGGAATCGCGTGTTCTTACGTCTGTCCCTGTGACCGGACGCATCAACCGAACCGTGGGAGGGGGCACGCCGTGTCACCCGTGATCGAGCAAGCCGTGCAGGCCCGTCTGATCTCGTCCGCGCCCCGGATGGAGACGGTCCCCGCGACCTTGCGGTACGACCGCGCGGACCCCTTCGCCGTACGCATGGGCTTCCCGCCGCCCGCGACCCTGGAGGGCGTCGAGGTGTCCTGGGTGTTCGCCCGTGAACTCCTGGCCACGGGCACGGACACCCGGGCCGGCCTGGGCGACGTACAGGTGCGGCCGTACGGCTACGGGCGGACCGTGCTGGAGTTCCACGCCGCCGAGGGCACCGCGATGGTCCACCTCCGCACCGCCGACCTGCGCCGCTTCCTCCAGCGCGCGCACGCCCTCGTCCCCGCGGGCGACGAGCACCTGCATCTGGACGTCGACCACGACCTGGCCGAACTGCTGCGTGACGCGCGGTGACGGGAGAGCCGGATTAATCGGTTGGCGCCCCCGGGGCCATGACGTACTTTGGTCGTGGCCCTGTTGTCGTCGATCGGAGTGGACGTTGCTCGTCTGAGGTTCTGAGACACCGTGCCGCACGGCTTCCGTCTGTGCGCGCCGCGTGCGACCTCGGCACTGGAGCCGTCCTTCCCGGACCGGGGCCTTTCGCAGTCCCACAGTCCCGCGGTTTCGCGGTTCTGCGCGAAGACCCCTCGCTCCCTTCCGTCCGTACGTCGCCCACGCCGCGGTGTCTCCACCCGTTGCCCTTGCTCGTTTTCCAGCAACCGGGAGGCACTCTTGTCCACCTTCCCCACCCATCTCACCTGCTCCGCGCTCTCCTTCGGCTGGCCGGACGGGAGCCCCGTGTTCGACGGCTTCCAGCTGGCGGTCGGCCCCGGAAGGACCGGCCTGATCGGTCTCAACGGATCAGGGAAGTCGACCCTGTTGCGGCTGGCGGCCGGTGAGCTCACTCCCACCGGCGGGAAGATCCAGGTGGCCGGCGAGGTCGGCTACCTCCCGCAGAACCTGGTCCTCGAGACCGCACTGCGCGTGGACGAGGCCCTCGGCATCGCCGGGGCGCGCGCCGCCCTGCACGCGATCGAGGCGGGCGAGACGACCGAGGAGAACTTCACGGCCGTCGGCGACGACTGGGACGTCGAGGAGCGTGCCCGCGCCACCCTCGACCAGCTCGGACTCGTCCGGATCGGCCTCGACCGGACCATCGGCGAGGTGTCGGGCGGCGAGTCGGTGCTGCTGCGGCTGGCCGCGCTGCTGCTGCGCCGCCCCGCCGTCCTCCTCCTCGACGAGCCGACGAACAACCTGGACCGCCGGGCCCGCGAGCACCTGTACGCCGCGGTCGAGGGCTGGTCCGGCGTGATGGTCGTGGTCAGCCACGACCGTGAACTACTGGAGCGCGTCGACCAGATCGCCGAGCTGCGCGAGGGCGAGGTCCGCTGGTACGGCGGGAACTTCTCCGCGTACGAGGAGGCACTCGCCGTCGAGCAGGAGGCGGCCGAACGCATGGTGCGGGTCGCCGAGGCCGATGTGCACCGGCAGAAGAAGGAGCTGGCCGACGCACAGGTGAAGCTGACCCGCCGGAAGCGGTACGGGCAGAAGATGTACGACAGCAAGCGCGAACCGAAGATCGTCATGAACGCCCGCAAGCGCGCCGCGCAGGAGTCTGCGGGCAAGCACCGCATCATGCACGCCGAGAAGCTGGCGGAGGCGAAGGAGCGGCTGAGCGGGGCGGTGGAGGCGGTGCGCGACGACGACGAGATCAACGTCGTACTGCCGCACACGACCGTGCACCCGGGGCGCAGGGTGCTGACGCTGCGCGATCTCCACCTGCGGTACGGGGCACGGATCGACGGCGGGTTCGAGGTCCGCGGTCCCGAGCGGATCGCGCTGACCGGGCGCAACGGCGCGGGCAAGACGACGCTGCTGCGCACGGTCACCGGAGAGCTGGAGCCGGTCTCGGGCGAGGCGGTCGCGCACGTGCCGCTGCGTTTCCTGCCCCAGCGGCTCGACGTGCTGGACGACGGGCTGACGGTGGCCGAGAACGTGGCGAGGTTCGCGCCCTCGGCGACCAACAACGCCATCAGGGCGCGGCTGGCGCGCTTCCTGTTCAAGGGGGCGCGGGCGGACCAGCGGGCGGGGACGCTGTCCGGCGGGGAGCGGTTCCGGGCGACGCTGGCGGCGCTGCTGCTGGCGGAGCCGGCGCCGCAGCTGCTGCTGCTGGACGAGCCGACGAACAACCTGGACATGGCGAGCGTGCGCCGGCTGGTCCAGGCCCTGGAGTCGTACGAGGGCGCGCTGGTCGTGGCGAGCCACGACGAGCCGTTCCTGGAGTCGATCGGGATCACCCGGCGGCTGGAGCTGGGACTGGGGCCGGGGGTGGAGCCGGGGCCGGACGACAGCGTCTGAGGGGCGCCGGGCCGGGGACCGGGGGCCGCCGGGCCGGGGACCGGGGGCCGCCGGGCCGGGGACCGGGGGCCGCCGGGCCGGGGCCCCGCGTCGTTCGCCGGCTCGGACACCTGGAGCGGTTCCGATTGAAACCGGGGTGTGGGGGAAGCCGGGGGGTGACGTGACATGCCTCTCGGTGCACCCGTCCAGCCCGTGGTCATAAGCGTTCGTAACGGGACATCGCGCACCGAGACTTGGCTCAGCTCTTACGACTCCCTTAACCTACGGTCTCGTAACCTACGAAGCCGTAGGTATTTCCCCCTCGTCCCCGTCCCCAGGAGCACCCGTGACGATCACCTCTCCCCAACTCGGCAGTTCGGACGCGTGGACCGACGCCCGGCTGCTGTACGCGCTGGAAGAGGTGGTGGAAAAGGAACTGAACCGCCATCTCAAGGTCGCCAAGGACTGGATGCCGCACGAGTACGTCCCGTTCTCCGACGGCCGTAACTTCCCCGGCATCTTCGACGACGGCCAGGCCTGGGAGCCCGAGCAGTCGAAGGTCACCGACATCGGCAAGATCGCCCTCGTCGTCAACCTGCTGACCGAGGACAACCTCCCCAGCTACCACCACGAGATCGCCTCCCTCTTCGGCCGCGACGGCGCCTGGGGCACCTGGGTGCACCGCTGGACCGCGGAGGAGGGCCGGCACGGCATCGTGATGCGCGACTACCTGCTCACCTCGCGCGCCGTCGACCCGGACAAGCTCGAGGCGTTCCGCATGCAGCACATGTCGGAGGGGTTCGAGTCCGACAACCGCCACTCGATGCTGCACTCCGTGGCGTACGTGGCCTTCCAGGAGCTCGCGACCCGCGTCTCGCACCGCAACACCGGACACCAGTCGGGCGACCCCGTCTGCGACCGCATGCTGGCGCGCATCGCGACCGACGAGAACCTGCACATGGTCTTCTACCGCAACCTGCTGGGCGCGGCCTTCGAGATCGCCCCCGACCTGACGATGCAGTCGGTGCGCGACGTCGTCGTGAACTTCCGGATGCCCGGACACGGCATGCCGGGCTTCGAGCGGGCCGCCGCGCAGATGGCGATCGGCGAGATCTACAACATGCGCATCCACCACGACGACGTGCTCCAGCCCGTCCTGCGCTACCTGAAGGTCCTGGAGATCGACGGGCTCGGCCCCGAGGGTCTCAAGGCGCAGGAGGAGCTCGGCCTGTACATGAACGGGCTGGACTCCGAGGCGAGCAAGTTCGACGAGAAGCTGGCCGCGCGCAAGGCCCGGATGGCCGCCCGCGCCGCCTCCTGACCACCCCGGCCACCAGCTGTGCGCCGTCACCACGGCACGGGCCGCGTCACGCACGCGTCCTGCGCCGGGTGGCGGCGCAGCCGTTCCGGCAGGCCGTGCCGGGGCCGTGCCCGCACACCTCGCGTCCGGGCATGGCCCACGACCCCGGCGTCCGCCGGCTCTACACCCGCGCGTCCTGACGGATCAGCTCCGCCGCCTTCTCCGCTATCGCCACCGTGGGTGCCTGCGTGTGCCCCCGGGTGATCCGGGGCATCACCGAAGCGTCCACCACCCGGAGCCCCCGCACTCCCCTGACCCGCAGCCGGGGATCGGTCACCGACGCGTCGTCGGCGCCCATGCGGCAGGTGCCCACCGGGTGGTAGAGCGTCTCGCAGGAGTCCCGGATCGCCCGGGCCAGGGCCTCGTCGTCGACGGCGCCCGGGTACGGGACCATCGGGCCCGCCGTGTACGGCGCGAACGCGGGATCGGCGAAGAGGGCTTCGGCCCGGCGGACGCCCGCCGCCAGGCGGCGCAGGTCGGACTCGTCCGTCAGGTAACCCGGGTCGATGCGGGGCGCCGAGGTGGCCCGGTCGTCGGTGAGGGTGACGCGGCCCTCGCTCGCGGGCTGGAGCAGGACCACGCCGATCGTGACGCCGTGCTCGGTGGGCGGCGTCAGGCCGTGCTCGACGAACGGCACCGGAGCGTAGATCAACTCGATGTCCGGGGCGGCCAGTTCCGGCGTACTGCGGACGAAGGCGACGGCCTCGCCGACGTTGGAGGTGAGCGGTCCGCGCCCGGCGAGGAGGAAGCGGCCGAGGTTGACGAGCGTGTCCGCGCCGGTCAGGGTGACCGGGAGCGGGCAGCGCATCGCGACCGCCGTGGACAGGTGGTCCTGGAGGTGGCGGCCCACGTCGGGAGAGGCCACCCGTGGCTCCGTGCCGGTCTCGCGCAGGTGGTCCGGGTCGCCGATGCCCGAGAGCATGAGCAGGTGCGGGGAGCCGACGGCGCCCGCGCTGAGGATCACCTCGCGGCGGGCGCGCAGCACCCTCCCCGCGTCCGCCACCACCCCCGTCGCGCGCGTGCCCTCGAAAGTCAGCCGGCGTACCCGGAAGTCCGTGACGACGTCCAGGTTCCGGCGGCGCGCCGCCGGCCTGAGGTACCCGTCGGCGGTGCTCCAGCGGCGGCCGGCGCGCTGGTTGACCGGGGTCGGGGAGAAGCCGCTGGGGTCGGGGACGTTCAGCTCGGGGAGTTCGGTGAGGCCCGCTCCGCGGCAGGCCTCCAGGAAGGCCGCCGTGGTGGGGTTCGGGTCGCGCGGCGGCGAGACGAACAGCGGCCCCCGGGTCCCGTACACCGAGCGGCCCGCCGTTTCGGCCGCGCCGCCCGTCCACCGCTCGGCCCGCCGGAAGTACGGCACGAACGCGTCGTACGACCACTCGGGGCCCGCCGCCTCGCCCCAGGCGTCGTAGTCGTCGCGGTGGCCGCGCACCCACATCATCGCGTTGACCGAGGAGCAGCCGCCCAGCGTGTGGCCGCGCGGCCAGTACAGCTCGCGGCCGCCCAGCCCGGCCTGCGCGGCGGTGCTGAGGTTCCAGTCGTACGGCGTCCTGAAGAGCTTGGGGAAGGCCGCGGGGATCCGTATCTCGGCCTTGCGGTCCCGGCCGCCCGACTCGACGAGCGCGACCCGCACCGTCGGGTCCTCCGACAGCCGGGCGGCGAGCACACAGCCCGCCGAACCCGCTCCCACGATGACGTAGTCGTACTCGGCCGTTGCCTGCCTGCTGCTCAACACGTCTCCCCCGGGCGGTTCGCGGACGGTGCGGACCTCAGCATGGCGGGTGGGGAACACCCGTACCAGAGGGCCTACGGAGGCGGCGCGCCGGTGCGGTCCGGGCCCGGCACGGCCCGCGCCCGGGGCTCAGCGTGGTCCCCGCCTGAGGCGGAGCCTCTCGTTCTCGGAGAGTCCGCCCCAGACCCCGAACCGCTCGTCGTTCGAGAGGGCGTACTCCAGGCAGGCCACCCGCCCTTCGCAGGCGCCGCAGAGCCGCTTGGCCTCGCGGATGGAGCTGCCGGGGGCCGGGAAGAAGAACTCGGGCCCGGTCTGGGCGCACAGCGCTGTCTCCTGCCAGGAGAGTTCACGTTCAGTGGTGGTGGTGATGGTGTTGATCGGCATGCCGCCCACCCTGCCCCGGAAGGATCAACATCCGCTGAACGTCCCGTCAACGCGGTCCGCCCGGGGGCTGGTGGGCGTGCTCCGCCGGATGGTGCGGCTCGTACCCGGGGATCGTGCCGTCGGCCTTGGCCACCAGGAAGAGCCCGGCCATGCCCATGTCGGAGTGGCTCTGGACGTGGCAGTGGTACATCCAGGCGCCCGCGCCGACGTGTTCGCCCGCGATGACCTGGAAGCCGAAGGAGTCGGCCGGTCCCGTGATCTTGTTGTCGACGATGCGGCTGGGGTCGTCGGGGCCGGTCAGCAGGCCGGTCCTGTTGTCGGCCCAGCGGTGACCGTGGATGTGGAACGTGTGGTAGAACTCGCCGTGCGTGATCATGAGGATCTCCACACGATCGCCCACCGTGGCCTCGAAATCGGGACTCCGGTGTCCCGGCCTGTTGTTGATGGTCATGTCGTTGAAGACGATGGTGAAGGTCTTGTCCGGGAGGATGTCGCCCTTGCGGCGCACGATCACGCCGCCGTAGAGGCCCTTGCGGATGCCGCCCGTGCCGTGGTCCGTGCCCACCACGTGGTCGTGGTAGTGCCAGTAACCCGCGCTGCCGGCCCGCCAGGTGCCGTCCTTGCGCCGGCCGGGGACGTGCGTGCGCCAGGTGTACGTCCGGGTCCCGCCGGGCTCGACATGGCTCTTGCTGAGCTTGGTGCCGTCGCTCCCGATCTCGTAGTCCACGCCGTGCACATGGAGACTGGCCGGCACGTCCAGCGTGTTCTCGAACTCGATGTGGACGGTGTCGCCCTCGACCAGCTCGATCAGCGGGCCCGGCACCGACGCCCCGCCCTTCTCGAAGCCGTAGCCCAGCTGCCCGTCGGGCAGTTTCTCGGCGTACATCTTCAGCCGGTGGATCCGGCCGCCGGCCGGCGCGGTTCTCGGCGGGCCCTCGGCCGCCGCGGCCGAGGACGCGGAACCCGTCGCCGGGGACAACGATGTCACGCCGGTCGCCGCGACCGCCCCGCCCGCCAGAAGGCGCCGGTTGAAGCTGCGTCTGTCCATGCCCAACTCCCCACGTGGTACGGAGATTGACGGCCACACCGTAGCGGGAGCGGCCCAGTTCATCCACACCAAGGACAAAGTTCGCGGTATTCCGGTCATACCTCTTGGCGCGTGACGAAAAGAGGTCTAACTTCATCGGCTGTTCCCGTGACCACTGAGGGATGGGTGAACACATGCATCGCACACCACATCACCGGTCAAGACGCCGACGCGGACTGGCAGCCGCACTGACGGCCGGAGTTGCCGCATCCGGCCTGCTCGGCGGCACCGCGGCCACCGCCCGGCCGTACCCAGAACCCCCGCCCACGACAACGTTGTCCCTCCCCGCGCTGCCGTCTCCGCCCGGTGGCGCGAACGTCCGCGTGCTCGTCTTCCACGGTTCGGCCGGCGCCGACGAGTCGCCGGCCGTCGACGCCGGTATCGAGGCCATCGAGAAGATCGGCCAGTCCGGTCCCGCCGCGCAGCGCTTCCGCGTGGAGGCCACGGACGACGCGGCCGTCTTCACCACCGCCAGGCTCGGCAGGTTCAACGCCGTCGTCTTCCTGACCGGTGGCGGCGATGTGCTGGATCCGGAGCAGGAGGCGGGCCTGGAGGCGTACATGGAGGCCGGCGGCGGCTTCCTCGGCATCCACGACGCAGCGCGCACCGAGCCGTACTCCGACTGGTTCGGCGGCCTGATCGGCGCCCGTCCCGCCGCGGGCGGGCCCACGAACGTACAGCGCGCGACCGTGGAGGTCGGCGACCGGCAGCACCCCGCCACCAAGAACCTGCCGCTCCAGTGGAAGCGGCCCGACACGTGGCTGAACTGGACGAAGAACCCCTCCGGTGACGTGCACACCGTGGCGCGGGTCCGGGAAGCCACGTACAAGCCGGGAGCGGGCGCCAACGGCTGGGACCACCCGGTCTCCTGGTGCCGCGACTACGACGGCGGCCGGTCCTTCTACACCGGCATGGGCGGTACGGCCGACTCCTTCCAGGAGACGGACTTCCGCGACCACCTGCGGGGCGCCCTCCAGTGGACGACGCGCATCGCGCGCGCCGACTGCAAGGCGGGCATCAACGCCCACTACAAGGCCGAGCGGATCACCGCGCCCAACCAGCCGGGCCAGTCCGACCAGATCGGCGAGCCGCACGGCCTGGTGACCGCGGAGGACGGCCGCGTCCTCTATATCGGCCGGGGCGGCGGCGACAGCGGCGCGCCCGTCGTCACCGACTGGAACGACCCGGACATCGGCAAGGGCCAGGGCCAGATCCACGTCTACGACCCGAAGACGAAGAAGGTGACGCTCGCGGGCGCGCTGACGGTCTTCGGCAACAAGGGCGGCGGCGACGAACTGGTCAAGAACGAGGAGGGCCTCCTCGGCGTCGAGACCGACCCGGACTTCCTCACCAACGGCTGGGTGTACCTGCACTACACACCCCACGCGCGGATCAACCGCGACACCCGCATGGCCGAGCGCCGGGTCTCCCGCTTCACCCTCGACCTCGCCACCAACAAGCTGGACCTCGCCTCGGAGAAGGTCCTGCTCAAGTGGCCGGTCCAGATCCACAGTTGCTGCCACGCGGGCGGCGGCCTGGCCTGGGACTCGAAGCAGAACCTGTACATCGCGACGGGCGACAACAACTCGTCCGGTTTCAGCGGCGGTTACTCCGGCAACAACCCGGAGCCGAACTTCAAGGGTGTCTCCTTCGCGGACGCCCGCCGCACCTCCGGCAACACCAACAACCTCAACGGCAAGATCCTGCGGATCCACCCCGAGGACGACGGTACGTACACCCTGCCCGAGGGCAACCTCTTCACCGGCAAGGAGCCGGACGAGGGCGGCGGCAAGACGCGCGGCGAGATCTACGTGATGGGCGTGCGCAACCCGGCCCGCATCACCGTCGACCCGAAGACCGACATCCTGTACGCCGGATGGGTCGGCCCCGACGCGGGGGCGCCGAGCACCACCTGGGGTCCGGCGAAGTACGACACGTTCGCCGCGATCACCAAGCCGGGCAACCACGGCTGGCCGTACTGCATGGGCAACAACCAGCCCTACCGCGACCGCAATCTGCCCGATCCGGGCAAGCCGCTGGGCTGGTACGACTGCGACGCTCCGAAGAACGAGTCGCCGAACAACGACGGCCTGGTGAACCTGCCGCCCGTCACGCCCAACACCATCTGGTACTCGCCGCAGGGCGGCGGCGTGGACTACCCGCGCGACGCGAACGGCGTGCCCAGCTACAAGCAGGAGGAGCAGAAGCTGCTGCTGCCGTGGCTCAAGGGCGGCGGCCAGGCGACCATGAACGGCCCGGTCTACCGCTACGACGCGGCGAGCGACAGCAAGGACAAGTGGCCCGCGTACTGGGACGGCAAGTGGTTCGTCGGCGACTTCTACGACGGCGACCAGCCGCGCCACGCGGTGCTGACCGATCCGAGGACCGTCGGCAACGGCGGGCTGCCCACGCACGCCGAGTCCCTCAAGAAGATCGTCCCGGTGGGCGCGAACGGCATCCGCAACCTCATGGACTGGAAGTTCGCGCCGGACGGCTCGCTCTACGTCCTCGACTACGGGCGCGGTTTCTTCACCTCGGACTCCAAGTCGGCGCTGTGGCGCGTGACGTACAAGGGCGGCGCGCCGACACCGGCCGCCGGGGACCTGGCCAGGAAGGCGGAGTAGGCAGTGAAGCTGAAACGGAGAACTCCCCGGCTGTGGACGGCGCTCGCGGCCGCCCTGCTGATGGTGCTCGGGCTGACGTCGACGGCGGCATACGGACGTGAGGACGACGGAAGGGGGGCAGGGACAGAAACGGCGGCCGCGCCCGTCCAGACGCTCACCTGGACCGCCGGCGACCCGATCGACCGCTATCTGACGTTCCCGAGGACGGCGGTGGCGGGCGAGACGGCGATCGTCTTCGAGAACAGCGCGGCGACCGGCAACACGACCGGGATGCCGCACACGCTGACGTTCGGCGTGTCCGACCCCGAGTACAACGACGACGTACAGCTGAACATCCTCGCCAACCCCAACGACGACCGGGGCGGCAGGCACACCGCCACGGTCACCCTCACGCCCGGCCGGTACTTCTACCACTGCACCATCCCCGGCCACGGCCCGATGCAGGGCATCCTGACCGTCACCGAGGGCGGCGGCGAGGACACCACCGCGCCGGAGACCTCGGCGAAGGTGGAGGGCGAGAAGAACGCCGACGGCGCGTACATCGGGCACGCCTCGGTGACCGTCGCGGCCACGGACGCGGGCTCGGGCGTGGACAGGATCGAGTACGCCGTCGGAGCGGACGGCGCCTGGACGGCGTACACCGCGCCGGTCATGGTGCACCAGGTCGGCACGCACACGATCCGCTACCGGGCCACCGACAAGGCGGGCAACACCGCGGCCGAGAAGACCGTCGGCTTCACGGTCGTCGCCCCGCCGACGGACGACAGGACCCCGCCGGAGACCTCGGCGACGGTGAGCGGCGAGAAGAACGCCGAAGGCCAGTACCTGGACATGGCGACGGTCACGGTGACCGCCTCCGACACCGGCTCGGGCGTCAACACCATCGAGTACGCGATCGGGACGGACGGCGCCTGGACGGCGTACGCGGGGCCGGTCATGGTCCACGAGACCGGTACGCACACGGTCCGTTACCGGGCCACCGACCGGGCCGGGAACGTCTCCGCCGAGAAGGCCGTCGGCTTCACGGTCGTCGCCCCGCCGGCCGGGGACACCACCCCGCCGCGGACCACCGCGACCGTCAGCGGCGACAAGAACGCCGACGGCGCCTACATCACCAGCGCCAAGGTGACGCTGACGGCGACGGACGCGGGCGGCTCGGGCGTCGACAAGGTCGAGTACTCGCTCGACGGCGGCCCGTACCTGGCGTACACCACACCGGTGATCATCGACCGGGTGGGCCGGCACACCCTCGGCCACCGCGCCACCGACAAGGCGGGCAACACCTCCCCGGCCGGGCAGGTGGTGCTCACCGTCGCGGAGGGCGGCGGCGTACCCGCGCCGAACTGCCCCGAGCACGACGAGCGACTGACCGTCATCGTCGGCACGGTCGACACCGGCGTACCCAACCGCGTCACGCGCAGCCGTTGCACCATCAACGAGCTGATCGAGGACGAGCGGGAGTGGACCTCCCAGGCCCTCTTCCTCAAGCACGTCGACAAGGTCCTCGACAAGCTGCTGTACGACGGGGTCGTCGACGAGCGCGAGCACCGGAAGATCTACCGCGCGGCCAGGCAGTCCGGCATCGGCAAGCCTGGCCAGACGGCCGGCTACCGCGATCTGTTCGACGGTACGCCGTCCTCCTTCGCCAAGTGGCAGCAGGTGGGCGGCGGTTCCTTCGGCCTGAACTCGGACGGCTCGATGACCAGCTCCGGCACGACGCCGGGCATGGGCATGCTGTGGTTCCCCGAGCGCAGGTACGAGGACTTCTCGCTCAAGCTGCGGTGGCGCGACGACGCACCGGGCACGGGCAACGCCAACGCCGGTGTCTTCGTGCGCTTCCCGCAGGTCCACGGCCACCCGGAGGAGCCGCGCCCCGAGTGGGTCGCCATCAAGTACGGGCACGAGGTGCAGATCCTCGACCGCCCGGACGGCGACATGTACAAGACGGGCTCGGTCTACGGCTTCGACCGCGTGGGCCTGGGCGGCGCGGGCGTCACCCCCAAGGGCACCTGGAACGACTACGAGATCCGGGTGGAGGGCCAGCACTACTCGGTCTTCCGCAACGGCGTCCTGATCAACGAGTTCGACAACAACGGCGGGCAGGACTTCTCCCCGCCGCGCGGCGACGACCCGGGGACGGACGGCCGGCGGTACGCCTCCGGCTACATCGGCCTCCAGGTCCACGGGACCACCGATGTGATCTCGTACCGCGACATCCGCGTCAAGCAGCTGTAGGCGGGAGCCGTCAGGCCCCGGCGGGCGCGTGCGCGGGCGCGCGGCCGCGTCCGCCGGGGTGGCGGTGCCGGTACACCCAGAAGACCGTGCAGGAGACGAGTGCCCAGGCGGCCAGCACCAGGAAGGGGAAGAGGTGCTGGTGGCCCTCGAAGTAGACGGCCGTGTGCTGGGCGTTGACCGAGGCGCCCGGAGGCAGCCACTGGCCGATGTGGCCGAGTACGGACGGCAGCAGCGGCCAGGACACCGCGCCGCCCGACGACGGGTTGCCCAGGAGCACCATCAGGCCCCAGGTGGGGAGCATCGCCCAGCGGCCCATGAGGGTGTTGAACATCGTGAAGACCATGCCCGAGGTGAACATCGTCAGCGCCAGGATCAGCCACGACTCGGTGAACGGCAGGTCGAGCGCGCCGAGCAGCCAGTCCACGACGGCGGCGACGGCGAACGCGCCCAGGAGCGAGTAGGCGACGGTGAAGGCGATCCGCTCGGCGGGGTTGAGCCCGCGGGCGTGGACGCTCAGCTGGATGGCGCCGACGAAGCCGATGATGACGGCGGCGAGCGAGATGTAGAAGAGGGCGAGCCCGCGCGGATCGCCCTCCTGGAGCGGCTTGACGTCCCTGACCACGACCGGCACACCGGTCCGCGCACCGACCTTCGCGGTGGTCTCGGCGAGCACCTGCGCGACCGAGGCGCCCGACGCGCCCGCCACGTCGAGTTCCACGCCGTCGCCCCTGGTCCGCAGGATGGCGAACTCCTCCTGCTCGTTCACGGCCTCGCGCGCCTCGGCGGCGGTGTCGTAGGGGGTCAGGACGAGCGAGGCGTTGAGTGCCTCCTCCATGCCGGTGACGAACGTCCGGGCGGGCGGTGCCTTCGTGCCGCCGACCACGGCGACGGGGACCCGGCGCGGGGTGGGGTCGGCCATCGTGTACGTGTAGGAGCCGGCGAAGAGCCCGGCCGCGACGGCCAGGATGAACACCAGCACCAGGGCGGGCAGGAACGGCGATCCCTTGAAGGCCGCCCACTTCTCGGCAGCCGTCGGCGGCCTGCCGTGCGCGCCGTGCGCGGGGCGCTCCCCGGGGGCGTCCGGTGTACCCGGTGTGTCCTCGGCTCGCTCGGCTTCCCGGGCTTCCTCGGCCTGCGGTGCGCCCCGCGCGCTCCGCGCCTCCCGCGCTCCCTGTCCCTCGGTCATACGGCGCTCACACGCCCTCGTGCTCGGCCCGGTCCGGCGGGTACGGCGCGCCTTCCGGACCGTGGTCGTGATCGTCCATGTCCGTCACGCTAAGCCGGACGGGCCCGGACCGCACACCGGGCCGGACCGTACGCCCGGTCGCAGGAGCGGATGGGTCACGGCCCCGCGGACGTCCTCAGGGCGCGGTGATCTTCTCCCACTCCCTGCGGTCGGGGCCCACCGTGCTCGGTACGTAGTCGGGGTGCGCCGCCAGCCAGGCCGCCACCCGCGCCCTGATCTCCGGGGCTCCGTACGCCTCGGCCGGGGACGCCGTGAGATGCCGGACCCTGGCGCGCGCCCGCATCACCTCCGGGTCCTCCTGGGCGCACGCGAAGAGCGCCGCCATCTGCCAGGGGGGTCCGGCCGCGAACTCCCTGACGGTGAAGCGTTCGCCGAGCGCGCGGTCGGTCATGACCTGGAAGTCGAACCAGGGCCTGAGGGTCCGCAGCGCCCAGGCGTAGTGCTCGGTGACGAAGTCCGGCGAACCCGGCCCGGGACGCGGGCCCTGGTGCGGGCCGGGACACGGGCCTCGGTCCGGGTCGGTCTCGTGGGCGACCCGGCGGGCCGCCCACAGGGCGAGCGGGATCCCCTGCCCGAGGGTCGGGTTGGTGTGGGTGACGGCGTCCCCGACGCCGACCATGCCCGTGACGACGGGCCCCTGTTCGTCGACGAGCGTGCTCCAGCGGTTGTCCAACCCGGCGGTCGCGAGGACCGGGGAGAGCGGCCGCGCTCCCAGCTCCAGCCACGCCTCCCCCGGCGGGAACGCGCGGGCGGCCGCCTCGAAGACGGCCGGGTCGCGCAGCGCGCCGCGCGTCGGGTCCTTGGTGTGGACGAAGAGCGTGACCGCGAACAGCCCGTTGTCGGCGGGGAAGACGGCGCAGCCGGCGAAGGTTCCGCCGGACACGGTCCAGGGCCGGGCGGGGCCGTCGGGACGCCCGCCCGGCAACCGGTACCAGCGGCTGAAGTACGCGATGCCGGTACGGTGCCGCTCCACCACCGGGGGGCGGCAGCCCGCCCCGGTCAGCCACTCCCCCGACGCGCACCGGCGGCCGCCCGCGTCGATCACCAGTTCGGCTTCGTACGCTCCCCGTTCCGTCCGTACGCCGCGGACGCGGGGCGGGGCCGCCGACGGGTCGACGAGGAGTCCGGTGACGGGCTCGCCGTAGCGCAGGGCGGCCCGCGGTTCGGCCCGCAGCGCCTCGGTGAGCGCCGTTTCGACGACGATGCGCCGGGCCTGGACCGTCACCAGGTCCTCGTCGCCGGGCCGGGCCGGGGGCCGTTCCCCGAACCAGTCCAGCTCGTGCCGTTCGCGGGCGCCGAGCCGCATGACCGTGTCGTGGACGTCGGGCGCTTCGGCGCGGAGCACTGCGCGGGCGGCACCGAGCACGAGGTGGGGCTGGGCGGCCTGCGGTACGCCGGGCCGCCGCCGGCCGAAGAAGTCCTCGTCGAGGCCGGAGGCGGAGCCGCCCGGGGCGCGGGGGTCGCGCTCGAAGACCGTTACCCGGTGGCCGCGTCGGGTGGCGAAGAGCGCCGTTGCCAGTCCGCCTATCCCGCCGCCGATCACCGCGAAGTCCGCCATGCCGTCCCCCTCAGCCCAAAGTGCCCGTCGCTGGAGTCTGCCCAGTGCGGGGCGGCCCGACCCGGGCGGCGAACCCCGCGGGGCACAGCCGCTACGGCGTACGGACGTCACCGCATGCGCGGCGCCCGCCCCGGTGTGAGGGTGCAGGGGTGACCACCACCCGCGAGACCAGCCCGGCCACGGCCCCGACCCCCGGGCAGACGTCCTCCGCGCCGCCCGTGCTCGACGGACGGCAGCGGAACATCGTCTTCGGGACGATCGTGCTCGGCATGCTGCTGGCCGCTCTGGACCAGACGATCGTCGGCACCGCCCTGCCGACGATCGTCTCGGAACTCGGCGGCGCCGAGCACATGTCGTGGGTGGTCACGGCCTACCTCCTGGCCGAGACCGTCGCCACCGTCCTCGTCGGCAAGTTCGGCGACCTCTTCGGCCGCAAGCTGGTCTTCCAGGTCTCGGCGATCGTCTTCATCACCGGTTCGTTCCTGTGCGGCCTGTCGGCCGACATGACGCTGCTGATCGCCTGGCGCGCGCTCCAGGGCATCGGCGCGGGCGGCCTGATGGTCACCTCGATGGCGCTGATCGCCGACGTCATCCCGCTGCGCGAGCGCGGCAAGTACCAGGGTGCCGTCGGAGCGGTCTTCGGCCTCGCCACCGTCATCGGCCCGCTCCTCGGCGGCCTGTTCACCGACCATCTGACCTGGCGCTGGGCGTTCTACGTCAACGTCCCGATCGCGATCGCCGTGGTCGTCGCCGCCGCCCGCACCATCCCCTCCGTACGCTCCGCCGGCCGCCCCGTCATCGACTACCTCGGCATCGCGCTCGTCACGGTCGGCGCGAGCGCGCTGATCCTGGGGACGAGCTGGGGCGGCAACGAGTACGCCTGGGGCTCGGTCGTCATCATCGGGCTCTTCGCGGGCGGGCTGACCGCGTTCGCGCTGTTCTGCTACGCCGAGACGCGCGCCGCCGAGCCGATGCTCCCGATGCGGCTGTTCTCCGACCCCGTCTTCACCGTCTGCTCCATCCTCAGCTTCGTCGTCGGTTTCGCGATGCTCGGCGCGATGGTCTTCCTGCCGACGTACCTCCAGTACG
This sequence comes from Streptomyces enissocaesilis, assembly GCF_039533765.1. NCBI lineage: Bacteria > Bacillati > Actinomycetota > Actinomycetes > Kitasatosporales > Streptomycetaceae > Streptomyces > Streptomyces enissocaesilis. Next base: position 185,853 of record NZ_BAAAUD010000053.1, on the reverse strand, counting down.
TCGACGGGGACTCCGCGACGGTCTCGGGCGTGCGGACGCTCCCGATGATCGTCGGCCTGCTCATCGCGTCCGTCTTCAGCGGCAACGTCGTCAGCAGGACGGGCAGGTACCGGATCTTCCCGATCGTCGGCTCACTGGTGATGGGCGTCGGCCTGTTCCTGCTGTCCCTGATGGGGACGGGGACCGGTGTCTGGCCGGAGTCGCTCTACATGTTCGTGCTCGGCGTCGGCATCGGCCTGTCCATGCAGGTCCTGACGATCGCCGTGCAGAACACCGTGGAGTACACCGACCTCGGCACGGCCACCTCCGGTGTCACCTTCTTCCGTACGCTCGGCATGTCGTTCGGCACGGCGGTCTTCGGCACCCTCTACGCCAACTCGCTGCGCCCCCACCTCGCCGCCGGCATCACCGAGGCCGCCCGCGACGGCGGGGCGGATCCCACGGCCCTGACGCGGGCGGCGCAGAGCCCGGAGGGCCTGCACGCGCTGCCGCCCGCGCAGGCGGAGCCGATCGTCCAGGCGTACGCGGACTCGCTGCACACGGTGTTCCTGTGGACGGTCCCGGTCGCGGTCGTGGGGTTCCTGGTGTCGCTGTTCCTCAAGCAGGTCACGCTGCGCGACTCCGCCCGCGCGGGCTCGACCGACATGGGCGAGGGGTTCGCGTCCCCCGGTACGGGTGATTCGGCCAAGCTGCTCGAACTGTCCGTCGGGCAGATCCTCCGGGCCAGGGGCCCCGACACGGCGCGGTGGATCGTCAGCGGCTCCGACACCCGTCTCGACATCGCGGGTGCCTGGGCGGTCATGCAGGTGACGCTGCTCACCCGCCTCGTCGGACATGCCAGCCTCGGACTGATCGCCGCCCGCCGCAACGTCCCGCCGGAGGTCCTGCTGCCGGTCTTCGACCGGATGGTGGACGAGGGCTACCTCACCCGTGACGGCAGTCTGCTCTCCCACACCCCGGCGGGCGCGCGCGAGGCCGAAGTCGTCACCGGGGCGTGGGCGCGGTGGCTCGGCGACCAGCTGGAGATGGACGGCGGACGGCCGGACGGCGGGGAACTGCGGGCCGCCGTCGACGCGATCGCCAAGCGGCTGCTCGCCGAGGACCTGGCGCAGGACGGACTCCTGCCGGCCGGCCGCCGAGTGCCGTGAGGCCGGCCCGCCACCGGGTCACACCGATGAACCGGCCTCGGCGCCCGCCGCTTCCCGGGGGAGCGGAACCGGTGCGTCCGGCGTCTCCTCCGGAGCCGCCCGCGCCGTCCGCACCAGCCGGGCCGCGGCGAGCCAGAAGGTGGTCGGCAGGAACACCAGGTCGCCGACGATCGTGATGGCCGAGAACATCGGCAGGGCCATCAGGACGCCGATGCCGATGTGCGTGCCGAGCATGAGGACGAGGATGCAGTACTTGAGCCGCCGGTTGAACACCAGCGCGGGGAACAGCATCTGCGAGAACACGGTGACGTACGCCATGAGGGCCGCGAAGGCGCCGTGGCCCGCGACCCAGGCCGAGAGTTCGGGCCAGGTCGAGAAGTCGTCGTACATCATCGAGTAGTAGAGGGCCGTGCCGTTGCGCCACGACTCGCCCTGGATCTTGTACATGGCCGCGGAACCGTAGATGACCATGACCTGGAGCGCGATCATCGCCATGCCGCCGTTGTGCAGGACGGTGACCAGGCGCCGGCGGAGCTCTTCGGTCTCCGCGCCCCAGAAGACCGGCTGCGGCTTCGGTGAGGCCGCGCCTGCCGCCTCCGCCCGGCGGGCGCGGCGGCGCGCGTCGAGCGACCAGTACCGGCCCGACGCGACGAGGAGCAGGTAGTTGGCGAACAGCAGACTCAGCAGCGCCCAGCCGCTGTTGGCCATGGACCCGCGCAGGTGGAAGGCCACTACGAGGAACCAGAAGACCACGGCCGTGGCGCGGGTGCGCCAGCCGAGCATCAGCAGCGCGCTGGCCGCGATCGCGAGCCCGTACCAGGCCCAGAAGACGAGCGCGCTGTCGGTGGCGAGGAGCGAGTACCACCAGGAGAAGGCACCGTCCAGACCGCGCGCCTTCAGGGTCTGCTCGAAGAGGTCGGGGGTGAACGGTGAGCCCGGCCCCCACAGGCGGTCGGCGCGTACCGATTCGCGGAGCAGGTGGATCAGGTACAGGCCGCCGAGGCCGATGCGGATCGCGGCCGCGCTGTAGGGGGCGAGCGGCTGGAGGGTCAGCTTCCGGGCCGTGTCCGCGACATGGCGGCCGAGGCCGCCCGCGGAGTCGAGGCCCAGGGCGAGGGCCGCGCGTACGGTCATGAGCGGACCTTCCAGTATCCGAGGGTCTGATACTGCGGCCGCGTCACGACGGCGCCGGTCCGGGAGCCGGGCGCCGGTATGCGGGTGCTCTTCAGCCGGAGCTGGACGGCCTGTCCCGGCTCCTCCCCCATGGCGTCGAGCCTGACCAGAACCACGTTGAGCAGATAGCGTGCCGAGCGGCCGGTGGCCGGGGCGGCCTTCTGGCGCGCCGCGTTCGTCCGGTAGTGGGACACGGCCCGGCGCAGTACGAGCTGGTCCTCGATGCTGGGGAGCAGTTCACCCCGGTACGCCGCGTTGTCGTGCGCGGTGAGGTCGATCCACCGGCCGAACTCCCCGTCCACGTTCGCGCGCACCTCGAGGTGCTGGTTGAACTTGGAGGGTTCCGGCGCGAAGATGCTCCAGTCCTGCGGGAAGAGCGGCCGCATCCACCCGTCGACCCGTTCCCGGTAGCTCCTGGAGAGCGGGAAGTCCGTGGCGACGTGGAGCAGCAGCATGCTGGAGTGGACCAGGGCCACGAACGCGACGAAGACCGCGAACCACCGGACGATCGCGCGCCGTGACGCCCCCAGGGGCGTGCCGCCGGGAGCGAGTGGGTCGGGCGGCGGTATGACGGACTCGGCCACGCTTGTTCTCCTCATGGTGCTCCTGCGTCGCGACGGCGCCCAGGGTATCCACCTGCCGCGTCAGATCTCTTTGGCGGGCCATTCCAGCAGCCGCGCGCCGATCACCGCGGTCTGGAGCGTGTAGCGGTGCATGGGGTCGGCCGGGTCGGACCCGGTGAGCTGGTGGATGCGGTGCAGCCGGTAGGTCAGCGCCCGTACGCTCAGGCTGAGCCGCCGGGCGGCCTCCGCCGACACGCAGCCGGCGTCGAAGTACACGCTCAGCGTCTCCAGCAGCGGCTCGGCGCCGCCGCGGGCCTGCCGGAGCGGGCCCAGCGCGCTGAGCACCAGATCGGCCATCGCCTGGCGGTCGCGGGTGAGGACGGGGAAGACCAGCAGCTCGGCGGCGTGCAGCACGGGGCTGTCGAGGGCCATGCGGTCGGCCAGTTCGAGGGCGCTGAGGGCTTCTTCGTACGAGTGGACCACGCCGCCCGCGCCCGGGTGCGCGCGGCCGATCGCCACGCGGCCGCCGTCCGTGGCGGCGTGCGCCTGCTTGGCGAAGTGGGTGAGCACATCGGTCTGGTCCCCGGGCACGATGCAGATCAGCCGGCCGTCCTTGGTGGCGAGCAGGATGCGGCGGTCGCCGAAGCGGCCGATGAGCTCGTGGTCCACCCGGCGGGTGACGTGGTCGGTGTCCTCGTACGCCTCGGCACCCTCGGCCACCGCGACGGCGTGGGCCTGGGAGAGCCGCAGGCCGAAGCGCTCGGCGCGGGCGGCGAGCCGGCCCAGGTCGCTGCGCCCGTGGAGGAGGTCGTCGATGAACTCGCGCCGGGCCGCCTCTTCCTGGCGTACGGCCAGCCGCTGGGCCCGCTCGTACCCCTCGGCGAAGGCGTCGACGGCCTGTTCCACGGCGGCCAGGACCCGGTCCGGCTCCGCGGACGCGCCGGGCCAGTCGGCGCGGGTGGCCGCCAGGTGGAGGCCGACGAGGGCGCGCAGGCCGTGTCCCGCTTCGGCCGCCTGCTCTCCGAGCGTGCGACGCGAGTCCAGTTCGTCCCGCGTGAGACGGCGTCCGGTGGCGGAGACTTCCGCCAGGATCCGGGCATAGCCGTCCAGATAATCCTCGGACATCTCGTGCTCCGTCACGCACTTCCCCGGCTTCCTGACGCGCCGTTGACCACTCCTCGAGGTGGCCCTTCGGCATGGACAGAGCATAAAGATTGCCGGAATACGGCAATACACCGGGAGTTGCCCGCCTGACACGATGGGCGGGCCCGGAGCTGCCGCACAGGGGTCGGCAGCTCCGGGCCGGCAAGTCCGGCACGGCAGTCCCCGGACGCCGGGTCGTATGCTGGTCGGTCATGGGAGACGAGGCTCCGCACCGGGCCGGCGCATGGCACCGGGGACGCGACCCGCGGCGACGGAGGACCGGGGTGCCCGGCTGGGCCCTGCCGGTCCTGCTCGTCTCGCTGTTCGTCCTGGGGCCGCGCTGACGCCGTCAGCCCGTCGACGCGTCGGCGCGTGACGCGGGCGTACGGCCGAGGAGTTCGGCCAGTCCGCGGCGGGTGGCCGCGAGGACCACGCGGTCGTCGGGGCGCAGCACGTAGCCGGGGTGCAGGTCCCAGACCAGGCGGGGCGGGCGCCCCGCGCCCCTGCCCCGGCCCGCGCCGTCACCGTCGTCGTCGGCACGGTTCGCGCTCAGGTCGCTGCGGCGGTCCTCGGTGGCGGTGTCCAGGGCGAGGAGGCGCCACGCCCCGGATCTGAAGGCCTCGGCGACGGTACGCCCTTCGAGCTGCGGCAGGCCCGCCACCTGGACGGCGGCGAAGAGCAGCACCGTGCGCTCGACCGGTATGGCGCCCAGGATCTGACGGCCCATCATCGCTCCGGCGAAGGCGGGCGCGGCGAGGTGGGAGACGCTGCGGCTGCGGGTCAGGGCGCGGGGGTGGGCGGCGCGCAGGGTGCGGTAGACGGCGGTGGCGAAGTCGTCGTCGTACAGGCGCAGGGCCACGCGCAGGTCGGACTTGATCGAGCGGCCGTACAGGGCGGCTTCGAGATTGGTGGTGTCGGAGCTGGTGAGCGCGAGCATGGCGTGCGCGCGGTGGATCTTGGCGGCTTCGAGTACGCCTTCCTGCGTCACGTCGCCGATCACGGTCGGTACGCGCAGGCGGCGGGCGAGCGGGATGCCGCGCGCCTCCGGGTCCTCCTCCACGCACACCACGGGGATGTCGAGTTCGCGCAGCCGGGCCAGCACGCGTGTGCCGACCTTGCCGAGACCGAGCAGTACGACATGGCCGGAGAGACCGCGCGGCGGGCGGCGCAGTCCGGAGACACTGCGCAGGGCGCCGAGGGCCTGGAGCACGGCGGCGACGAGCACGGGGAGCAGCAGCATCCCGGCGAGTCCTGCCAGGAGTTGCAGGATCTGACGCCCGATCGGCGCGCCGACCGCGGGGTCGTTGATCGAGAAGAGGTCGAGCAGGGTGACGTAGGCGGCGCGCAGCGGGGGTTCGTCGGTGGTGACCCAGGTCGCGACCGCGAGGCCGAGTACGGCGGCCGCGATGCCGGCGATCGCCCACCGCAGGCGGCGGGAGAAGAGTTCGGCGAGCGGCAGGCCGCGGCCCGCGAGCCGGCCGGGCGGCGGGACCGTACCCGTGTGGGAGATCGCTTCGAGTACGACGGTGCCCCGGCCGGTGGCTTCGGCGACACTGCGATCGTCGGGCAGCAGGCGCGGCGCTTCCGCGCCGCTGCGGTCCGAACCCTCGGCGCCGGCCGGGTTGTTGGTGGTGGAGGAGAGCAGCGCGAGTGTGCACAGTCCGGGGCCGGCGACCTCCCCGTCGGCGGGCGGGGTGCGTTCGACGGCACGCAGCAGCAGCCCGTCGGCCTGGACGACCTTGCTGGTGCCCGCGACGGCGGTGGCGGCCAGGGCGGGAGCGGCGGTGTCGGCGTCCGAGAGCACGGTGGTCGCCGCGTCCAGGGCGGCGGGGTCGAGCCCGGGTGAGGCGAGGGCGGCGGCCTGGTCGAGGAGTTCTTCGAGGTGGAGGCCGAGCTTGCGGTTGTAGAGGCGGATGACCAGCCGCAGACGGGGGTTGAGACGGCGGGCGGTCAGCGCGGCACGGATGTTGGTCTCGTCGTCGTCGTGGACGAGCGCGAGCGCGGCGGCCCGCTCCACGCCCGCCTCGGCCAGCACGAGGTCGTCGAGTTCCCATGCCTCCACGACGCGTACGGCGTCGGCGGGCCGGCCGTCGGCGCCCGGGGCGGTAGCGCCCGGAGCCGGGAAGGCGGTGCGGTTCATGACGGCGGACACCCGCCCGAACAGCGCGGACGCCCGGCCGGGGCCGCGGCCCGCGAGGGGCTCGGACGGGCGGGGCGATTCGCGGGGGGCCGGCACGACGAGGGTCACCTCCTCCCCGTACACCTCGCGCAGTTCGGCGGCCAGCCGGTGGGCGAGTGCGTCGTCGCCACTGACGATCATGTGGTGCTCGCGGGGGCCGTGCCGACCCTGGTGGGGAAGTGAGGTCACGCCCCTAGAGTGCCTTGCCGGCTCCGGCCCCCGCCTCTGTTCTCGGCCTCCTTCCGCAGCCGGGCCCGCTCGGTGTCGTACTTCTTGCTGCCTGGCTCGGGCACCGTACCCACCTCTCTCGTCGGCCCCCGGATTCCGGGCGTATCCGATGCGCCCCGGCCGTAACAGCCCGCCCGCGGCGGAGTCAGCCGGTGCGCCCGTCCCCCGGGCCGCCCCGCAGCGCGTCCGCGCCGCGCCGGTCGAGTGCGACCCGTACCAGCGCCGCCGCCAGCGGGGCGAGCTCCTTCTCGCCGACGAGTCGGGACAGCTGGTCCGGGTCGGCCGGGAGGCCGAGGCGTTCCGCGCCCTGGAGGGCCTTCCCGTCCAGGTACGGCGCGACCTGGGGCCACACCGCCTGCGCCTCGCGCAGGAAGATGTCCGCACCGGCGGGCCCGATCCCCGGCACCTCCCGCAGCAGGCTCCGCAGCGCCTCCGTGTCGCCGCCGGCGGCCTCGCGCATGCGGCGCAGGTCGCCGCCGTACCTGTCGAGCACCAGCCGCGCCCCTTCACCGAGCTGGGTGGCGGTCCGTTCGTCGTAGCGGCGGTAGCCGCCCGCGCCGAGGGCGTCGACGCGCTGCTGCCAGGTGGCGGTTTCCATGCGGCGCGCGTCGCGCAGCCCCGCGTCGTGGAGCGCGCGGGCGGCCGCCACGGCGGTGGAGGCCCGGATCCGGGCGCTCAGCAGGCAGGACAGGACGAGGAGGCGGTAGAGCGGCTGCGGGGTGTCACGCAGCCGGATGCCCGCCTCGGCGGCGTACGTCCGTCCGTACGCGTCGAGGAGTGTCCGCGCCGTGCGCTCGTCCTGGGAACGGGCGCGGGGCCGGGTCCCGGGGGTCACGCCGGCTTGAGCGGGTCGTGCCCCAGCAGCATCAGCCGGTACCGCCAGGTCTGGTCACCGGCCGTCGGCTCCAGGTCGTCGCGCCGCTGCGCGGTGACGGCCTCCACGACCTGCCGCATGACCGCGATGTCGTCGTCGGTCAGATCCGTGCGCCGCTTGCTCAGGATCGAGAGGACGTGCCGTCCCGTCCCGGCCCCGGCGCGGTCGGGCAGCGGCTCGGCGTTCTCGCCCGCGTCGCTGGTCCGGAGCCAGGAGGCCAGTTCCTGCGACGTCATGTTCACCACGCGGTGGAATTCGTCCCAGAGCCCTTCGAGTTCCGGGGTGGTGAGGTCGTCCATGGGGTGCCTCCCGGGCGGTTCGGGGGTGGTCGCTGCGTAGGTCGGGCGTACGTCGGACGACGTCGGGCGGCATGGTCCGGGCCGCCGCGATCCCGTCCGCAGTACCCCGTCCACCGCATCCCGAAACAGCCCGTGAGGGGAGGGACCCGCCGTCCCGGCGCGGTCTCAGCGCGTGAAGACCGCGTCCAGGTAGACCCACGCGCCCTCGTGGCGGGCGAAGCGGCTCTGCTCGTGGAGTTCGCCGGGCTCGCCCTCGTGGGTGTAGTGGGCGCGGAAGGTGACCGTCCCCGTGGTGTGGAAGGCGCTGCCCTCCGTGGTGGCCAGGATGTCCAGGCCCTGCCAGCGCATGTCCGCGTCGAGGTCGAGGGTCCGCGGCCTGGTGTCGGGGTGCCACGAGCGCAGCAGGTACGCCGCGTCCTGGACGGCGAAGGCGCTGTAGCGGGAGCGCATGAGGAGCTCGGCGATGGGCGCGGCGGCCGCGGCGGAGTGGAGGCGTCCGCAGCACGCCCCGTAGGCGGCGGGGAGGCCGCAGGGTCTCGCGGATGCGGCGGGGACGGGGGCGGGGGGGGACCGGCTCCGGGGGTGGCGGCTCGTGGCACGTGCACTGCGTCGGGACATGTCCCCATTGTGCCCGGGCCCGGCGGGGCCCTTCGCGCCGCTCCTCCGCGGGACGGGGCCGGCTGCCGTACACGGGCAGGTCACTCAGGTGACAGGGGGCGCACGGTACTTGTGGTGCGGCTGCCCGGTCAGCACCCTTTCCCCATGACCACCCCCGTCCATGGTCCAGCTCCCGTCCCCGTGGCAGCCGCCCGGCCGGCCCGCTCGCGCCGGGCGCTGGTGGCGGGGTCCGTCGGCAACTTCGTCGAGTGGTACGAGTTCGGCGTCTACGGCTACTTCGCCACCATCATCGCCGCGCACTTCTTCACCCCCGAGGGCGGCAGCGACGCCGAGGGACTCGTCAAGACGTACGCGTCCTTCGCCCTGGCCTTCTTCTTCCGCCCGGTCGGCGCCGCGGTCTTCGGGCGGGTCGGGGACCGGATCGGCCGGCGGCCCACGCTGATCCTGGTGATCTGCCTGATGACCGGGGCGACGGCGCTGATCGGCGTGCTGCCGACGTACGCCACCGTCGGCGCGGCCGCGCCGTGGCTGCTGACCCTGCTGCGGATCCTGCAAGGGCTCTCGGCGGGCGGGGAGTTCGGCGGCGCGGTGTCGGTCATGACGGAGTTCGCGCCACCCGGGCGGCGGGGCCGGTACGGGGCGTGGCAGTCGTTCACCGTGGCGCTCGGCCTCCTCGGGGGCGCCGGGGCGGCCGCGCTCCTGGCGACCGTCCTGAGCGAGTCGCAGCTGACCGGGTGGGGGTGGCGGGTGCCCTTCCTGCTGACGCTGCCGCTCGGGCTCGTCGCGCTGTGGCTGCGGCTGCGCCTGGACGAGACGCCCGCCTTCGCGTCGGCGGTCGCCGAGAGGAGCGTGCCCGTGCGGCCGCCGCCCGCCGGCGAGACGGCCAGGGCGATCGCGCTGGGCGCCGGGCGGGTGATGGGCTGGTCCGCGGCCGGTTACACCTTCCTGGTCGTCCTGCCGTCGTACCTCCAGAGCACGCTGGACGCGACGTTCCAGCAGGCGCTGATCGCGACCGTCCTGGCCAACCTCGGGTTCGCGGCGTCGATCCTGCCGGCCGGCCTGGTCAGCGACCGGGTGGGGCGGCGGACGGTGATGCTGGCCGGGGCGCTGCTGGTCGCCGTGCTCGCGCTGCCGCTGCTGAACCTGGTGCAGGACCCGGGCGCGTCGACGTACGCGAAGGGGGCGGCGCTGTTCGGCGCGGGGGCCGCCGTCGGGCTGATGGCGGGGCCGGGGCCGGCGATGCTGGCCGAGATGTTTCCGACCACGGTGCGCTGTACGGGGCTCGGCCTGGCGTACTCGCTGTCCAATGCCGTGTTCTCGGGCTGCGCGGGGCTCATCATCACCGAGGCCGTGAAGCGGACCGGTGACGTCGACATCCCCGCCTACTACGCGGCGGCGACCTGCGCGGTCAGCGTACTGGCCCTGCTGACGCTGCGCGGCGACGACCACAGGCGGGCGCTGCGGTGAGCGGCCGCATGCGGGTCGTCGGCCTGATGTCCGGCACGTCGTACGACGCCATCGACGCCGCCGCCGCCGACCTCACCCTCGACGGGGACACCCTGGTGCTCACCCCGCTGGGCATGATCAGTGAGGTGTACGACGACGATCTGCGGGCGGAGCTGGCCGGGGCGCTGCCGCCCGCCGGGACCACCCTGGCCGCCGTGTGCCGGCTCGACACGCGCATCGGGCGGGCCTTCGCCGGTGCGGCGGTCCGGGCCGACCGTGAACTGTGCGACGGGCGGGCCGACCTGATCGCCTCGCACGGGCAGACCGTCTACCACTGGGCCGAGGGCGGCCGGGTGCACGGCACGCTCCAGATCGGTGAGCCCGCCTGGATCGCCGAGGCCACGGCCCGCCCCGTCGTCTCCGGCTTCCGTCCGCGCGACGTCGCCGCCGGAGGGCAGGGCGCGCCGCTGGTGAGCGTCGTCGACGTCATGTGGCTGCGCGGGCGGCCGGGGGCCCCGGTGGCGCTGAACCTCGGCGGCATCGCCAACATCACTGTCGCCGACGGCGGTTCGGGCGAACCGCTGGCCTTCGACACCGGGCCGGCCAACGCGCTGATCGACGCGGCGGTGCGGGACCTGGCGGGCGGCGGGGCGTACCCCTTCGACCGGGACGGGGTCCTCGCCGCCCGGGGCAGCGTCTGCCCGCCGCTGCTGCGACGGCTGCTGGAGGAGCCGTACTACGCCGGGCCGGCGCCGAAGACGACGGGCAAGGAGCTGTTCCATCTGCCCTATCTGCGCGCCGCGCTGGCCGGTTTCGGTTCGCTGCCCGCCGAGGACGTCGTCGCGACCCTGACCCGGCTCACGGCACGGACCGTCGCCGACGCCGTCCGGCCCTTCGGGGCGACCGAGGTGATCGCGTCGGGCGGCGGCACCCGCAACCCGGTGCTGATGGCGTGGCTGCGCGAGGAGCTCGGCGGTGGCGACGGGGCCGGCGCGGTACTGCGGACGTCGGACGAGCTCGGGCTGGTGTCGGCCGCCAAGGAGGCGTACGCCTTCACCGTCCTGGGCTGGCTGACCGCGCACGGCCTGCCCGGCACGGTCCCTTCCTGCACCGGCGCCCGCCGCCCGAGCGTCCTCGGCTCCCTCACGCCCGGCGGGCCCGGCCTGCGCCTGCCGGAGCCTGTGACGGCGGCGCCCGTGCGGCTCGCCGTCTCCCCCAGGGGCAACTCTGCGTCCTTTAGGCCGTGTTGACCGCGCCCGTACGCTCCCGCCACCGCGTGATCACCAGTCGTACGGCAGACGGAGGGTGCACCAGCATGAGACTCCTGAACAGACCCGTGCTCCTCGCGGCGGCGGGGGCCCTGCTCGCCGCCTGCGCCGTGGGGACCACACCGTCCGCCTCGGCGACGACGGCCGCCCGGGGAGCGGCGCCGCATCCGGCGACGGCGGACGCCGAGGTGGTGCCCGTCCAGCAGACCGGCCCGGCCGACCGGCGCTTCAATCTCGTGATCCTCGGCGACGGTTACACCGCCGGCGACATGCCCGGCTTCCGGGCCGACGTCGACAAGCACCTCAATGTGCTGTGGAGCATGGAACCGTTCGCCTCCTACCGTTCGTACGTCAACGTCTGGGCGGTGGAGGTCCCGTCCCCCGAGTCGGGCGTCGACTGCGATCCCGGCCTGGACGCGCCACGCCGTGACACCCCGCTGAACATGGGCTTCTGGGGCGGTTGCGACCCGGCCGGCGTGCAGCGGCTGGTGTCCATGGACACGGCGGCGGCGACGGCCCTGGCCGATCTGGTCCCCGGTACGAAGAGCTCCAACCGGCAGATCGTCGGGCTCGCCAACAGCGCCACGTACGGCGGCGCGGGCGGCGCCTTCGCCACCGCGTCCGGCGGCAACGCGCTGTCCTCGCTGATCACCCCGCACGAGATCGGCCACTCGCTGGGCAAGCTCCAGGACGAGTACGACTACTACGCGCGCGGCGTCCCCGGCGGCACGCACGAGGGCGGCGAGCCGGACTCCGCCCACCACACGCTCCTCACCGAGGAGGAGATGCGCGCCGAACGGCGGAAGTGGTGGCGCTGGCTCGGTGAGCGCAGCGACTCGGGCGGGGTCATCGGGCGCCACGAGGGCGGTGTGTACCGGACGGAGGGGATCTGGCGGCCGAGCAGGCACTCGATGATGAAGACCCTCGGCTACGCCTTCGACCAGGTGCAGCGCGAGGTGATGACGCAGGCGATCTCCGCCAAGGTGAACCTCGTGCAGGGCCACACCCCGAACGACGCGGCGATCGGCGACGACCGGACGGTGTGGGTCGACACGCTGCACCCGGTCGGCGGGGAACTGGAGACGGTGTGGCGGCTGGACGGCCGGGAGGTGGGAGGCTCGGGTACGCACACGGGCACGGGTACGGCGGGGGCGCGCAGCCTCGATCTGCGGCGCCTCGGCCTTTCCGGGGGCCGCGGCCACACCCTCACGGCGACCGTCTCCGACCCGACCCCCTTCGTACGGGACCCGGAGATCCGCGCCTCGGCGGCGCTGACGCGCACCGTCACCTGGACGGTGGACCCGTCCGTCACCACGCGGCCGTCCTCCGCCGCGCCGGAGTTCACCGGGCACACCGCCACCGCTGCCCCGGTGGGCGCCGGGTCGGTCGTGTACGCCGACACCACGCACCCCACGGGCCATGCCCCGCGGGTGCGGTGGGAGCTGGACGGGCGGCCGGTCCCCAACCCCGGCAACGACCGCGACCTCGACCTGGGCGCGCTGGCGCTGCGCGGCAGCCACACCCTGGAGGCCCGCATCGCCGGTACGGACCGGACGCTGGCCTGGACGGTCGACGCGACGCCCGCGAAGGCGGCGTACGAGCTGTCCGAGCCGCTGCGCACGGTGCGGCGGGCCGGAAAGCCCGTGGAGTACGTCCACGACGGTCCGTTCACGATGAAGCTGACCGCCCGCGACGACCAGGGCGGCTACGTGGTCACGCAGTTCCGGGTCGACGGCGACGGCTGGTACACGTACTTCGGCTGGCCGACCGACGCGGACGCGCCGTTCCGGTTCACCCCCGGCGGCACGGTCGTCGACGGCCTGGTCTACGGCAGGCTCGGCACGCCGCGTACCGTGCCGTGGGACGACGCGACACCGGAGTACGGCTCGCACACGGTCGAGTACCGGACGATCGACGCGGCGGGCAACACCGGCGCGGCGAAGGCGTTCCGCGTGACGCTGGTGCCGCCGGGACCGGGGGGCGGGCTTCACCGGGGCGGGCACTGAGCGGCGGGCGCCGGACCGCGCCTACTCGGGGCAGCCGGTGTCCGGGTCGCGCGACTGCCGGGGGTCGAAGAGGCCGCCCTTCATGTACGCGCACGTGGGCGCGGCGTCCAGGTCGTGGATGTCGGAGACCCGCAGGACCGCGAGGTTGCGCTCGTTGCCGATGCGCGAGGTCCGGAAGTCGATCTTCCCGGTCGCGCCCTGGAAGGTGGCCTCCCGGAGCTGCTGGGCGACCGCCGCCCGGTGCGGCGCCACCTCCTTGGAGGGCGGGTCCACCTCCGTGGCCGGCGTGGCCCACTCCTCGAACGGCGTGGGCGCCCGCGAGATCCCCCCCCCCGGGGGGGGGAACCCCTAGACCCCCGGCAGCAGGTCCGCGACCATCGCCGCGAACTCGTCCGGGGTGGCGATGCGTACGCCGAGGCCCTCGGCCTTCGCGCGCTTGGACCCGGCGTTCTCGCCCGCCACCACCAACGCCGTGCGCTTCGAGACGCTGGACGACGCCTTGCCTCCGGCGCGTTCGATGACCTCGTTCATCTGGTTGCGGCTGAGCTTCTCCAGCGGCCCGGTCATCGCACCGGTGACGACGACGGTCATGCCGCCGAGCGGCCCCGCGGGCACGTCCCGTTCCGCCTGTGCCTGCGCGTCCGCGCCCTCCGCCGGCGGCGTCGCCCCGGGCTCCGTCATGTTCACGCCCGCGGCGACGAGCTTGCCGATCAGCGGCCCCAGTTCGGCGAGCTCGGTGACGATCACCGGCGCCTTCTCCGCCCCGATGCCCTCCACCCGCTGCACCGCCTCCGCGTCGGCGGCCCGCAGATGGTCCATCGTCGCGAAGTGCCGTGCGATGCGGCGGGACATGGAGCGGCCCGTGCCCCGCACGCCGAGCGCCGCCAGGACCCGGGACAGCGGCCGGGTCCTGGCCCGCTCGATACCGGCCAGCAGGTTGTCGGCGCTGGTCTCCCCCATCCGGTCCAGCGTCAGGAGCTGCTCGCGCGTGAGGACGAACAGGTCGGCGAAGTCGGCGACCAGGCCCGCGTCGACGAGCTGGACGACGCGCGCCGCACCGAGGCCCTCGATGTCGAGCTGGTCGCGCCCGACGGCGTACGCGATGGACGCCACCACCCGGCAGTCGCGGCCGCGCACGCAGCGCCAGCGCTGCTCGCCGGCGTCGATCTCCGAACCGCACTGCGGGCACGCCTCGGGGAAGACGATCGGCTGTTCGTCACCGGTCCGCAGGTGGACGACCGGCGCCTCGACGCGCGGGATGATGTCGCCGGCCTTGTGGACCATCACCTGGTCGCCGAGGCGCAGGTCGCGGCGGGTGATGTCGGCCGGGTTGTGCAGCGTGGCGTACGTGACGGTGGACCCGTCGATCTCCACCGGTTCGAGGACGGCGCGCGGCGCGATGATCCCGGTCCGCCCGACGTTCCACTCCACGGCGACGAGCCGGGTGACCTTCTCCACGGCGGGCAGCTTGTACGCGATGGCCCACCGGGGCGCGCGTGAACCGGCCCCCGCCTCCCGCTGGTCGGCCGCGGAGTCGGCCTTGATCACGATCCCGTCGATGCCGAAGGGCAGCTCGGGGCGCAGGGCGGCGATCTCCTCGGCCCGGTCCCGCACCTCCTCGACGGTGGCCGCCGTGCGCGGCGGCACGGCGGTGCCGGCCGCGGTGTGCACACCGAGCGCGGCGACGCGCCGCAGGATCTCGCTGTGCGGCCACTCCCCCAGCCACTCACCGAGTTCGCCCGAACCGGGCAGCGGCAGGGCGCCGTACGCGAAGAACGTCATCTCCACGGTGTACGGGCGGTCCTTGGCGCGCAGCGTGCCCGCCGCGCCGTTGCGCGGGTTGGCGAACGGCGCGCCGCCGTGCTCCGTGCGCACCGCGTTCGCCCTTTCGAACTGCCCGGTCGTCATGAGGACTTCGCCGCGCACCTCGAAGGTGGCCGGCTCGGTCAGCTCGTCGGGCAGACCGGAGATGGTGCCCTTCGCGTGCGAGACGTCCTCGCCCGCCGTGCCGTCCCCGCGCGTGATGAGCTGGACCAGCTTGCCGTGGCGGTAGCGGGCGGCGACAGCCAGACCGTCGAGTTTGGGCTCGACGCTCCACCGCTCCACCGGCCGGCCGAGTCTGCGTTCCAGGGAGGCCGCCCAGCCGGCGAACTGCTCGGCGGAGAACACGTTGTCCAGCGACAGCATCGCCGCGCTGTGCGGCACGTCCCCGGCCGCGGCGCCGCCGGCCACCTTCCCGGTCGGGGAGTCCGGCAGCGCCTCGTCCGGGTGGGCCTGCTCGTACCCCTCGATCGCCCGCACCAGCCGGTCGTACGCGTCGTCGTCCAGGGCGCTGTCGCCCCGGCCGTAATAGGCGGCGGCCGCGCGCGTCGCGGTCTGTACCGCCTGGGCGTACGCGGCGGTGTTCTCGAGAACGGCCGATGTGTTCGTCATGCCCCTCATCCTGCCTCCCACCACTGACAATGCCCGGGGGCCCGCCGCCCGCCGCGCGGCGTCGCCTAGGCTCTCGGTGCCATGAGGAGCAACCCCCCGCGACTGGAACCCAAGGCCGACAAGGACACCGTGCGCCGGCACAACCTGAGCCTGGTGCTGCGCGCCGTCCACGACGGGGGCGAGGCGACGCGCGCCGCGGTCGCGGCCCGGGTGGGGCTGACGCGGGCCGCCGTCTCCTCGCTGGTCGAGCAGTTGCTGGCCGGCGGGTTCCTCACCGAGTCGGGGAAGACGTTCAGCGGGCAGGCGGGGCGGCCCGGCACCGTCCTGGAGGTGGCGCGCACCGGCGTGGCGGGACTGGGCGTCGAGGTCAACATCGACTACGTGTCGGTGTGCGTGACGGACCTGTCGGGAAGCGACCGGGTACGGCTCACCGAGCACACCGACAACCGCGGCGCCGAACCCGCCGAAGTCCTGGCGCGCGCCGCCCGGATCGCCTCGCGGGCGTGGGAGTCGGCGGCCGGGCTCGACCTGCGGCCGGTCGGCGTACAGCTGGCACTGCCCGGACTGGTCTCCGGCGGTACGGTCCGCCAGGCGCCCAATCTGGGGTGGAACGGGGTCGCGGCCGAGGACGTCTTCGCGCGGGCGCTGGCGGAGCTGCTGCCCGGGCGCCGGGCCCTGCCGGTCGGCTCCGACAACGAGGCGAACCTGGCGGCGCTGGCCGAGCTGTGGTTCGGCGATCTCGGCCGCGAGCGGACGTTCCTCTACCTCAGCGGGGAGATCGGCGTCGGCGGCGCGCTCGTCCTGGGCGGCGAACTGCTGCGTGGCGCGCACGGGTTCGCCGGCGAGATCGGGCACGTGGTGGTGGACCCGGAGGGGCCCGGGTGCCGCTGCGGATCGCGGGGCTGTCTGGAGCAGTACGCCGGCCAGCGCGCGGTGCTGCGGGCGGCGGGCATCGACGAGAACGCCGGGCTGCCGGGCGTGACGGAGCTCGCGTCCCGGGCGCGCGCGGACGACGCGCGGGCCGTGGCCGCGATCCGGCAGGCCGGGGCCATGCTGGGGCTCGTCCTGTCCGGCGCGGTGAACCTCTTCGACCCGGACGCGGTGGTGCTCGGCGGGATCTACCGGACGCTGATGCCGTGGCTGTCGCCCCCCGCCGACCGGGAGCTGGGCCGCCGGGTGGTGTCCGGCCTGTGGTCCGGGCCGGGCGGCCGGCTGCGCGCCGCGTCCCTGACGGGGGACGCGGCGCGCGGCGCGGCGGCGCTGGTGGTGCGGGACGTACTGGCCGACCCGGCGGCGTACTGACCCCGCGTACTGGCCCCGGTTACGGGCGTACGCCCAGCAGGTGGTCCAGCGCCAGCTGGTCCAGTGTCTCGAAGGCCATGCTCCGCCCGGCCGCCTCCGTGACGTCGAAGTCCTCGTAGGAGCCGCGGTCCGCGAGCAGCGCCGCGAGGCCGTCCTCGGCGGTGGGCCGGGCGAGTTCGTCGAGCCGGGAGGCGCGCAGGGCGTCCTGCACCTCCGGGTCGGCACGGAAGGCGGCGGCCCGCTCCTTGAGGATGAGGTAGTTGCGCATGCAGCCGGCGGCGGAGGCCCACACGCCGTCGGCGCCGTCGGTGCGCACCGGCTTGAAGTCGAAGTGGCGGGGGCCCTCGTAGCCGGCCGTCTCCAGGAGGTCGACGAGCCAGAAGGCCTGGCGCAGGTCGCCGGCGCCGAAGCGGAAGTCCTGGTCGTACTTGATGCCGGTCTGGCCGTTGAGGTCGATGTGGAAGAGCTTGCCCGCCCACAGGGCCTGGGCGATGCCGTGCGGGAAGTTGAGCCCGGCCATCTGCTCGTGGCCGGTCTCGGGGTTCACACCGACCATCTCGGGGCGTTCCAGGCGCTCGATGAACGCGAGCGCGTGGCCGACGGTGGGGAGCAGGATGTCGCCGCGCGGCTCGTTGGGCTTGGGCTCGATGGCGAAGCGCAGGTCGTAGCCCTGCTCGGTGACGTACGCGCCGAGGAGGTCGAAGGCTTCCTTCATGCGGTCGAGAGCGACCCGCACGTCCTTGGCGGCGCCGGACTCGGCGCCCTCGCGGCCGCCCCAGGCGACGTAGGTGGTGGCGCCGAGTTCGACGGCGAGGTCGATGTTGCGGATCGTCTTGCGCAGCGCGTAGCGACGTACGTCGCGGTCGTTGGCGGTGAACGCGCCGTCCTTGAAGACGGGGTGGGTGAAGAGGTTGGTGGTGGCCATCGGCACCTTCATGCCGGTGGCGTCCAGCGCCTGGCGGAACCGCTTGACGTGCGCCTCGCGCTCGGTGTCCGTGGAGCCGAAGGGGATGAGGTCGTCGTCGTGGAAGGTGACGCCGTGGGCGCCGAGTCCGGCGAGGTGCCGGACGGACTCGACGGGGTCGAGGGCGGGGCGGGTCGCCGTACCGAAGGGGTCGACGCCCTGCCAGCCGACGGTCCACAGACCGAAGGTGAACTTGTCGTCGGGGGTGGGGGTGAAGCGCTCCGACATATGACCGGCCTCCATTTGTTTGTTGACATGACTAATACTGCACGACCAACCTGTTCCACAGAAGACCGGAAGACGCGGAAGCTGCGGGAAACCACGCGGCCGAGGAGAAGAGGGGGTCCCATGCCGTCGAGCAGGGTCGTCGTCGGAGTGGACAGTTCCACGCAGTCCACGAAGGCTGCGTTCACCGACGCCGTCACGGGCCGGCTGCTGGCCGTGGGGCGCGCGCCCCACCGGGTCACGGGCGAGGGGGGCGCGCGCGAGAGCGACCCCGAGGAGTGGTGGCGGGCCCTGGCCGCCGCCGTCGCCGCCGGGCTCCGCGAGTCCGGCGTCCCCGCCTCCGCCGTCACCGGCATCGCGGTCGCCGGCCAGCAGCACGGCCTGGTCGTCCTCGACGGTGCCGGGCGCCCGCTGCGGCCCGCCCTGCTGTGGAACGACACCCGTTCGGCCCCGCAGGCCGCCGCCCTCACCGAGGCGCTCGGCGGTCCGGCCGCGTGGACGGCGCGCACCGGATCCGTGCCCGTCGCCTCCATGACGGCCGCCAAGTGGCGGTGGCTGTGCGAGAACGAGCCGTACGCCGCCGAGGCCGCCGCCGCCGTACGCCTCCCCCACGACTTCCTCACCGAGCGCCTCGCCGGGGTGGCCGCGACCGACCCGGGCGACGCCTCGGGCACCTGCTGGTACTCCACCGCCACCGGTGCGTACGACTCGCGACTCCTCGGCCTGGCCGGCCTGGACGAGAAGCTGCTGCCGCCCGTGGCCCCCACCGGGGCCACCCGCATCGGCTCCCTCACGCGCGCGGCGGCCGAGCGGCTCGGCCTGCCCGCCGGGATCGCCGTCGCGGCGGGCACGGGCGACAACATGGCCGCGGCGGTGGGACTGGGTCTGGGCGGCGCCGGGCTCCTGGACCATCCGGTGCTCAGCCTGGGCACGTCCGGCACGGTGTTCGCGGCGACCCGCACCCGGCCGGACTCGCCCGCGCTGGCCGGTTTCGCCGCCGCCGACGGCGGTTACCTGCCGCTGGCCTGCACCCTGAACTGCACCCTCGCCGTCGACAGGGTCGCCGCTCTCCTGGGCCTGGACCGCGACGACGCCGCGCCGGGCGGCGAGGCCGTGCTCCTCCCCTACCTCGACGGCGAGCGCACCCCCGACCTGCCCGCCGCCTCCGGCCTCCTGACCGGCCTGCGCCACCACACCACCCCGCAACAGCTCCTGGGCGCCGCCTACGAGGGCGCGGCGGTGACCGTGCTGCGGGCCCTGGACGAGGTACTGCGCGCCTGCGGCCTCGACCCCGCCGATCCGGCGGTGGCGTCGCGTCCGCTGCGCCTGGTCGGAGGCGGGGCGCGGGGGCGTACATGGGTGGAGACCGTACGACGCCTCTCCGGGCGCCCGCTGCTGGTCCCCGAGGCCGGCGAGCTGGTCGCACTCGGCGCGGCGGCGCTTGCCGCGGGGGCGGCGAGCGGGCGGGACGCGGTGGCGATCGCGGCGGAGTGGGGGGCCGGGGGCGGCGCGGAAGTCCCGCCCCTGGAGCGCGACGTCGCCACGTGGGCCCGGGTCACGTCGGTGCTCGACAACCTCACCGGCGCCGGGTCCCCCGGCCAGGGCGGCCGGCCGTCTCCCTCGCGGGGCTGTTCCCTGCCCGCCTCTTCCCGCAACCGGGGCTCCGCCCCGGACCCCGGTCCTCAGCCTCCGGACGGGCTGAAAGCCTGACGCGGCGCGGAAAGCTCAGCCGCGCCGCGAAAACCGAACCCGGCCGGCGACTCGAGCCCGGCCGGCGTTCGAGGCCACGCAGGTGTCCTTGCCGCCCAGGAACCAGTCGTACATGCGCGCCGGGTGCGGCTTGCCGGCGTCGATCCCGACGGCGGCGTGGTCCTGCCCGGTCATGCGGCGCTGCGTGGGGAGCGGTGGACGATGGAGAACCGGCGGGGGCGGCGTGGTGGTTCAGGTGAGCAGGAAGTCCGCCTGACCGGCCTTGGCTCCCTGGATGAAGGCGGCGATCTCACCGGGGGTGTAGATCAGCGCGGGCCCCTCGGGGTCGGCGGACTGGCGGACCGCGACCCTGCCGTCGGCCAGCTTCATGGCCTCGACGCAGTTGCCGCCGTTGCCACCGCTCCACGGCTTGTTCCAGCCCTCCGCGGGCAGGTCGGTCGCGGGCATGCCGTTGTATATCCGGTCCATCACAGCTCCTCGCGGAGATCCTTGAGGATCTCCTTTGTGCGTTGTGCAGTCGCGGCCTGGGCCGCCATGCGGTCCAGGACCTCGAGGTGGGACGCCACCTCGGAGCGCGAGTCGAGATAGACCGCGCCGGTCAGGTACTCGCTGTAGACCATGTCCGGGAGTTCCGGCACGGCGAAGCGGAAGAGGACGAAGGGGCCGTAGGTCCCGGGGTGGTGGCCCGTCACGAACTCGGCGATCTGCAACGTGACGTTGGGCATCTCGGCGGCCTCCAGGAGGCGGTCGATCTGCTCCCCCAGCACGTCCGGGCTGCCGACGGGCCGGCGCAGGACCGTTTCGTCCATGACGACCCACAGCTTCGGGGCGTCGGGGCG
Organism: Streptomyces enissocaesilis; assembly: GCF_039533765.1. Taxonomy (NCBI): domain Bacteria; kingdom Bacillati; phylum Actinomycetota; class Actinomycetes; order Kitasatosporales; family Streptomycetaceae; genus Streptomyces; species Streptomyces enissocaesilis. The sequence continues at coordinate 165,435 of NZ_BAAAUD010000053.1, read as the reverse complement.
GGCGAGGAGGCTCTGGCGTGCCATGCGCAGGGCCACGTGCCGCTCGATCTCGTCGGGCCTGGTCTGGCCGACGGCTCCGCCGCGCATGATGGCGCGGGCGTAGTTCTCGGTCTGCAGGAGGCCCGGCACGAACTGCGGTTCGTACGCCCTGATGAGTGACGCGGCGCCCTCCAGGCTGACGTACATGCTGAACCAGTCGGGCAGGATGCCGTGGAACCGCTGCCACCAGCCGGGCCTGTTCGCCTCCTCGGCCAGTTCGACGAAGGACGCGGTCTCCTCGGCGGGGAGCCCGTACGCCGGCAGCAGGAGCTGTACGTAGGGGATCTTGAGCGCGACCTCGGCCGTCTCCATCCTGCGGATGGTGGCCGGGGTGACGCGGAGCACCTTGGCGGCCTCTTCGCGGCTCAGGCCGGCTCTCTCGCGCAGGTCCAGCAGGCGCTTGCCGAGAACGACCTGACCCACCGTCGGGGCGGACCGCGGTTCACTCACTTCAGACCTCCCCATGGGCTGTTGCGAGCAGTGTGCCACGCGGTCGCGGCCAAAGAAACGACACTCTGCAATTTTCACAGTGCCTCTTGCCAAGTGTCGTGTTCAGGAGGAGAGTTGAGCGGCGAACCAGTTCACGCGGATGCCGCACGCTGTCCCAGGGGGGTAGCAGTGGTCCGGCCCTGCCCCCCACCGTGAGGAAACGCTCGTGGCACCAGGCACTGCGCTCGTCCCCCAGCTCATGGACCTCTGCCGGGGGACGGCCATACGCCGGTACGGATTCGAATTGCCGGCGCGAGCGGAATGCGTGTCCGCCGCCCGGCGCCTGACCAGGCGGCAGCTCACGCAGTGGGGCGTCGACGAGGACGCCTGCGACACGGCGGCACTGATCGTCACCGAACTGTTCACCAACGCCCTGCTGCACACCGCGAGCGAGCACATCGTGTGCGAACTGCGCGACAGCGACGGCCGGCTGCGTGTGGCCGTGAAGGACCAGGGACTGCGTCCCACCGGGCCGCAGCTGCGCCAGGCCGGCGACGAGGAACACGGGCGCGGGCTGCAGCTCGTCGACGCCCTGAGCAGCTTCTGGGGAACGCGCGACGCCGCGGACGGCCCCGGACGGATCGTCTGGGCGGAGCTTCCTTGCTGAGGTCCGTGATGACCAACCTGCCGGCCGGCCGCCTCGCGCGCGCCCGCCGCCGCGCCAACCGCGAGCACGACGGACACGGCGAACCCGGTGGACACAGTGAGCCCGGTGGACGCGGCGAGCACGGCGGACGCGGCGAGCACGGCGGCGGACCGGTCCGGCTGCCCGTGCCGCCCGGCCTCTCCGCGCCGCTCGGCTGCGACGCGGTGGGCCTTCCCGCGCGGCACGGGTTCCGGACGATGGCGCATCTGTCCCGGCCCGGCTGCGTCTTCGCCGACCCCGACTGGTGGTGGTGGATCGTGCCGGCCGAGTCCGACCACGGTCTCGTCTGGCCGCAGCCGGCCCGGTACGTCCCCGGGCTGTACGTACCCGCGACGCGTCCGCGCCTGATCCACTCGCCGGAAGGCAGCTCGCCGTACACGCCGCCGATTCCGCTCTACCTGATGGCGTGCCGGATCGCGGACACCGTTCCGGCGTGGTCCACTGTCCCGCATCAGGGGTCCTGACCCCCTCGCGCGAGCCACTGCCGCCGGTTTCGCACCCTGGACACCACGTGCCGCGCCGGGAGTCAATTCCCCGAGTGCCGTTTCCGGTACGCCCGTGCCCAGGGGAGGGATCTCCGCGCCATGAACAGACCCACGCCGCACCCACCCGCCCCGCGCCTCCTGGCGGCCGTCGCCCTCACGATCGGGGCGCTCCTCGTCTGCGGGCCGCCGTCCGCCGCCTCCCCGTCCCCCGGGCCCTCCGCAGCGCGCGGCACCACGCCCGTCGTCACCTGGGCCGCCAGCACGGACAGGCTCTCCACCGCCGGCGCGGCCCCGGACCGTACGTACCGGCTCGTCGTGCACACGAGCGCGGGCGGCAGCGGGCTGCGGGTCCGGCTCTCCAACGCCTTCGGCGACCAGCCGGTGACGTTCGGCCGCGTCCACGCCGGACTGCGGGCCACCGGCGCCACGCTGGTGCCGGGCACCAACCGGCCGCTGTCGTTCGCCGGATCGCCCTCGGTCACCGTCCCGCCCGGCGGGTCCGTCCACAGCGACCCGCTGCCCGGCACGGTCCGGCCGCGGTCGGACCTGGCCGTCAGCCTGTACGTACGGCGGGCGGGCGGCGCCGCGACCGGCCACAGAATGGCCCTGCAGACCTCGTACGTCGCGCCCGCCGGCGACCACGCCGCGGACGACTCCGCCACGCCCTACACCCGGAAGACCACCTCGTGGTTCTACCTCGACGCGGTGACGGTCGACGCCCGGCGCGGCACCGGCGCCGTGGCGACGCTCGGCGACTCGATCACCGACGGCGCCCTCTCGACCCGGGACACCAACCGCCGCTGGCCGGACTTCCTGGCCCGCCGGCTGGACGCCGACCCCGGCACGCGCGTCAAGGGCGTCGCCAACGAAGGCATCTCCGGCAACAAGGTCCTCAAGGACGGCGCCGGCGAGAGCGCGCTCGAACGCCTCGACCGGGACGTGCTCTCGCAGCGGGGCGTGCGCACCATGGTCCTGCTCGAAGGGGTCAACGACATCAAGGCCGTGCCCGCGCCGACGGCCGCCGACCTGATCGCCGGTTACCGGCAGCTCGTCGACAGGGCGCACGCCGCGGGTGTGTGCGTGGTCGGGGCGACCGTCATGCCGTACGGGGGCTGGCGGGAGTGGACGCCGGCGGGAGAGGCCGTACGGCAGGAGGTCAACGCCTTCGTCCGGGGCAGCGGGGTGTTCGACGCGGTCGTCGACTTCGACGAGGCGGTCGGGGACCCCGCCGCACCGTCGCGCATCCTTCCGGCGTACGACAGCGGCGACCACCTCCACCCCAACGACCTCGGGATGCGGACGATGAGCGACACCGTCGACCTGAAGAGCCTGCGCTGCTCCCGGCGTTAGCGCTCCGGCCGGGCCTTCCCGGGCCGGCCGATCCGGTCCGAGCCGGGCGGGGCGGGGCAGGGCGGGGCAGGGCGGGGCAGGGCGGGAGGCGGCCGGGGCGGCCGTTCTCCGCCCCGGTCAGCCGTCGAAGAAGTCCCCCAGGGAGGCGGCCAGCGCGTCCGGGGCCTCCTCGGCCACGTGGTGCCCGGCATCGATGCCGTGGCCGCGCGCGTCGGGCGCCCAGTGCCGCCAGATCTCCAACGGGTCTCCGTAGAGCTCTTCCAGATCGTCCCGGAGCGACCACAGGATCAGCGCGGGACACCTGATCCGCACCCCGGCGGCCCGGTCGGCCTCCTCGTGGCGCCTGTCGACGGTGAGGCCGGCCCGGTAGTCCTCCAGCATCGCCCGCACCACGTCGGGATTCCTCGTGGCCTCCCGCCACTCGTCGTGGTTCTCCTGCCCCATGCGCCGCGGATCGCCGCGGTACCAGCTGTCCGGGTCCGCGGTGATGACCCGCTCGGGGATGTCCGGCTGGGCGAAGAAGAACCAGTGCCACCACTGCGTGGCGAACTCGGCGGTGATGCGGGACAGGTGCTCGGTGACGGGCAGGCAGTCGATCAGCGCCACCTGTGACACCGCGCGGGGGTGATCGAGGGCGAGGCGTAACGCGACACTGCCCCCTCGGTCGTGCCCGGCGAGCGCGAACCGGGCGTGTCCGAGGGAACGCATCACCTCGACCATGTCGTGGGCGACGGCACGCTTGGAATGACCCGAGTGGTCCGCGGTGGGCGCCGGACCGCGGGACCGGCCGTACCCCCGCAGGTCGGGGCAGACGACCGTGAAGCCCCGCTCGACGAGCAGCGGGGCGACGCGGTGCCAGGTAGCGGAGGTCCGGGGGTGGCCGTGCAGCAACAGCACCGGCGGCCCCTCCCCGCCGTGGCGGACGAAGACGGATGCCTCGTCGAGCTGGATCCGCCCGGTCTCGAAGCCTTCGAACACCTTTTCGGCCTCCTTCGCGCGTGCATCAATGGACTGCCCCGCACGCGTGCCCCGGAAGAGGGCCTCGACGCGGGGCGCGGGGCGATTGGCGCCGCTTCCACCGGGGGATGGTCATGATCATGACACAGACCTCCGTCCCTCTGCGCCGCCCCGTCCGGCAGTTGCTCGCGGCCTCCGTGGGCAATGCCGTCGAGTGGTACGACTGGTACGCGTACACCTTCCTCGCCACCTACATCGCCGGTCAGATCTTCCCCCCGGGCACCGGGAATTCCCTCGTCCCCCTGCTCTCCGCCTTCGCCGTCTTCGCCGTCGGCTTCTTCATGCGGCCGGTCGGCGGCCTGCTGATGGGCGCCGTGGCGGACCGGCACGGGCGGCGGGCCGCGCTCACCGTCACCATCCTCCTGATGGGCGGCAGCAGCCTGCTGGTCGGTCTGACACCGACATACGCGTCCGCGGGGATCCTCGCTCCTGTGGTGCTGGTCGGCGCCCGGCTGCTCCAAGGGCTCTCCGTCGGCGGTGAGTTCGCCGCCTCGACCACCTTCCTGGTGGAGTCGGCCGGGCCCGGCAGGCGCGGTCTCTTCTCCAGCTTCCAGTACGTCTCGACCACCGCGGGCCAGCTCGCCGCGTCCGGCGTCGCCGCCGCGCTCGTCGCCGGCCTCGACGAGGGGGCGATGGAGGGATGGGGGTGGCGCGTTCCGTTCGTCGTGGGCGCGGTGCTCAGCCTGGTCGGGTTCTGGATCCGCCGCGGGGCCCAGGAGACGCTCGCCGCCGAGCGTGCGCGCGGGCCCCGCCCGGGGCTCCTCGACGCCCTGCGCCACCACCCGCGTCAGTCGCTGCTGATCTGCGGCATCACGGCGGGCGGCACGATCGCGTACTACACGTGGACGTCCTACCTGCCGACGTACGCCGAACTGAACGCGGGCATCGCCAAGTCCGACGCGCTGCTCGCGGGCACCGTCTCACTGGCCTTCTTCGCGCTGCTCCAGCCGGTCGGCGGACTGCTCTCCGACCGTTACGGCCGCAAGCCGCTGCTGCTGTTCTTCGGCATCGGCTTCACGCTGCTGAGCGTGCCGCTGCTGCGCTCCGTCAACGGTTCCTTCGTGTCGCTGCTGCTCGTGCAGTGCGCGGGAATGGCCCTGCTCACCGGCTTCACCTCGATCTCGGCGGCGGTCAACGCGGAGATCTTCCCGGCCAGGGTGCGCGCCGCCGGCATCGGTTTCCCGTACTCCCTCACGGTCGCGCTCTTCGGCGGTACGGCGCCGTACGTGGGCACGCTGTTCAAGGAGCTGGGCCGCCCGGGGCTGTTCCCGTGGTACGTCGCCGCGCTCTGCCTGGTGTCCACCGCGGTGTACTTCCGGCTTCCCGAGAGCGCGCACAGGGAGCTGGAACGCTGATCCCGGGAACGGTCCGGAGCAGTTCGGAGCAGTCCGGAGCAGTCCGGGACATGCCTCAGAGCGAACGCAGCGCCTCCCCGGCCCGCGCCACCAGTCCGTCGGCGCTGCACTTCTCCGCGAGGGCCAGCCCCCGCACCAGCTCGTTCTCGGAGCGCGCGGCGATGCCGTACTCGACGCGGGCCAGGGCGTGCTCGTACGCGCAGGGGGAGTTCTCGAGGAACGCGACCGCCTTGGCCAGCAGTTCCACGGCCCGCTCCCCCTCCGCCAGGGCCGCCGCGCAGCGCAGTGACTCCCCGATGGCGGTGTCCGTGCCGAAGCGCTCCGCGCGGTCGCGCACGTAGGCGGCGAGGGCGGCCGCGCGGCCGGGGTCGTCGGCGGCCACCGCGCGGGCGAGGTCGCTCGCCCAGGGGGCCATGACACCGTTGTGCCGGCCGCGCACCGCCAACGCCTCCCCGGCGGCTTCGAGTTCGGCGACGGCTTCCTTGGTGCGGCCCTGGGCCAGCAGCAGCCTTCCGCGTACGCACCGCGCGTCGGGGACGACGATCGACGACGGGTACGGCGGGGCGAACCCGTGGCGGTCGGCCGCCTCCTGGGCCTCGTCGGTCCTGCCCCGCGCGAGCAGTGTGTCGATGAGCATGCAGGCGGCGTCCCAGTGCATCGGCAGGCCGTTGCCGACGCGCTCGGCCAGACGCAGACTCTCGCGCAGGTACGCCTCGGCCTCGGCGAGCCTCCCGCGCCTGCGCTGGAGGTAACCGACGAGGGCGTGGGCGAAGGCCAGGTGGCCGCCGCTCCAGCCGGAGATCTCGAAGTCGCGCAGCGCCTCGTCGAAGAGGCTCTCCGCCTGGTCGAGGCGGTCGGCGAAGGCGTAGGCGAGACCGAGCAGGGCCGGGGGCTCGAAGCCCCATTCGGTGTTGGTCCAGCCGAGGCCCGGCGCGAGCCGGCCGTTCAGCAGGGCGCGGTCGCAGATCTGGACGATCTCCTCCGCGTTCTCCCCGCGCGCGACCGCGTCGAAGGCCCTCAGTATGAGCAGCGCGCGCTCGGAGTTGTCGCGCCCCTGGAGGCCGTCGGTCGTCTCGGCGAGGCGCCGGGAGCGTCCGGGGCCGTCGTCCTCGGCCGCCTGTACGCCCTCCCACAGGAAGTGCACGGCCTGGAGGCGCATCCTGGCGGGGCCCGGGGCGGTCCGGGCGGCCTCGGCGGCCACGACCTGCGCCGCCTCCCGCGTCTGGTTGTTGTGGGTGAGGGCCTGGGACAGCCGGAAGACCGCGTCCACGCGCCGGCCGGCGTCGAGACCGCGCATACCGAGGGCGGTCGTCAGGTGGCCGACGGTGGTGGCGGGTGAGGTCAGCAGGGTGGCACAGCCCAGTTCGTACAGGACCTTCGCGTGCTCTTCGGGCAGCGGCGGCTCCAGGAGGGCGCGCTCCAGACAGCGCCTGGCGGCGTCCGGAGCGCCGACGGCGAGGTGCTCGGCCGCGGCCTCGCGCAGTTGGGCGACCAGCTCCGGGTCGTCGTCCGGGTGGACTTCGAGCAGGTGCCTGGCGGCGGCAGCGGCGCCCAGGCCGGCTTGGGTGAGTGTCCAGGCGGCCCTGCCGTGCATGGCGGTACGGGTGGCCGACGGCATGGCGCGGTAGACGGCGCCCGCGATGAGCGGGTGGACGAACTCCATCGGGTCGCTGCCCGCCAGGATGCGGGCCGCGCGCAGCCGCTGGGCGCAGTCGGCGGCCTGGTCGCGGCTCAGACTCGCGAGCGAGGCGGCGAGGTCCAGTGAGATCTCGGTGCCGAGGATGGCGGCGGCCCAGGCGAACCGGGTGGCGGCGGTGCCCAGTTCTTCGAGTCTGGCGATCAGGCCGGTGCCGCGCGCGGACGCGCCGAGGGCGCGCAGGACGCCGGCGGAATCCTCCACGGGGTCCAGTTCTTCGTCGCGCACCTTGGCGACGAGTTCCACGGTCTCGTAGAGGTTGCCCCCGGTGACCGCCCACACCTCACGGCAGAACGGGTCGTCCGCGTGCTGCCCGAGCGCGGCCCGTGCGAGGCCGGCCACGGCTTCGGGGGTGAGCGCCCGCAGACGTACGCACTGGCGGGCGACGGCCTCCACCGCCCGGAGGAACTCCGCCGTGTCGCCGGTGGGTTCCTCGGGGCGGTACGCGATGACGACGAGCACCGGAAGGTCCTCGCGCTGGACGAAGGACGCCAGCCAGCCGAGCGTTTCCAGGTCGGACCAGTGCGCGTCGTCGACCATCAGGACCAGCGGCCGGTGCGTGGCCGCCAGCCGCAGGACCAGGGCGTCCAGGCCGTCGCGGACGCCCTGGGGGTCCGCCTGCCCGTCGGGCGGCGCCACGCCGAGAGCGGGTCCGATGATCTCGTACCCGTCGCCGAGCAGTTCCCTGACGTCCACGGCGCCGGGCAGGGTGAGTGCGGGCTGGAGGAGTTGCCGTACGACGTGGAAGGGGACGGAGGTGACGGCCTCGCCACCACGCGCGGACCACACCGTGCACCGTCCGGCGGCGAGGCGCCGGATCTCGGACAGCAGCGCTGTCTTGCCGAGGCCGGCCTCGCCGCTGCAGACGAGGACCCCGCCGGCCGGCGTGTCCGCGCAGAGCGCTTCGACGGCGTGCCTGGCGGCGGTGAGTTCCGTCTCGCGTTCCAGCAGCGGGACGGTGACCGGGTGCTCCGGGACGGGCACCATCATCCCTCCCCAAAAGGTGGCGGATCTCGAGCGTAGCCCGGCAGCACCGCGGTGCGGAATCGATCGGCGCACTTTGATCCGGGAGGAGTGAACGACCGTTACCCGCAGGCCCGGTGAGGGGGGCGGCGAACGCGCATGACGCGAACACTCTTTCGATGCGGACGCCGCGTCAGGCGGTCGCGGTGCCGGCGTCGGCTCCGCAGAGCCCGGCCACCGCGAAGGCGGTGATACTCCCGGCACCGCATGCCGTTGGCCACCAGGGCGCCGCCCGGCGACGGACCGAGGACCGCGCCGAGCCGGCCGGGGCCGGTGGCGCGCCGACCGGGTGCGTACACCGTGTCGGCCCTGGCGTGGACCACCGCCTGGGTGCTGAACAGCCGGACGCCGGTGATGAACACGGCGCCGTACATCGGGGAGTCCCGGCTCCCGGCGCACCAGCAGCGCTCCGGCGGCGGTGGGGACGACGGGACCAGCAGGTGGCGCCGCTCGTGTACGGCACCCGCGTGGACGCCGGTCGTGCACCACGCCGCATGGTCGCGCACGGGGGTGCGCCGGCCGGGCAGCCGGACGGGCGCGACGACCGGGACGCCCGCGTCCGGGCCTCAGCCGGCGCGGGGTGGCAGCAGGGTGGAGCGGCGTACGACCAGTTCGGGCCGGAGCACCACACGCTGGTGCTGGTGCTGGTGCTGGTGCTCATGCTCGTGGCCGGGGTCCGGCGCGGTGGCGGTCCCGGTCTCCTCCAGGAGGAGGCCGGTGGCCATGGCGCCCATGGTCGGGGCGGGCCGGCGCACCGAGGTGAGGGGGACGGCGGCGGCCGCGGCGAATTCGATGTCGTCGTACCCGACGATGGCCAGCCGGTCCGGCACGCCGACACCGGCCGCGTACATCGCCTGGAGCACACCGAGCGCGAGCAGGTCGTTGGCGCAGAAAACGGCGGTGGGCCGGTGTGCCTCGGGCAGGCCGAGCAGCCGGGCGCCCGCGTCGCGGCCCGCCGCCACGTCGAGGCGGCCGGTGGGGATCTCCTTGAGGGCGCCGGGTTCCAGGCCCGCTTCGGCCAGGGCCGTGCGGGCACCGTCGCGGCGGTCCTTGACCTGCTGGAGCCGGGCGGGGCCACCGACGAACGCGATGTCGCGGTGGCCCGCGTCGACGAGGTGGCGTACGGCGAGTGCCCCGCCGGTGACGTCGTCGACGGAGACGGAGCACCCGTCCCGCCCCTCGGCGACGCGGTCGACGAGGACGAAGGGGATGCCGTGGCGGCGGAAGTCCTCGACGGTGCGGCCGGTGGCATCGGCGGGCGTGAGCAGCACGCCGCGTACCCGCTGTTCGGCGAAGAGGCCCAGGTAGCCGGCCTCCTCGGCGGGACTCTGGCCGCTGTTGCAGAGCATGACGCCGAGCCCTGCCGCGCGCGCCGCACGCTCGGCGCCGCGCGCGACCTCCACGAAGAACGGGTTGCCCATGTCGAGTACGAGCAGGGCGATCATGCGGCTGCGGCCCGCCCGGAGCTGACGCGCGGAATCACTGCGCACGTAGCCCAGCCGGCTGATCGCGGACAGCACCCGGCCCCGGGTCGGTACGGCGACGGTTTCGGGGCGGTTGAGGACGTTCGAGACCGTACCGACCGAGACTCCGGCGGCGCGGGCCACGTCCTTGATGCCTGCCGGTTGTGCCGTGGTCAAGATCCTGCCCTCTCCTTCGGCCGGCGTGCGGGTGGGTCCGGAGCCGTCATGAACGGGTCGGTACGCGATGCCCTTACGACCAGGGCAGGGTGGCGGGTGAGGGGGTGCCGGGTGCCGGCCGCACCGCATCAGCCGGGGCGCCGAGCGGCGTTCCCGGGTCCGACGCGGTGCGGCTGATCGCGAAGAGGCGGCTTCCGGTGGGGGTGGGGCGTACCGCGCGGGCTACGGCATCCGGTCGCCGATCAGCGCCAGGTTCTCGATGGCGGCCAGGCCGTACAGCGCGGTGTCGTTGGTGTGGACCCAGTTCGCCTCGCTGCCCGGCACGAGCGCGACCGGTCCGCTCACCTTCTCCGTGGTCCACGGCGACGACTCCTTGTAGCCGTCGCTGTTGTAGAACTTCTCCCACGCGCGCTTGGCCAGCTTCTCGTCGCCGCTCTGCACCGCCGCGTACGCGTCGAGCCGCGAGTGTCCCTGGAAGAGGATCAGCGAGCCGAAGTTCCTGCCGTAGCGCGCGGCCTGTTCGGCCTTGGTGGCGTTGAAGTAGCGGCAGTAGTCGAGGTACGCCTCCTTGAACTCCGGCATGTCGACGAGGTGGATCAGCTCGGCGCACAGCTCGTTCAGTCCGAAGACCGCCGACAGGTGCGAGACCTCGACCTTGGCCTCCTTCGCGACGGCGAACCGGCCGGTGTCCAGGTCGTACAGACCGCTGCCCTGGACGAAGCCGTTGGGCTGGGCGGCGATCGTCTCCATGGTGGACAGCACCCGGGCCTTGGCCTTGGCCGCCTTGGGGCCGCCGCGTTCCCACTCGGTGAGCCAGGCCGAGACCAGTCCGCTCCAGTCGGTGCCGAAGCCGACGGACAGGGCGTGCCGGTCGGGGGTGTACGGCTCGGTGCGGATCTTGCGGATCGGGTCGAGGGCGAGGAAGGTCTCGTCGGAGTCGACGTTGGCGTGCATGAGGTCGCCGGTGCGTTCGTCGGCGGTGAGGAAGTAGTAGAAGCGGCGGTAGGTGGTGTTGGCGATGCGCTGCTGCTTGGCGCTGTCGGCGTAGTGCTGGATGCCGTGCCGGGTGCCGAGGCCGGCCCAGGTGCCGAGGTGGTAGACGTCGACCTCGCCGGTGTGGCGGGTCATGGCCTCGGCGAAGCGGAAGATGTCGGCGCGGCCCGAGCGCAGGTAGGCGTACCAGAGCCAGAGGTCGGGCGAGAGCTCGGAGTTGTCCCAGGCGTAGCCGCCGACGTCGTAGCGCCACTGGTGGCGGGCCGGGTCGTAGCTGTGCATGACGTCGCCGTAGTCCCAGAAGCCGTACCAGCGCCGCATCTCGACCTGGTCCTTGTAGTAGGTGAAGAGGAAGTCCAGGTGGTCCTCGATCTTCGCCTTGGCGGGCACGGACCGGTCGGGTTCGGAGAACAGGCCGCCGAAGACCTTGGCCTTGACCAGCTGCCGGGGCGGGGCGGCGAGCTGGGGCGGGGTGCGCACGGCCGTCACCTCCCGCGCCAGCGCGGCGGCGTCCGGCGTGGAGCCGTGGGCCCAGAAGAGGAGTTCGCTGGTGCGGGCGATGCCGTACGGGGTGCCGAAGCCGGGCTCGTAGTCCTCGTAGGTGATGTTGAGACCTTCGAGCTGCTCGGCGTACGTGTCCTGGCCCAGGCCGTCGTGGTAGAAGCGCAGGTCCATGGGCGGGGCCTCGGGCGACCAGAGCCAGAGCGTGACCTCGGCCTCGTCGGTGTGCGCGCCGCGGACGTCGAGTCCGGCGGGGTGCTTCTCCCAGAAGTCGCGCAGCCCGAAGGAGAGCCCGCCGCTCGCCCCGCCGACGTAACCGAAGCCGGAGGCGCGGCGCCCGCCGCCGGCCGGGATCCAGCCGTGGCCCTCCTTGGTGCGCTTGCGCAGGGTGAAGCCGTCGGCGGAGAGCTGGCTGAGGGTGTAGTCCCCCCAGGTGGGGACGAGGTGGAGGCGGCTGGTGACGCGCTGGTCCCAGGTGGCCGGGTCGGGCAGCTTCTTCCCCTCGAACTGCGCGGCCTGGACGGCGGCCCCCGGGTCGCGGCGCAGGCCCGTGACGCCCTTGACGGCTTCGCGCAGCAGGCCCGTGCCGTCGCCGCCGATCCGGATGTGGCGGTCGTACGCCTCGTCGCGCATCGGCACGGTGAAGCGGACGCCGAGGCCGCGGACGAAGTCGCCGCTCGCCTTGCCGGGCTCCTGGGTGCCGTCGTACGTGATGGTGTGCACCATGCGGAACGACTCGGCGCCCGCGTAGAAGTAGAGGCGGACGGAGAACGGCAGCCAGCTGCGGTTTCCGCGGCGGTGCCTGCCGTCGATGCGGACGACGGCGCGGACGGGTCCGTCCTGTTCCACCACGGCCTCGGAGATGGCGCTCTCGAAGCGTTCGTACTTCGTGCTCCCCTGGTCGCCGTCCTCGATCTCGCCCTGTCTGAGGAGGACGAGCCGTCCGTCCTTGGCGATCTCGGTGGCGCCACGGCGGACGGACTTCACCAGGGTCGAACCGCTCTTGCCGATCTTCGCGGTGATGACGCCCGTGGACACGTCGATCGTGCCGCCGCCTCCGGAGACCGTGACCTCGCGGGCGGGCGCGGCCGGCGTTCCGGCGCTGAGCGTGAACGCGGCGGCGGTCGTCTCGGGGCCGATGGCGTGCGCGGTCCACTTCAGCGAACCGTCGGGCCAGTGGGCGAGCGGCCAGGACTGGACGGGGACGTCCTCGCCCTCGGCGGTGGTGAGCGTGAACGTCTGGTCCTCGTCGTACGCGCCCTTGGGCCACGGCACTCCGAGGGTGGTGCCGGGGGCGGCTCCCAGGCCCGTGTCCTCCAGCCACTTCAGGGTCACGGGGTCCGTGTCGGAGGCGTCGGCCCCGGGCGCGGCCTGGGCGCGGGGGGTGCCCAGCGCCCAGCTGAACTGGGCGGCGGCGCCGGCCACCGCCGCCGCCTTGAGGAGGGATCTGCGGGGGATCGAAGACATGGTCGTGCCCTTCCGTGGTGTGGGTGTGGGGCCGTGGTGCGGGTGAGGGAGGCGGCGGCCTCAGCGGGACGCGTACCGTCGCTCCACGGCGACGGCCGCCGCCGTGACGGCGCCGGCCACCGGAACGGCCAGCGGCGCCACGAACCAGGCGGAGGCGGCGACCACCGCGAATCCGCCGACGATCAGGAGCGATCCGGCGGGGTCGAGGACCGTACGCCGGCCCGCCGCCGCCAGCAGGACGCGCCAGGAGGCCGCCGGCCGCCAGTCGGCGGCCGCCCGCAGCGCCGCCACCGCGCAGCCGGTGAAGGCGAGGATGCCCACCGTGCCGACGAGGGGGCCGCCGGGCAGGCCCGCTCGTACCGCCGCGAGGTCCAGCCACAGCAGCCAGGCCGCCGCCCAGCCGGCCAGGCCCACGGCCCAGCCCCGCCGGGCCGCCGAACGGAGGTCGGCGGCGAACTCCCGCCATCCGGCGCTCTCCTCGCCGGCCAGATGGCGTCGCAGGTGCCGCGCCCCGGCGGCGAGCGCCGCGGGCCACGTCACCAGCGGGAGCGAGGCGAGGGCGATCCACACGCCGGTGAGCAGGCACTCGGCGAAGACACCGAAGCGCTCGTGGAAGCGGGCCACGGCCGGTCAGCCCTTCAGGCCGGAGGTGGCCATGCCGTCGATGAGGTAGCGCTGGAAGGCGAGGAAGAACGCCAGCACGGGCAGCAGTGCCACCAGCGACATGGCGATCATGCCGCCGTAGTCGGCGACCGCGTCCTGGTCGACGAACATCTTCAGCCCCAGCGAGACGGTGTACTTCTCGGGTTCGTTGAGGTAGAGCAACGGGCCCATGAAGTCGTTCCAGGCGTTGATGAAGGTGAAGATCGCGCTGGTGATCAGGGCGGGGCGGCACAGGGGCAGCACGATGGACCAGTAGATCCGGAAGTGTCCGCAGCCGTCCAGGCGCGCCGCCTCGTCCAGTTCCCTGGGCAGGGCGCGCATGAACTGGACCATGAGGAAGACGAAGAAGGCGTCGACGGCCAGGTACTTGCCGAGCAGCAGCGGGACCATCGTGTTGATCAGTTCCAGCTTCTGGAACAGCACGTACTGCGGGATCATCAGGACGTGGTACGGCAGCAGCAGCGTGCCGATCATCAGGGTGAAGAGGAGGTTGCGTCCCGCGAACCTGATCCTGGTGAAGGCGTAGGCGGCCAGCGAGCAGGAGATCACCACTCCGCCGACCGAACCCACCGCCAGCACGGTGGAGTTGATGAAGAAGGTGGAGATGGGGATGCCCGCGATGCCTTCGGTGAGCCGCGTGTAGTTGGCCACGATCGGATCGGTCGGCAGCAGGTCGAGGCTGCCGACGATCTCGTTGCCGGGCTTGAAGGAGCCGCCGAGCACCCAGATCACCGGGTAGAGCACGACGGCGAGCACCGCCAGGGCGCCCAGGTGCCAGCCGAGTGATCCGGCGTGCCCCCGCCGGCTTGACGAGGTGGGGTCGGAAGTCAGGGTCACCGGGCGTTCTCCTCGTAGTGCACCCAGCGCTTCTGCGACCAGAACAGCACCGCCGTCACCAGGCCGACCGCTATCAGCAGCATCCAGGCCATGGCGGAGGCGAAGCCCATCCGGCTGTTCTCGAAGCCCTGCTGGTAGAGGTAACAGGTGTAGACGAGCGTGGCGTCGGCGGGTCCGCAGGGGTTGCCCTGGCCGCCGAGGATGTACGCGGAGCCGAAGATCTGGAAGGAGTGGATGGTTTCCAGCAGGACGTTGAAGAAGAGCACCGGGGAGATCATCGGCAGGGTGATGTTCCAGAACCGGCGCCAGGGACCGGCGCCGTCCATCTCGGCCGCTTCGTACAGCTCGCGCGGCACCTGCTTCAGCCCGGCCAGGAAGATGACCATGGGCGCGCCGAACTGCCAGACGGTGAGCGCGACCAGGGCGTACAGGATCATGTCGGGGTCGCCGACCCAGCCGCCGGCGTCCATGCCGAAGAGCTGCTGCGTACGGTCGACCACGGCGTCGTCGGTGAAGAGCGCCCGCCACACGACGGCGACGGAGACGCTCGCGCCGATCAGGGACGGGGCGTAGAACGCGGCCCGGTAGAAGGCCTGGCCGCGGCGGCTCTGGGCGAGCAGCAGGGCGACGCCGAGTGCGGCGGCGAGTTTCAGCGGCGTACCGATGACGACGTACTTGACCGTGACCTCGACCGACTTCTGCCAGCGGGGGTCGGCGAACATGTCGCTGAAGTTCCGGAGGCCGACCCACTGGGGCGCGTCGAAGAGGTTGTAGTCGGTGAAGGCGAAGTAGAGCGAGGCGGCCATGGGGCCCGCCGTGAGGAGCAGGAAGCCGGCGATCCAGGGCGACATGAAGAGGTAGCCGGCGAGGTTCTCTCGGCGGCTGTTGCGCCGCAGTTCGGCGGAGGGCGGCGCGCCGCCCCGGCCGGGGCCGGGCGGGGGCTCGGCGCGGGCGGCCGCCCGCGGCGGGGGCGGGGCATGTCCGGTGTGCGTCACGGTCCGCCCCATCAGGCGTTCGCGGTGAAGGCCGTCTTCGCCTCCGTGAAGAACTTGTCGACCGCCTCGCCCGGTGACGCCTTGTCGAGGCTCATCTCGGTGGCGAGGCGCAGGAAGGCCGCCTCGACGACGTCGGCGCCGGCGGGGTGCGGGGTGATGGGTTCGAGCACGCCCGTCTCGGCGATCTTCGTCTCGTACGCCGAGATCTGCCTGCTCACCTTGTCGGTGGGCTCGAAGGCCTCGAACTGCTCGGTGGTGGAGAGCACTCCGCGGTCGTAGCCCATGATCCGGCCCACCTCCGGGTCGTGGACCATGAAGTTGATGAAGGTGGCCACTTCCTCGGGGTGCTTGGTACGGGCGGTGCCGCTGAGCATCAGGGAGCCGAGGTACTGGCCGGTCTTCTTGCCGTCGGTCGTCGGTATGGGCGCGATGCCGTACGAGCTCTTTCCCTCGGCGGCGTAGCGGACGGTGAAGTTGTCCCAGGTGAACTCGCCCGCCGAAAGGCCCCCGGCGGTCGCGGCCTTGGGCTTGATCTGCTCGGCCTTCTTGGCATCGGTGTAGACGCCGGACCTGATTCGTTTCATTGCCTCGGTCCACTCGGCTTCGAGGTCGCTCTCCTGGAAGCCGAGTCCGTCCTCGGTGAAGAACGCCTTGCCCTGCTGGCGCAGCTTCAGGTCGTAGTAGTACATGATCGAGTGCGGTCCCGAGTCGCCCGCGACACCGGTCCTGCTCTTGATCCTCTCCAGCCCGGCGTACCAGTCGTCCCAGGTCCAGCCGAACTCGGGCGTGACGCCGGCCTTCTCGTAGACCTTCTCGTCGATGATGTAGCCCATCGAGTTCGAGCCGACCGGCAGGCCGAGCAGCCCGCCGTCGATCTCGGCGAACTTCTCCAGACCGGCGCGGAAGTTGTCGGTACTGAGGTTGCCCGCCTCGACCTGGGGGTTCAGGTCGAGGAGCACGTTGCGGGCGGCGTACTTGCGCAGGAAGGTCACCGCGTTCTGGATGACGTCCGGCGCGTTGCCGCCCGCGGCCTGCGTGTTGAATTTCTTCCAGAAGTCCAGGTAGGGCTGGAAGTCCGTCTTGACCTTGATCTTCGGGTGCTTCTTCTCGAAGAGCGCGATCGACTCGTTGATCTTCTTGGCGCGGTCGTCGGCGCCCCACCAGGCATACCTGATGGTCACCGGGCCGCCGGAAGAGCCGCTGCCGCCCCCGCACCCCGCGGCGGTCAGCCCCGCGGTCGCCAGTGAGGCGCCGGCCGCCTTCAGGAAGGTACGCCTCTCGACATGCCTGGTTGTGCGCATGGTTCACCCCTTCAGCCGGCGATTGAATCGTTTTAGGAAAGCGCTTGCCGGGGCAATGTACGAGTGCCCGCCGGGCCCGTCAACGGTTTGCGCAGGAGGTCGGCCAATCGGCCGTCGGGCGTACGGCCCGGCACCGCGCCCGCGTCGGCGACTGAGCCACGGACGCGGGCGGGGACGGGGACGGGAGGTGACGCGGGCGCGTCAGGGGCGGCCCTTGCCGATCAGCCGGACCGGTCCGTCCGCGACGGGGACGCCGAAGTCCGGGGTCCCGTCCGGCTTCCAGCGCAGACGCTGGACGCGGGTGTGCCGGTTGGGGTCGTGCAGCGGGTCGCCGCTGATCTCCCTGTACTGCCGGGCGTGGTAGACGAGGACGTCGGTACGGCCGTCCTCGGCGACGGTGAAGGAGTTGTGCCCCGGGCCGTACTGGCGGGTCGTGTCGTTGCTCGTGAAGACCGGCACCGGCGACTTGGCCCAGGCGCCGGGGGCGAGCAGATCGGCGCCCTCGTCGGCGGTGAGCAGGCCCATGCAGTAGTTCGCGTCGGTCGCGCTCGCCGAGTACGTCATGAAGAGGCGGCCGTTGCGCCGGATCACCGCGGGCCCCTCGTTGACCTTGAAGCCGATGCGCTCCCAGTCGTACTCGGGCGTGGTCAGGCGCACCTGGGGTCCCGTGAGGGTCCACGGATTCGCCATCCGGGAGAGGAAGACACCCGTGTTGTGGTCGATTCCGGGCTCGTGCTGCGCCCAGGCGAGGTAGCGGCCGCCCCGGTGCGTGAAGGTGGTGGCGTCCAGCGAGAAGGTGTCCCAGGCGGTGGTGAGCTGCCCCCTCTCGGTCCAGGTCCCCTTGAAGGGGTCGGCGTTCCGGTTCTCCAGGACCCAGATGCGGATCTTCCAGACGTCGTCGGCGGGCGCGGCGGCGAAGTAGATGTACCAGGCCCCGTCGACGTGGTGGATCTCGGGTGCCCAGATGTGCGCCGCCATGTCGCCGGTGGTGTGCCGGCGCCAGATGACGGACTCCTCGGCCGTCGCCAGTCCGGCGAGGGTGCGGGAGCGGCGCAGGATGATCCGGTCGTACTCGGGCGAAGTGGCGGTGAAGTAGTAACGGCGGTCGGTGTGGCGGTGGATGTGCGGGTCGGCGCGGTGGCGGACCAGGGGGTTGGCGGGGGCGGCGACGGCGTGGGCGGGGGTCGCAACGGCGGGGACGGCGGCGACGGCGCCCAGCGCGAGGGCGCCCTTCAGCACTCCTCGACGGGTGGCCGGTATGTGATCGCGGCTCACGGAGCCCTCCTCAGGGAAGCGTTCGATATATCGAACGACGTACGAGATCCTGTGCAGCGGAGACGGTAATCGGGAGCGGGCGCGCACACCAGCCCCTTGGGGCACGGACCAAGGGCTTTCCGTTCGACCACCCGGACGCCGGGCTTGGTTTCGAACGGATTCCGTCCGGGGGCCTTGCCGGTGCGCCGGGCGGGGCGTTAGCGTCCGGCACCGTCAGGGCGTCGCGCCCTGCGGGGCTCTCCCCCTGCCCGCCCCTTCTCGCTCCTTCCCCGACTGGGGCAAACCCCGGACCCCGGCGCCCTTCGGGCGTGCCCTCGGTCTCCCCCCGGACTTCGTCCGGGGGGAGACCGACGGGCTCGAGGGTGCCGCTCGCGGTCGAGGACCGGGGACGGGCCCGAGCCCACCACCCGAAAGGACCCCCGCCCTTGCGCCCCCGCCTCCTGTTGCCCCTGCTGTCCCTGCTCGCCGGCCTGCTGGCCGTACCGGGGAGCGGCCTCGCCCACGCGGGGCCCGCGCCCGGCGACGACGCCGCGGCCACCGCCCTGGCCGCCCGGGAACTCACCGTCCACCACCTCGACGACGTACGCGGAAATCTCACGCTGCCCACCGCGGGCCCCCACCGTACGGCCGTCCGCTGGGCCTCCGCCGAGCCCGCCGTCATCGACCCCACCGGTCTCGTGCACCGGCCCGGGCACGGCAAGGGCCCCCGCACCGTGGAGCTCACCGCGACCGTCACCCGTGGCGAGGCCCGGGCGCGCCGCACGTTCACGGCCACCGTTCCCGCGCTGCCCAAGAAGCGGAAGTACACCGGCTACGCCTTCAGTTACTTCACCGGCGAGGGAACGCCCGACGGCGAGCAGGTCCGGATGGCGCTCAGCCGGGGCAACGACCCCCTGCACTGGCAGGAGCTGAACGGCGGCAGGCCGGTGCTCACGTCCACGCTCGGCACCAAGGGGCTGCGCGACCCGTTCGTCGTCCGCTCCCCCGAGGGCGACAAGTTCTACCAGATAGCCACCGACCTGCGGATGCACGGCGGCAGCGGCGGCAGCTGGGACCAGGTGCAGCGCACCGGCAGCAGGTCCGTCATGGTGTGGGAGTCCACCGACCTCGTCCACTGGACCGACCAGCGCCTGGTGCAGGTCTCCCCCGACACGGCGGGCAACACCTGGGCGCCGGAGGCGTACTACGACGAGAAGCTCGGCTCGTACGTCGTCTTCTGGGCCTCCAAGGTGTACGCCGCCGACGACCCGGGCCACACCGGCACCACGTACAACAAGATGCTGTACGCCACCACGCGCGACTTCCACACCTTCAGTGAGCCCAAGGTCTGGAACGACCCCGGCTACTCCGTCATCGACTCGACGGTGATCCGCCACGACGGCAGCTACTACCGCTTCACCAAGGACGAGCGGAACAACTCCTCGACCACCCCGTGCTCCAAGTTCATCACCGCCGAGAAGTCCGACGACCTGCGCTCCACGGCGTACGGCTTCGTCGCCGACTGCATCGGCAAGGGCGCGATCGCGCGCGGTGAGGGGCCGACGGTCTTCAAGTCCAACACCGAGGAGAAGTGGTACCTGTTCATCGACGAGTTCGGCGGCCGCGGCTACCTCCCCTTCGAGACCACCGACCTCGACTCGGGCACCTGGACGGTGTCCGAGAACTTCGAGCTGCCGGCCAGCCCCCGGCACGGCACGGTGCTGCCGGTGACGAAGGCGGAGTACGCGCGGCTGCTGGAGGCGTACGCCCGCTGAGGCAACTGCCGCACAGCGCGCGGAAGTTCTTTTGCGCGAAACATTGACGGCACATGGCTGCGGGCTTAGCTTCATCGCGTCGTACTTCGTACGTCATATATGAGACGCGATACACGAGATATGTGAGTGCCCATGGCTTTCGCTCCGAGCCCGATCCCCTCCCGCACGCAGTACGTGCTGGAGGGGATCAAACACGCCATCCTCACCGGCGGCCTCAGCCCCGGGCAGGCCCTGGTCGAGACCGAACTGGCCGCCCAGTTCGGGGTGTCCAAGACCCCGGTGCGTGAGGCGCTCAAGACCCTGGCCGGCACCGGGCTCGTCGTGATGAACCAGTACAAGGGCGTCACCGTACGGACCGTCGACGCGGCCATGGCGCGCGAGGTGTACGACGTACGGCTGCTGCTCGAACCGGAGGCGCTGCGCCGCACCATCGCCTCCCGGGCCTCCCTGGAAGCGGCCCGCGAGGCGCTCGTCAGGGCCGCCGAGGCCACCGACCGGGCCGAACGCTCGCTGGCCAACCGGGAGTTCCACCGCGCGCTCTACCTGCCGTGCGGAAACCCGCTGCTCGCCAGGATGCTGGACGAGGTGCGCGACCAGGCGGCCCTCGTCTCGACCGTCGCCTGGGCCGCCGTCCCGTCCTGGGAGCGGGAGGCCCGGGAGCACCTGGAGATCCTGCGGCTCGCGCTCGACGGCGACGCCCGGGGCGCCGCCCGCGCCCTGCACGCCCACATCGCCGACTTCGTCCAGCGTGCCTTCCCGGAGGGGGATCCCGTATGACCAGCGCAGACTTCTCCGCCCTGCGGAGCGCCCTCGCCGATGTGGTGGCGATACCGGTGACCCCGTTCGCCGCCGACGGCTCCCTGGACACCGCCGCTCACCGCGCGCTGCTCGGCCGGCTGCTGGACGGAGGCGTACGGACCCTGACGCCGAACGGGAACACGGGCGAGTTCTACGCGCTGACCCCGCCGGAGCGCCGCGCCGTCACCGAACTGACCGTCGAGGAGGCGGGCGGCCGGGCCGCGGTCCTCGTCGGCGTCGGACACGACGTGCCGACCGCCGTCGCCGCCGCCGAGCACGCCCGGGACGCGGGCGCCGAGATGCTGATGGTGCATCAGCCCGTCCATCCGTACGTCTCGCACGACGGCTGGACCGACTACCACCGCGCCATCGCCGACGCCGTCCCCGGGCTCGGGATCGTCCCGTACGTCCGCGATCCGCAGCTGAGCGCGGAGAGCCTCGCCGCGCTGGGCGAAGCCTGTCCCAACGTCATCGGCGTGAAGTACGCCGTGCCGGACACGGCGCGCTTCGCCGCCTTCGCTCGGGACGCGGGCCTGGACCGTTTCGTCTGGGTCGCCGGGCTCGCCGAGCTGTACGCCGTTCCCTACTTCGCGGTCGGCGCCACCGGGTTCACCTCGGGACTGGTCAATGTCGCCCCGTCCGTGTCGCTGGGCATGCTCGACGCGCTGCGCGCGGGCGACTACCCGGCCGCGATGAAGACCTGGGAGCAGATCCGCCCCTTCGAGGAGCTGCGGGCGGCCCGGCAGTCCGCCGACAACGTCACCGTGGTGAAGGAGGCCCTGGCCTCCCTCGGCCTGTGCCGGCGCGAGGTGCGCGCACCCAGCCGGATCCTGCCCGAGGACCGGCGCGCCGAGATCGCGGAGCTCGTGGCGGGGTGGTCCATATGAGCGCCCGGCCGCCGGAGGAGCTGCGCAGCCATCAGTGGTACGGGACGGACGGGCTCCGCTCGTTCAGTCACCGCGCCCGGACCCGTCAGCTCGGCTACCTCCCCGAGGAGCACCTGGGCAAGCCGGTCGTCGCGGTCCTCAACACCTGGTCCGACATCAACCCGTGCCACGTCCACCTGCGGGACCGGGCGCAGGCGGTGAAGCGCGGGGTGTGGCAGGCGGGGGGCTTCCCGCTGGAGTTCCCGGTCTCCACGCTCTCGGAGACCTTCCAGAAGCCGACCCCGATGCTCTACCGGAACATGCTCGCGATGGAGACGGAGGAGTTGCTGCGCTCCTATCCCGTCGACGGCGCCGTGCTGCTCGGCGGCTGCGACAAGTCGACGCCCGCGCTGCTGATGGGCGCCGCGTCCGTCGACCTGCCGGCCGTCTTCGTCCCGGCCGGGCCCATGCTGCCGGGCCACTGGCGCAACGAGGTCCTCGGCTCCGGCACCGACATGTGGAAGTACTGGGACGACAAGCGGGCCGGGCTGATCGGCGACGCCGAGATGGCGGAGCTGGAGAACGGGCTCGCCCGCTCCCCCGGCACCTGCATGACGATGGGCACGGCCTCGACGCTGACCGCCGCGGCCGAGGCGCTGGGCGTCACCCTGCCCGGCGCGTCGTCCGTACCGGCCGTGGACTCCGGGCACGACCGGATGGCGGCGGCCTCGGGCCGCCGGATCGTCGAGCTCGTGCACCGCGACCTGAAGCTGTCGCGGATCCTGACCCGCGACGCGTACGAGGACGCGGTCGCGACCGTGCTGGCGCTGGGCGGTTCGACGAACGCCGTGATCCATCTGATCGCGATGGCGGGACGCTCCCAGGTCCCGCTGGCGCTGGACGACTTCGACCGGATCGCGCGGACCGTGCCGGTGCTCGCGAACCTGCGGCCGGGCGGCCAGTACCTGATGGAGGACTTCCACTTCGCGGGCGGGCTTCCGGCGTTCCTGGCGCGGCTCACGGACGTGCTCCACCTGGACCGGCCGACCGTGGCGCACGACTCGCTGCGCGAGCAGCTGGCGGGCGCACGGGTGCACAACCCCGAAGTGATCAGGCCGCGTTCGAAGCCGCTCGCGGAAGAGGGCGGGGTCGCGGTACTGCGCGGCAACCTGTGCCCGGACGGCGCGGTCATCAAGCACATCGCCGCCGAGCCGCACCTGCTGCGCCACACCGGCCCCGCGGTCGTCTTCGACGACTACAGGACCATGCAGCGCACCATCAACGATCCGTCGCTCGGCATCACCGCCGACACCGTGCTCGTGCTGCGCAACGCCGGCCCCAAGGGCGGCCCCGGGATGCCCGAGTACGGGATGCTGCCGATCCCCGACCACCTGCTCAAGGAGGGGGTCCGGGACATGGTGCGGATCTCCGACGCCCGGATGAGCGGCACGAGTTACGGCACGTGCGTGCTGCACGTCGCCCCGGAGTCGTACGTGGGCGGGCCGCTCGCGCTCGTACGGTCCGGGGACGCGATCACCCTCGACGTAGCGGCCCGGTCGCTGCGGCTCGACGTGCCGGACGAGGAGCTGGAGCGGCGCAGGGCCGAGTGGAGCCCGCCGCCCGCGAAGTACGAGCGCGGCTACGGGGCGCTGTACAGCGAACAGATCACCCAGGCCGACACCGGCTGCGACTTCGCTTTCCTCTCCCGGCCGGGGGAAGTCCCCGATCCGTACGCGGGCTGAGTCCGTCCGGCCCGCACCGCCCTGCCCTGTTCTGCACCACCCTTCCTGTCCTGCTCAGCGCCGGCCGGTATCTCGAACAGCATCCGGAAAGCGCTTCACCACCCGCACTTATGACGTGAGAACGGAGAAGCAGTCATGGCCTCAGCCTCAGCCGTGGCCGACAAGCCCAGGGCGCCGGGGCGCCGCGTGGGAGCACCACCCCGCCGGCTCCCGTATCTGCTCATCGCGCCCGCCGGGCTGCTGATGCTGGGCTTCATCGCCTATCCGGTCATCAGCGTCTTCTACTACAGCCTGCAGAACTACAACGTCACCAAGCCGTGGCGCAACGGCTTCGCGGGCCTCGACAACTTCACCCGGATCTTCACCGACGATCCGCAGTTCTGGACCACCCTCGGCTTCAGCGCCCGCTGGGTCGTCGTCCAGGTGAGCCTTCAGCTCGCCCTCGGACTCGTCCTCGCCCTGCTGGTCAACCAGACCTTCGTCGGACGCGGCATCGCCCGCGCGATGGTGTTCTCGCCCTGGGCGGTGTCGGGCGTGCTGACCACCACCATCTGGATGCTGCTCTACAACCCGTCCACCGGCGTCAGCCGCTACCTGGCGGACGCGGGCATCGGCTCGTACGGCACCTCGGTGCTCTCCGACACCGGCACCGTCTTCTGGGCCGCCGTCCTCGCCGAACTCTGGCGCGGTGTCCCCTTCTTCGCGATCCTCATCCTCGCCGACCTCCAGTCCGTCCCGAAGGAGCTGTACGAGGCGGCCTCCGTCGACGGCGCCGGCCGGATGCGGCAGTTCTTCCACATCACGCTGCCGCACCTCAGGGACGCGATCGTGCTGGCCACGCTGTTGCGCGGGGTGTGGGAGTTCAACAACGTCGACCTGCTCTACACCCTCACCGGCGGCGGACCGGCCGGCGTCACCACCACGCTCCCGCTGTACGTCGCCAACACCGGCATCGAGGGTCACGACTTCGGCTACGCCTCCGCGCTGACCACCGTCGCCTTCGTGATCCTCCTCTTCTGCTCGATCCTCTATCTGCGCCTGAGCAAGTTCGGAGGCGACACCAAGTGACCGCAGCACTCGCGGAGAAGGACCCCCGCTCCCCCGCGGCCCCGGACACCGCCACCGACGCCCCCGCGCCGCCGGGCCGCGGCGCGCGCCGCAGGAACCGGCGCGAGCGCGCCTTCGACGACGTACCGCGCTGGCAGATCTACCTGCCGCTCGCCCTCTACCTCCTCTTCACGCTCGTCCCGTTCTACTGGATGCTGCTGTTCGCGGTACGGCCCGCCGGCTCCACCTCGCTGGTGCCGTGGCCGGTCACCTTCGAGCACTTCGAGAAGGTCTGGACCGAGCGCAGCTTCGGGATGTTCTTCCAGAACAGCATGATCGTCGGGGTGGCCACCCTGGTCATGACGACGGGGATCGCGCTGGCCGGCGGCTACGCCCTGGCCCGGTTCGAGTTCCGGATCAAGAGCGGCTTCATGCTGGCGCTGCTGTGCTCGCAGTTCATCCCGGGCGCGCTGATGCTCGTACCGCTCTTCGAGATCTTCAAGAACCTCCAGATGATCAACTCCCTGGGAAGCGTGATCATCGCGGAGACGGTCTTCCAGCTGCCGCTGTCGATCATCCTGATCAGCGGATTCATCAAGAACGTGCCGGTCACGCTGGAGGAGGCCGCCTGGGTGGACGGCTGTTCGCGCTTCCGGGCCTTCTGCGCGGTGGTGCTGCCGCTGCTGCGGCCCGGTCTGATCGCCGTCGGCTCCTTCGCCTTCGTCCACAGCTGGAACCACTTCCTGTTCGCCCTGATGTTCCTGAGCGAGCAGGACAAGCAGACCATTCCGGTCGGCCTCAACACCCTGATAGGAGCGGACAGCGTGGATCTCGGAGCACTGGCCGCGGGCGGTGTCATCGCCGCGGTGCCGGTCGTGATCGTCTTCGCCTTCATCCAGAAGTGGCTGATCACCGGCTTCAGCGCAGGGGCGGTGAAGGGATGAGCACCCTGTCTCCGCCCCCGCCGCTCCCCCTGCCCGTCGTACTCGCCGGCGCACGCGGTCACGGCCGCTGGCACCTGCACAACATCCGCCGCCTCGAAGCGCTGGGCCTGGTCCGGCTCGCCGGGATCTGCGAGCTGAGGCCGCTGGACGCCGAAGAGCTGGACGGTTTCGGTACGCCCGAGCAGTCCGCCGACTTCGGCGGGCTGCTGGACTCCACCGGCGCCCGGCTCGCGGTCGTCTGCACGCCCATCCAGACCCACACCGACCTGGCGCTGGCGGCGGCCCCGCGCGGGGTGCACCTGCTGCTGGAGAAACCGCCCGCGCCGTCGTACGCGGAGTTCGAACGCATGGCGCACGGGGTGCGGGCGGCCGGCACCCGCTGCCAGATCGGCTTCCAGTCCCTGGGCTCGCACGCCCTGCCCGCGATCCGGTCGCTGATCGACCGGGGCGCGATCGGCGAGCTGCTGGGCGTCGGCGCCGCCGGGGCGTGGGTGCGGGACACCGCGTACTTCACCCGGGCCCCGTGGTCGGGGCGCCGCCGGCTGGGCGAGGTCGACGTGGTGGACGGCGCGCTGACCAATCCGCTGGCGCACGCCGTCGCCACCGCCCTCGCGGTGGCCGGGAGTCCGCGGTCCGAGGACGTGGCGGGCATCGAGTCCGAGCTGCTGCGGGCCAACGACATCGAGTCGGACGACACCTCCTGCGTACGGATCACGACGGCGCGCGGGATCCCGGTCACGGTGGCCGCGACGCTCTGCGCCGAGGAACCGGACGAGCCGTACGTCGTCGCCCACGGCGAACTGGGCCGGATCACCTTCTGGTACAAGGAGGACCGCGTACTGGTGCAGCGCGCCGGGCGCGGCCCCGAGGAGTCCGTGTACGGCAGGACCGATCTGCTGGAGAACCTGGTCCGTCATCTGACGGAGGGCGCGCCGCTCCTCGTACCGCCGGAGCTGACCGGCGCCTTCATGCGGGTCGTCGAAGCGATACGGCTCGCTCCCGATCCCCTCGCGCTGCCGGCGTCCGCCTGGCGGACCGCGGCCGGCGAGCGGGCGCCGCGCCGGATCGTCACCGGCGTGGACCGCGTGGTCGCCGCGAGCGCCGAGACCCTGGCCCTCTTCTCCGAGCTGGGCGCGCCCTGGGCGCGCTCCACCGAAGCGAGCACACCATGAACTCGACCCTCGCACTGCGCTGTTCGGGACGTCCCGTCGGCCGCTACACCTACCGGCCCGCACTCGGGGCCCGGCTCGCGCCGCGTCCGTACCTGCACCCCCTGTCGACACTGGGCGGCCTGCCCGTGACCGAGGAGATGCCCGACGACCACGTCCACCACCTGGGGGTGGGGCTCGCCGTGCCGGACGTGGCGGGGCACAACTTCTGGGGCGGGAGCACCTACGTACGCGACCAGGGCCCGACGGAGCTCGACAACCACGGCGTGCAGCTCCACCAGGGGTGGCGGCAACGCGACCCGGACGGCTCCGGCTTCGTGGAGGAGCTGAGCTGGCGTGCCGGTGCGGACGCCGCGGACCGTACGGGCGAGCTGCTGCGCGAGCACCGCACCGTGGCCGCCACCGCGCTGGACGACACCGCCTGGGCGCTGGACCTCACCTTCTCCCTCACCAACACCTCGGGCGGGGACCTGTCCATCGGCAGCCCGGCCACCAACGGCCGGGCGGGCGCGGGGTACGGCGGTTTCTTCTGGCGCGCCCCCCGGCAGGCCGCGGCGCCGACGGCCTTCACCGAGGCCGGGGAGGGCGAGGACGCCGTGCACGGGCGGGCCGCCGACTGGCTGGGCCTGGCGGGCGACGGCTGGACGCTGGTCTTCGCGGGGGCGACGGCGGACACCCGCCGCGACCCGTGGTTCGTACGGACGGCCGAGTACCCGGGCGTCGGGTCGGCGCTCGCCTGGTCGGACCGGCTGCCCGTGCCCGCCGGGGAGACGGTCGTGCGCCGCGTGGTCACGGTCGTGGCCGACGGCCGGCTGGACCGGGACGCCTCGGCGGCCTACGTCCGCAAGGCGGTGGGCGCGTGAGCCGGCCGTGGACCGCCGACCGGGGCGACGGCACGTACCGCAATCCGGTGCTCGCCGGTGACTGGTCCGACCCGGACGTGGTGCGGGTCGGAGACGACTACTACCTCACCGTCTCCAGCTTCGGCCGGGTGCCGGGGCTGCCGCTGCTGCACTCGCGCGACCTCGTCAACTGGACACTGACCGGGTACGCGCTGGAGCCGCCGGCGGAAGAGGAGGGGGAGCCCGCCGGGCCGCGGCACGACGGCGGGGTGTGGGCGCCGTCCCTCCGGCACAGCGGCGGCCGGTTCTGGATCTTCTGGGGCGATCCGGACGTGGGCATCCACCAGATCAACGCGGAGGACATCCGCGGGCCGTGGACCGAGCCGCACCTGGTGAAGGCGGGCAAGGGCCTGATCGACCCGTGCCCGCTGTGGGACGAGGAGAGCGGCCGGGCCTATCTCGTGCACGCCTGGGCCAAGTCGCGGTCGGGGGTGAAGAACCGGCTGACCGGACACCGGATGAGCCCGGACGGGCGCACCCTGCTCGACGAGGGCGAGGTGATCGTCGACGCGGACCTGATCCCCGGCTGGTTCACCCTCGAAGGGCCGAAGCTCTACCGCCACGACGGCTGGTTCTGGATCTTCGCACCGGCCGGCGGCGTGGAGACCGGCTGGCAGGGGGCGCTGCGGTCGCGGGACTTCTTCGGCCCGTACGAGGAGCGGGTCGTCCTGGAGCAGGGCCGTACCGAGGTCAACGGCCCCCACCAGGGCGGCTGGGTGCGCACCGGGGCCGGTGAGGACTGGTTCCTGCACTTCCAGTCGCGCGGGGCGTACGGGCGGGTGGTGCACCTCCAGCCGATGCGCTGGGACGACGCGGGGTGGCCGGTGATGGGGGACGCGGGCGAGCCCGTGTCCGTACACCCGAAGCCGGACCTGCCGCCGCAGCCGGTCGCTGCTCCGGCCACCGACGACAGCTTCCCCGGCGGGCGCTACGGGCGCCAGTGGCAGTGGACGGCCGCCCCGCGGGCGGGGTGGACGGTGCCGCACTCCGGGGACGGGCTGCTGGCCACCTGCCTGCGGACGGCCGACGCCCACGACCTGCGGCTGCTGCCGAACGTCCTGGTGCAGCGGCTGCCCGCGCCCGAGTTCACCGCGACGGTCGGACTGTCCCTCGACAGCACGGAGCCGGGGGCCAGGGCGGGGTTCGCCGTGCTGGGTGACGCGTTCTCCTGGATCGGTCTGGAGCGGGGCCCCGACGGCCGCGTACAGCTGGTGCACCGGTACGCCGAGACGGTCGCCGAGCGCGAACGGGACGCGGAGTACGCCCGGCCGGCGCCCGGGGGGCGGGCGCGGCTGCGGATCGAGGTCTCGGCCGGGGCGCGCTGCCGGTTCGCCGCCGACACCGGGGACGGATTCGTCCCCTCCGGCCAGGTCTTCGCGGCCGTGCCGTGGCGCTGGGTCGGGGCGCAGCTCGCCCTGTTCGCCGCCGCGCCGGCCGGGACGGGCCCCGCCGGCACCGCTCTCTTCAGCGACTTCCGTGTCAACGCCTGAGTACCGCCCCGCATCTCCGAATCTCCGAAGCTCCGAGGAGCCGCAATGACGCACACCGAGAGAGAAGAGCAGCCCATGAGAGTCACCTCCAGCCACCGCCCCCGGGGCCGCGTCACCGCCGCGGTCGCACTGACCGCGGTGCTCGCGCTCACCGCGACCGCCTGCGGGGACGACGGCAGCAGTGCGAGCGGCGACGAGGGCTCGGGCAGGGGCGAGATCACCTTCTGGGACAACAACGGCGGTCCGCGTACCGCCGTCTGGAAGGAGATCATCAAGGACTTCGAAGCGGCGAACAAGGACATCAAGGTCAAGTACGTCCCGATCCCGATCACCGATGTGCAGTCGAAGTACGACACCGCGATAGCGGGCGGCGGCCTGCCCGACGTCGGCGGCGTCGGCACCGCCTACCTCTCCAACATCGTCGCGCAGGAAGCACTGGAGCCGGTCGGGGACCGGATCAAGGAGTCCTCGCTGGACGGCAGGCTGGTGGAGTCGATGGTCGAGGGGGTGCGGACGGCCGGCGGGCGCGGGGACGAGATGTACACCGTGCCGACGTCCGCGAACAACGGCACCCTCTGGTACCGGACCGATCTGTTCGAGAAGGCGAAGCTGGAGGCGCCGACGACGTGGGACGCGTTCTACACGGCGGCCGAGAAACTGACCGACGCCGACAGGAACGCCTTCGGGTACACGATCCGCGGCGGCGCCGGGTCCGTCGCGCAGGCGCTGGACGCGATCTACGGGCAGTCCGGCCTCACCGAGTTCTGGAAGGGTGAGAAGACCACCGTCAACGCCCCGGAGAACGTCGCGGCGCTGGAGAAGTACGTCGGGCTGTACAAGCGGACGACGCCCGAGGCCGACGTCAACAACGACTTCGCCAAGATGGTCGCCCAGTGGGACTCCGGCACCATCGGGATGCTCAGCCACAACCTCGGCTCCTACCAGGACCACGTGAAGGCGCTGGGCGAGGAGAAGTTCGCCGGCATCCCGAACCCGACGGGCCCCGGTGGTGTGCGGGTCCAGGTGTCCAACCCCGTGGACGGGCTCGGTCTGTTCAAGGCGAGCAAGAACAAGGCCGCGGCGTGGAAGTTCATCGAGTTCGCCGCGTCGCACGAGTCGAACAGCAAGTGGAACGAGGCGGCGGGCGCGATCCCGGCGAACACCGAGGCCGCGAAGGACGAGTGGATCAACAAGTCCGAGCCGACGAAGCTCGGCGCGCGGTCCCTCACCGACGGCTCCACCAAGATCGTGCAGCTGCCGTACTACCTGCCCGACTGGAACTCGATCACCAAGGCCGACAACGAGCCCGAGTTCCAGAAGCTCCTGCTCGGCAAGACCACGCCCAAGGCGTTCCTGGACAAGCTCGCCGGTGAGCTGAACGAGGCGCAGGCCGAGTGGGAGGAGCAGAACAAGTGACCCCGCACGCCCACCGCGACACCGACCGCGGCACCCACCGGGCGCGCACGGTCTTCATCGCCGGAGACTCCACCGCCGCCGACAAGCACGCCGCGGCCGCGCCCGAGGCCGGCTGGGGCATGGCGCTCCCCTTCTTCCTGCACGAGCATCTGACCGTCGCCAACCACGCCGTCAACGGCCGCAGTTCGAAGAGTTTCCTCGACGAGGGGCGGCTCGCCCCCGTCCTGGAGGCGGTCCGCCCCGGTGACCTCCTGCTCGTCCAGTTCGGCCACAACGACCAGAAGCACGACGACCCCGTCCGCCTCACCGAGCCGTGGACGAGCTACCAGCGGTATCTGCTCCAGTACGTCACCGGGGCGCGGGCCCGCGGCGCGCGTCCCGTGCTGCTGACCTCCGTGGAGCGCCGGCGGTTCGACGCCGCCGGTACGGCGCTGGCCACGCACGGCGCGTACCCGGAGGCGATGCGGGCGCTCGCGGCCGCGCACGAGGTGCCGCTGCTGGACATCGCGGCGCTCTCGCTCGCGCTGTGGCAGAAGCTCGGCCCCGGGGCGAGCAAGGAGTACTTCCACTGGCTGGAGCCGGGCGAATCCCCCAACTACCCGGACGGCGTCGCCGACGACACCCACTTCCACCCGCGCGGCGCCATCGAGGTGGCCCGGCTGACGGCGCGCGCGCTGGCGGCGGAGGGCGTGCTGGCGCCGGACGAGCTGCGCCGCCTGGACACGGACCTGCCCGACACCTGGCTGACCTGGCACGAGGAGCCGTAATGCGCAGCACACGGAACAGCACACGGAGCAGAGCACGGGCACGCCGTGCGCGTATCGTCTCGCTGGTCGCCGCGGTGGTGACGCCGGGCCTGCTCGTCGCCGTGCCCGGCGCGAGCGCCCACGCCGCGCCGGCCTCACCGGTACGTGACGTCCCCGTCCTCCCCGCGCACGACGGCTGGGCGTCGGCCGACGGCGGCACCACCGGAGGCGCCGGGGCCGATGGGGCGCACACCTACACCGTCACCACCTGGGAGGGGCTCAAGCGCGCGCTGAAGGACGGCGGCGACGCCCCGAAGGTGATCAGGGTCAGAGGCACGCTCGACGGCATGGGCGGCCGAAGCTGCGAGGACTTCGCCACCGGCGGCTACTCCCTGGACGCGTACCTGGCGGCGTACGACCCGAAGACCTGGGGCACCGCGCCGCCCGCCGGGCCGCAGGAGGAGGCCCGCGCCGCCTCCGCCGCCGCACAGGCCCAGCAGGTCAAGGCGTACGTCCCGGCGAACACGACGATCGTCGGCGTGGGCCGCGGCGCGCGGCTGCTCGGCGGGTCCCTCCAGATCAAGGACACCGACAACGTCGTGGTCCGGGGCCTCACCTTCGAGGACGCCTTCGACTGCTTCCCGCAGTGGGACCCGGCGGACGGCGACGCGGGCGCGTGGAACTCCGAGTACGACAACCTCGTCGTGCACGGCTCGACGCACGTCTGGATCGACCACAACACGTTCACCGACGGCCGCCGCCCGGACAGTGAACAGCCGCTCCACTACGGCCAGTTGTTCCAGCAGCACGACGGCGAGCTGGATGTCGTCAGGGGTGCCGACCTGGTCACCGTCTCCTGGAACGTCTTCGCCGACCACGACAAGACCCTGATGATCGGCAACAGCGACAGCGCGGGCGCAACCGACCGGGGCAAGCTGCGGGTCACCCTCCACCACAACCTCTTCCGGAACATCGTCGAGCGCGCGCCGCGCGTGCGGTTCGGGAAGGTCGACGCGTACAACAACCACTTCGCGGTGGCGGCGAAGGGGTACGCGTACTCCTTCGGCATCGGCCTCGAATCCCAGCTGTACGCGGAGAAGAACACCTTCGCGCTGCCGGCGGGGGTGAGCGCGGCGAAGATCCTGAAGAAGTGGAAGGACGCCCCGGTCACGGCCGAGGGCAACCACGTCAACGGCGCACCGGCCGACCTCGTGGCCGCCCACAACGCCGCCAACCCCGGCAACCCGCTCCGCGAGGGCGCGGGCTGGACCCCGGCCCTGCGCACCCGGGTCGACCCGCCGCAGGCCGTCCCGGCCCTGGTCACGCGCCGAGCGGGCGCGCCCCGCACCCACTGATCCACACCCCAGCCTGTCAGGAGCCGCAATGACGCACCCTCACAGCAAGCGATCCAGAACCCGGGTCCTCGGCCTGCTCGTGGCACTGGCCGCGGCCGTGGCCGGACTCCCCGCGACGGCGACGGCGACGGCGACGGCGGCAGCGACAACGGCGGCAACGGCACCTGCTGCCGCGACCGGACCGGCACCGTCCTCGCACCGCGCCTGGTCCGACACCCCGCACGGCTTCGCGTCGCTCGACGGAGGCACCACCGGCGGGCGGGGCGGCAAGGTCGTCACCGTCAGGAACCAGGCCGATCTGGCCAGGTACGCCGGCGCCGAGGAGCCCTACATCATCCGGGTGGCGGGCACGATCAGCGTCGAACCGTTCGGCTCGGACATCGACGTCGCCTCCGACAAGACCATCGTCGGCGTCGGGAACACCGCCGAGC
This sequence comes from Streptomyces enissocaesilis, assembly GCF_039533765.1. Classification (NCBI taxonomy): domain Bacteria; kingdom Bacillati; phylum Actinomycetota; class Actinomycetes; order Kitasatosporales; family Streptomycetaceae; genus Streptomyces; species Streptomyces enissocaesilis. The sequence continues at coordinate 133,003 of NZ_BAAAUD010000053.1, read as the reverse complement.
TCGTCCACGGCGAGCTGCACCTGAACCCCGGCACGCACAACGTCATCATCCGCAACCTCACCATCAGGGACTCCTACGTCGAGGGCGACTGGGACGGCAAGACGACGGACTTCGACGCCATCCAGATGGACTCCGTCCACCACGTCTGGATCGACCACAACCGCTTCACGCACATGGGCGACGGACTGCTCGACGTGCGCAAGGACAGCGAGTACATCACCGTCTCGTACAACCGCTTCGACCACCACAACAAGGCGTTCGGGATCGGCTGGACCCCCAACGTCAAGACGCAGATCACCATCGACCACAACTGGTTCGGCGGCACCAAGCAGCGCAACCCGTCCGCCGACAACTGCGCCTACGCCCACCTCTACAACAACTACCTGTCCGCGCAGGTGGCGGACGGCGACCCGGTCTTCTCGTACGGGAACTGGGCGCGCGGCAGGACGAAGATGGTCATCGAGAACAGCTACTACGAGGACGTCCAGCACCCCTACCAGGCCGACGCCACGGCGGAACTGGTCCAGCGCGGGTCGGTCACCGAGAACACCACCGGCCGGCACGACGCCTGGGGCACGGCCTTCGAGCCGCGTGACTTCTACCGGTACCGGCTGGACCCGGCGGCCGCCGTCCCGGCGCTGGTGACGAAGTTCTCCGGGCCGCAGAAGTCGATCGGCACGGACACCGTGCTGCGCCTGAAGGCGGACGGCAGCGGTGACTACCCGACCCTGCAGGCCGCCGTCGACGCGGTCCCGGCCGGCAACGACGGCCGGGTGACCCTGTCCCTGGCCCCGGGTACGTACCGGCAGAAGGTGCGCGTCGGCAAGGAGCGGCACCGCATCACCTTCGCCGGCACCGGCAGGCACCGCGACGACACGCTGATCGTCTTCGACACGCCGTCGGGCGAGGCGAAGCCGGGCGGCGGGACCGTCGGGTCCTGGGGCAGCGCCACCGTCGTCGTCGAGGGTGACGACTTCACCGCGCGCAACCTGACCTTCTCCAACGACTTCGACGAGGCGGCCGTCGAGATCAACGGCGAACAGGCGCTCGCCGTGAAGACCACCGGAGACCGGCTGCTCTTCGAGAACACCGGCTTCCTCGGCAACCAGGACACTCTGATGACCGACACCCCGGTCCTCACCGAGACCGCGCGCGTCTACATCAGGGACGCGTACATCGAGGGCGATGTCGACTTCGTCTACGGACGGGCGACGACCGTCGTCGAGCGGTCCGTCATCAAGGCGCTGAGCCGCGGCTCCGCCACCAACAACGGTTACATCACCGCGGCCAGCACCTGGAAGGGCAACCCGTACGGCTTCCTGATCATCCGCAGCAGGATCGTCAGCGACGCACCGGAGCAGTCCTTCCACCTGGGCCGGCCGTGGCACCCCGGCGGGAACCCCGACGCCGTCGGCCAGGTGCTGATCCGTGAGACGCTGCTGCCCGCGGCGGTCAAGTCCGCGCCGTGGACCGACATGGGCGGGTTCCCGTGGCAGGAGGCCCGGTTCAGCGAGTACCGCAACCACGGCCCCGGCGCGGCGGTCACCCCGCAGCGCCCGCAGATGCCCGCCGGTGAAGCGGCCCGCCACCAGGTCTCCGACTACCTGGCGGGCCAGGACGGCTGGGCGCCGCACCGCACCCGCGCGCGTACCGCCTGAGAGCGCCTGAGAGGGCCGGTGAGAGGGCCTGGGCGGGTCCGGAAACGCCCGGGCCGGCTTCGCGGCACTCGCCGTGAAGCCGGCCCGGGGCCGGTCTGCCGCTCCCGCCGTCAGACGCGGTCGGGCGCCGTCCGGCACAGTCAGGCCAGGCGGATCATGTTCCAGGACAGCGGCTCCAGGACGGTGCTCAACGTGCCGCCTCGGAGCGTCGTTCCCCGGGCCTCGCGCGGGGTGACGCGCTCGGGGTCGGCCAGGGTGTTGCGGGCTTCCGGGTCGGTGTCGGCCAGCACGCTGTGTTCGAGGACCGAGCCCAGCGGCATCCCGTGCAGGGCCACTTCGAGCGGCAGCGGCTCGCTCTGGCTGCGGTTGACGGCGAAGACGGTGACGGTGCCGTCGTCGCCGCGTACCGCCGTGGCGTGCAGCAGGGGCACCTCGCCGTACTTCGGCGTCACGTACGCGGGCGAGTCGATCCGTACGTCGAGCACGCGGCCCCGCCCGTACCGGGACGCCTGCGCGAACGGGAAGAAGGTCGTCTGCTTCCAGGCCGGGCCGCCGGGCTCGGTCATGATCGGCGCGATGACGTTGACGAGCTGGGCGAGGCAGGCGACCGTCACCCGGTCGGCGTGGCGCAGCAGCGCGATCATCAGGGAGCCGAAGACGACGGCGTCGGTGACGGAGTAGTTGTCCTCCAGCAGCCGCGGCGCCTCGGGCCAGTCGAGCGGTTCGGCGTCGGCCTGTTCCTGGAAGCGCCTCATGTACCAGACGTTCCACTCGTCGAAGGAGAGGTTGATCTTCTTCGACGACTTGAGGCGGGCGCCGACGTGGTCGCAGGTGGCGACGACGTTCTCGATGAAGGACTCCATGTCGACGGCGGAGGCGAGGAAGGAGTCCCGGTCGCCGTCCAGCTCCTCGTAGTAGGCGTGCAGCGAGATGTAGTCGACGAGGTCGTACGTCTCGGCCAGTACCGTCGCCTCCCAGGCGGCGAACGTCTCCATGGCCCGGCTGGAGCTGCCGCAGGCGACCAGTTCGACGTCCCGGTCCATCTGCCGCATCGCGCGCGCGGTCTCGGCGGCGAGCCGCCCGTACTCGGCCGCGGTCTTGTGACCGGTCTGCCAGGGGCCGTCCATCTCGTTGCCGAGGCACCACAGCCGGATGCCGAAGGGATCCTTGTCGCCGTGCGCGACGCGGCGCTCGGAGAGGGCGGTGCCGGCCGGGTGGTTGGCGTACTCCTGGAGCTCCAGCGCCTCGGCGACGCCGCGCGTGCCCAGGTTCACGGCCATCATCGGCTCGGCCTGCGGGCCGATCTTCCTCAGGAAGGCGATGTACTCGCTGAGGCCGAAGCGGTTCGTCTCGGTGGAGCGCCAGGCCAGGTCGAGGCGGCGCGGCCGCTCGTCGGCCGGGCCGACGGAGTCCTCCCACCGGTAGCCGGAGACGAAGTTGCCGCCGGGGTAGCGGACGGCGGTGACGCCGAGTTCGCGGACCAGGCCGAGCACGTCGGTACGCAGCCCGGCCTCGTCGGCGGTGGGGTGGCCGGGCTCGTAGATGCCGGTGTATACGCAGCGGCCGAGGTGCTCGACGAACGAGCCGAACAGCCGGGGATCGACGTCGCCGACGGCGAAGGCCGGGTCGAGGGTGAAACGGGCGGCGGCGGGGCCCGGGGAGGGGGTCATGCGTGCGCTTCCTCTCATGGAGGTCATGGGGGTCATGGGGTCACGGGCTCATGGCGGTCATGGGGGTGTCACTGGCCGGCCAGGCCGGTGTGGGCGACGCCGCGCACGATCTGGCGCTGGAAGAGCGCGAAGACGATCAGCAGCGGGAGCCCCGCGATGACGACGGAGGCCATCATCTGGGCGTACCGGAGCCCGTAGCTCGACTGGACGTTGACGAGTCCGACGGGGAGGGTCATGCCGCCCGGGTCGGTGGTCACCAGGAACGGCCAGAGGAAGTTGTTCCAGGTGGAGATGAACGTGAAGATCGCGACGGCCGCGAGGACCGGCCGGGACAGCGGCATGACGATGGTCCAGAAGACCCGCCAGCGCCCGGCGCCGTCGACGAAGGCGGCCTCCTCCAGTTCGCGCGGCACGCCGTCGAAGAACTTCACCAGGATGAACACCATGGCGGGGACGGCGACCTGGGGCAGGATCACGCCCCAGTACGTGTCGACGAGGCCGAGCTGGACCATCTCGGCGAAGAGGGGGGCGATCAGCACCTGCGGCGGCACCATGATTCCGGCGAGCACCAGTGCGTAGAGCGCCTTGCGGCCCCGGAAGTCGGTGCGGGAGAAGCCGTAGGCCGCCATCGCGCACAGGACGACGGTCAGCACGGTCGTCGTCACCGAGATGTAGACGGAGTTGAACAGCCACTGGGTGAGGTCGCCGGACTTCCACACCTGCCGGTAGGCGTCGAAGGTGACGGTCGAGCCGATCCACTCCAGCGGTGTCTTCGTCGTCTCGCCCTCCGGCTTGAGGGAGGTGGCGACGGCCCAGGCGAGCGGCAGCACCCACACCACCACCAGGGCGAGGGCGGCGAGCAGCATCGCGGCGCGGCCCGGGGTCCAGCGGGCCCGGCGGCCCGTGGTGTCGGCCGGGGCGTGGGCGCTCATCGGGCGTTCTCCTCGCGTGTACGCCGGGACAGCCGCAGCTGCACCAGGGAGACGATCAGGATCAGGGCGAAGAAGATGTACGAGACGGCGGAGGCGTAGCCGATCCGGTAACCGGTGAACCCGGCCTGGTAGACGTACTGGAGGATCGGCCGGGTCGAGTCGTCGGGGCCCCCGCCGGTCATGATGTAGACCTGGTCGAAGATCTTCAGGGAGGCGAGCACCTGGAGGACGAGGACCACGCCCGTGGTGCGGCTCAGCAGGGGCAGGGTGATGTGGCGCAGGCGGTGCCACCCCCCGGCGCCGTCGAGTTCGGCGGCCTCGTAGAGGTGTTGCGGGATGGCCTGGAGCGCGGCGAGGTAGAGCAGGAAGTTGAAGCCGACGGTCCACCACACGGTGGTGAGGACGATGGAGAGCATCGCGTAGCGCTCGTCGGTGAGCCAGCCGATGCCCGGGTGCAGCCCGACGGCGGCGAGCGCCTGGTCGGCGAAGCCGAAGTCGGAGGGGAAGATCACCCAGAGGAAGAGCAGGCCGACGACGCCGGAGGGCAGCAGGAACGGCGCGAACCAGCTGAGCCGCCACAGCCACTGGACGATCCGGAGGTGGTGGGAGAGCAGGGCGAGGACCAGTCCGGTGACGACCAGGGGCACGGTGGACAGGACCGTGAACCAGACGGTGTTCCAGAGGGAGGACCAGACGTTCGGGTCCTGGAGGGCTTCGGCGTAGTTGTCGAAGCCGACGAACCCGCCGCCCGTACCGGCGATGTTGTCGCTGCTCATGCTCATGCCGAGGCCGGAGAGCAGCGGCCACACCAGGAAGAGGCCGTAGAAGAGGAGGAAGGGCGCGACGAAGACGAGCCCGTGCTCGCTCCAGTGGCGGCGTACGGCCACGCGCTTGACGGCGGGCCCCGTCGCGGAGGTCCGTGCTCCGGCGGCCGGCGGCACGGTGGCCGGGTGGGTCACGCTCATGCCGCGCCTCCGAAGGGGTTGGGGGTCTCCAGCAGGGTGCGGAGCCTGGCCTTGGCCTCGGCCAGGGCGTTCTCGGGGGTACGCGATCCGGTGAGGACGCCGGAGAGGACGGCGCCGAGTTCGATCCACATCACGGAGGCCGAGCCGGCGAACCAGGCGGGCTCGTCGAGCGCCACGTCGTCCACCACCGACCGGTAGGCGGACTGCGGGGTGAGCTTCAGGTAGTCCGGCTCCTCCAGGGTCGGCAGGTACGCGGGTACGTGGCCGCCCTTGGCCCACTCGACGGTGTTCTTGAGCATCCAGGCGACGAAGGCGTGCGCCGCCTCATTCGTCTTCCCGCCCCGCTCCTTCTGGTGGGGCAGGACGAAGGCGTGGCAGTCGGCCTGGGCGGTGGGGCGGCCGAAGAGGTTCGGTACGCGGGTCATCGAGAACGGCAGCTTGGTGGTGAGGAAGGAGCTGATCTCCCATTCGCCGTTGAGGTAGAAGCCGGTCTTCGCGTTGTTGAAGACGCCGATGGCGCCCGCGTAGTCGACCCGGCGGACGGCGAGGCCCTCCTCGACGAGCATGCGCATGTACTTCAGCGCGGTCAGCGCCTTGGCGTCGTCGACGGCGAGGGACTTCCCGTCGGGCGACAGCACGGCGCCGCCCAGCTGGGAGTAGAAGGTGGAGAAGAGCCGCCAGGGGCCGATGCAGTCGGCGCCGAGCGTCTCGGTGACCAGGGCCGGCTGCCCGGTGACCTTCTTGACGGCGCGCAGCGCGGCGGTGAACTGTTCGGCCCCTTCGATGGGCCGGAGGCTCTTGTCGGCGGCGAGCAGTCCGGCCTTCTCGCAGACCTCGGTGTTGTAGAAGAGCACCATGGGGTGGGTGTCGAGCGGGATCGCGTACTGCTTGCCGTCGACGGCGCCGCGCCGCCAGATGCCTTCGGGGAAGTCGTCCGCGTGGACGCCGTGTTCGGCCAGCAGGTCGAGGTCGAACGGGTCGAGCAGCCTGCCGGGACCGAAGCCGGCGAGGCGGGCGAGGTGGAGCGCGGCGACTTCGGGGGCCCGGCCGCCCGCGCCCGCCATGCCGAGTTTGGTGTAGTAGGGGGCGCCCCACTGGAGGGTGGCGGATTCCAGGGCGATGTCCGGGTGCCCGGCCCGGAAGGCGTCGAGCATCACCTGCATGTTGACACCGTCGCCGCCGCCGAAGAGGTGCCAGTAACGGAGCCTGGTCTTTCCGTCGGCGGCCGCCTGTGGTGCGGCGCATCCTGCCGCGCCTGCCGCGAGAGTGCCGGCCGCGGTCAGCCCGCCTATCCCGGCAAGCACATTCCTGCGGCTCAGGAAAGGTCGTGCCATCCCCACCCCTAGTGTTCGGTATTTCGAATAGCGCTCGTAACTTCGAACGGGACCGTAGATTCAAATCCTCGCGCGCGTCAATGAATCGCACGTATTTTCTTCAAATCTCCGGACGCCGTTCGAAGTTACGAACAACCGAACACCGGCCGCGCGCCGGTGCCACCTCCTGCACCCCTCGGCGCCGGCGGCCACGGTGGCCTGGCAGCCCGACGGCCGGTCCGACGGCGCCGGGCTCGCCGTCGAGCTGCCCGCGGCCCCGGCCTGCCTGCTGGTGCGCCTCACGGTCCGGGAGCGTGCCCCGTACGCCGAGTGAGCGTACGAGCAGGGCCCAGCGCGGTACGTGACAAGCTTTGCGGGCTCGGCCGATCAGGGCTGACGCTTTCCGCCGAGGCCCCCGGCCGATCGGGCCGGGACGGGGCCGGGGCCGGAGCGGAACCCCGCACCGACCCCCGCGCCCGTCGACCCGTTCACCCGTTCAGAAGAAGACGCCGCAGCGCAGCAGTACGTTCGCGTACGGCCGCGCCTCCCCGGTCCGTACGATCAGCCGGGCCCCCGCCGACAGCGCCTTGAGTTCGTCGTGCGGGACCAGGGTGAGGTCCGGCAGACAGCCCTCCAGCAGCCGCGCCGCCGCCGGGTTCGCCTCCCGTACCTCGTGCGCGGCCGTCGCGCTCTCGATCACCAGCTCGGCCAGCAGCCCTTCCAGTACGTCGGCGAAGGACGGTGTGCCGGCCCGGAAGGCCAGGTCGACGACGTGCGGACCGGCCGGGACGGGCAGGCCCGCGTCGCAGACGAGGACCGCGTCGCCGTGGCCCAGTTCGGCCAGCGCTCCCGCCAGACGGCGGTTCAGAATGCCGGCCTTCTTCACAGCGCGGAGACCTCCTCGGCGGTCGGGAAGGACGCCTGCGCGCCTTCCCTGGTGACGGCGGCGGCGCCCACCCGTACCGCGAAGGCCGCGGCCGTGGCGAGGTCCTCGCCCAGGCTGAGCCGCCAGGCCAGGGCCGCGGTGAACGCGTCGCCGGCGCCGGTGGTGTCGACGGCGTCGACCCGGGGGCTCGGGACCCGTACGGCGGAAGCGCCCGTACCGCCCTCGGCGACCAGCGCGCCCTCCGCGCCCAGCGTGACGACCACCGACCGCGGGCCGAGCGCGAGCAGCGCCCGCGCCCAGTCCTCGGGGCCGTGCCCCGCCGCGTCACCGAGCACGAACCTGGCCTCGTGCTCGTTGACGACCAGCGGATCGCAGGCGGCGAGCACGTCCGGGGGCAGCGGCGCGGGCGGCGACGGGTTCAGTACGAACCGGGCGCCGGCCGCCCGCGCACGCACCACCTCGGCCACGGTCTCCAGGGGGATCTCCAGCTGCGCCGAGACGACCCCGGCCCCGGCGAGGAGGTCCCCGGCGGCGCGGACGTCCTCGGGGGTCAGCCGGGCGTTGGCGCCGGGCGAGACGACGATGCTGTTGTCGCCCGAGGGGTCCACGGTGATCAGCGCGACCCCGGTGGGCGCCCCGCCGACCAGGACGCCACCGGTGTCCACACCGGCCGCGCGCTGCGATTCCAGCAGCAGCCGCCCGTGGGCGTCGTCACCGACCCGGGCGAGCAGCGCGGTCCTGGCGCCGAGGCGGGCGGCGGCGACGGCCTGGTTGGCGCCCTTGCCGCCGGGGTGGACGGCCAGGTCGGAGCCGAGCACGGTCTCGCCGGGCGCGGGGCGGCGCTCGACGCCGATCACCAGGTCGGCGTTGGCCGACCCCACGACCAGCAGGTCGTAGTCGTTCATGCTTTCCTGCTTTCGCTGTTCGTCGCGCTCACGATCGCGGTCGACGTCACCGTCACCGTCACCGTCATGAGAAGTCGGCGACGTTCTTCTCCGTCACGACCTTGACCGGCACCTTGACCATGCTGTCGATCTTCTTGCCCCGCGCGGCCTCGACCGCGTTCCGGACGGCGATCTTCCCGAGTTCCCTGGGCTGCTGGGCCACGGAAGCGTAGAGCGTGCCGGCCCCGACCGCCTTGAGGCCGTCCGGCGTCCCGTCGAATCCGACGACCTCCACGGACGTGCCCGCCCTGCCGCCGAGCGCCTTGGCCGCGCCGAGCGCCATCTCGTCGTTCTCGGCGAAGACGCCGGTGATCTTGGGGTGGGACTGGAGCAGGTTGGTCATGACGTCCAGGCCCTTGGTGCGGTCGAAGTCGGCCGGCTGGGTGGCGACCACCTTGATTCCCGGGTACGCCTGGAGCCCCTCGGCGAAGCCCTTGCCGCGCTCGCGGCTGGCGGAGGTGCCCGCCGTACCCTGGAGGACGACGATCTCGCCCTTGCCGCCGAGCTTCTCGGCCAGCGCCTTCGCCGCGAGCCTGCCGCCCGCGACGTTGTCGGAGGCGACGAGCGTGGCGGTGTCCGCCTTGTTGACGCCCCGGTCGGCGGCGACCACCGGGATGCCGGCCGTGTTGGCCGCCCGCACGGCGGGGCCCGCCGCGTCGGAGTCGACCGGATTGACGATGATCGACTTCACGCCCTCGCCGGTGAAGTTCTGGAGCTGGTTGGCCTGCTGGGAGGCGTCGTTCTGCGCGTCCGTCACCGTGAGGTCGATGCCCGCCTTCCTGGCCTCCGCCTGCGCGCCCTCCTTCATCTGTACGAAGAAGGGGTTGTTGAGGGTGGAGAGCGACATGCTGACCCTGGTGGCCGTACCGGTGGAGCCGGAGCTGAAGAACGACACGGCGCCGACGACGGCGGCCACGCACACGGCGGCGACCGCGAGTTGCGCCGCGCCCTTGCGGCCGGACCCGGACGCACCGGCCCCGGACGAGGCCGCGGGGGCCGCAGACCCGCCGCCGGCCCGGCGCCGCAGCGTGTCCAGCAGGACCGCGAGCGCGATCACGACACCGATGACGACCTGCTGCCAGAAGGCCGAGACGGACAGCAGGTTGAGCCCGTTGCGGAGCACGGCGAGTATGAGCGCGCCGATCAGCGTGCCGGACGCCTTGCCGACGCCGCCCGCCAGGCTGGCGCCGCCGATGACGACCGCGGCGATCGCGTCGAGTTCGTACCCCTGCGCGGCCTGCGGCTGCGCGGAGACCAGGCGGGAGGCGAGGACGATGCCCGCGACGGCGGCGAAGAGGCCGGACAGGGCGTAGATGACGAGCTTCTGCCGCTTGACGCGCAGTCCGGAGAGCCGGGCCGCTTCCTCGTTGCCGCCGATCGCGTACATCGAGCGTCCGATGTACGTACGGCCGAGGACGAGCGCGGTGACGAGCCCCATCACGACCATCACGAGGACCGGGACCGGCAGCCAGCCGCCGAGCGTGTCGCCCAGCACCGACACCGACTCGGGGAAGGCGATCGGGCTGCCCTGCGAGATGACCAGGGACAGTCCGCGGCCGATCGAGAGCATGGCCAGCGTGGCGATGAACGGCGGGAGTTTGCCGTACGAGACGAGGGCGCCGTTGACGAGGCCGCAGGCGATGCCCGTGGCGACGGCGAGGATCACCGCGATCCACACCGGGACGCCCTCGGACGTGGCCGTCCAGGCGAGCACGGTCGCCGAGAGCGCCGCCACCGACCCGACGGACAGGTCGATGCCCGCCGAGACGATGACGAAGGTGACGCCGAACGCGAGGATCGCGGTGACGGCGGCCTGCACCCCCACGTTGAGGAGGTTCTGGGTGGTGAGGAAGTCGCCGGAGAGCAGCGACATCGCCGCCACCAGGACCACCAGGGCGCTCAGCGCGCCGTTGTCGAGCAGGACGCGGCGGACCGTACTCGCGGCGCTCGCGCCCGTGTCGCTCTTGAGCGTGTCAGTGGCCACGGGGGCCCTCCACTTCGTTCTTCGCTGCGTTCGGGTTCGGGGCGCCGGCCGCCGGGGCGCTGACGGCGAGCGCCATCACCGCGTCCTGGGTCGCTTCGTGCGCCGGGAGTTCACCGGCGATCCGGCCCTGGGCCATGACCAGCACCCGGTCGCTCATGCCGAGGACCTCGGGCAGGTCGCTGGAGACCATCAGGACGGCGTGCCCGGAGGCGGTCAGTTCGTTGATCAGCTGGTAGATCTCGACCTTGGCGCCGACGTCGATGCCACGGGTCGGCTCGTCGAGGATCAGCACCTTCGTGTCGGCGAGCAGCCACTTCCCGATGACGACCTTCTGCTGGTTGCCGCCGGAGAGGGTACGGACGTGCTGGCCTAGGCCCGCCATCCGTACGCCGAGCTGTCCGGCGATCCGGGCGGCGGCCGCGCGCTGCCCCTTGAGGTCCACGAGGCCGGCGCGGGTGGCCGAACGCAGCGTGACCAGGCCGAGGTTCTCCTCCACGGAGGCGTCGAGCACCAGGCCCTGGCCCTTGCGGTCCTCGGGCACGAGCCCGATCCCGGCGCCCATGGCGGCGTTCACGTCGCCCCCGGCCAGCCGCTCGCCACGTACCTCGACGCTCCCGGCGTCGTAGGGGTCGGCGCCGAAGACGGCGCGTACGACCTCGGTGCGTCCGGCGCCGACGAGCCCGGCGAGTCCGACGACCTCGCCGGCGCGCACGTCGAAGCCGACGTCGTGGAACACGCCGTCGCGGGTCAGCCCGCGCACGGAGAGCAGCGGCTCCCCCGTCTCCGGGCGTTCGCGCGGGTACTGCTGCTCGATGCTGCGCCCGACCATCAGCCGTACGAGTTCGTCCTCGGGCGTGGAGGCGGGCACCTGGTCGACGCTGCGGCCGTCGCGCAGGACGGTGACGCGGTCGCCGAGGGCCGCGATCTCCTCCAGGTGGTGCGTGATGAAGACGACGCCCACCCCGTCCTCGCGCAGCTGCCGCACGATCCGGAAGAGCCTGTCCACTTCCTCACTGGTCAGTACGGCGGTCGGCTCGTCCATGATCAGGACGCGCGCGTCCAGGCTCAGGGCCTTGGCGATCTCCACCATCTGGAGCCGGGCGATGCCCAGTTCGCGCACCTTGGCCTGCGGCGCGACCCGCACGCCGACCCGCTTCAGCAGCTCCTCCGCGTCGGCCTCCATCCGCCTGCGGTCGATCATTCCGAAGCGCCGGGGCTGGCGGCCGAGGAAGATGTTCTCGGCGACGGTGAGCTCGGGCACCAGGTTGAACTCCTGGTGGATGGTGGCGATGCCGAGCCGCTCGGCGTCCTGCGCCCCGTGGATACGGACCTCCCGCCCGTCGACCAGGATCCGCCCGCTGTCGGGGCGGTAGGCGCCGGACAGCATCTTGATCAGCGTGCTCTTGCCCGCCCCGTTCTCGCCGAGCAGGACGTGCACTTCGCCGCGCCGCAGGTCGAAGTCGACGGAGTCGAGCGCGACCACGCCGGGGAAGGTCTTGCGTATGCCTTCGATGCGCAGCAACTCGCCCGGGCCGCTCACAGGTTGCTCCTCTGGCTCTGGTACGGAGAATGCGAAGAAGGCCCCTCGCCGCAGGACCGGCGTACGACGAGCCGGGCGGGAAGCGTGACGGACTGCGGCGGCCGGCCCTCGATGAGGTCGACCAGGGCCCGTACGGCGGCCCGGCCCAGCTCGCCGGTCGGCTGGGCGATCGCCGTGAGCGGCGGATCGGTGTGGACGAACCACGGGATGTCGTCGAAGGCGGCGAGCCCGATGTCCTGCGGGACCCGCAGGCCGCGCTCGCGGATCGCGTCCAGCGCGCCGAGCGCCATCAGGTTGTCGGCGGCGAAGACGACGTCGGGCGGCTCGGGCAGGGAGAGGAAGCGCACGGTGGCGCGCCGTCCACTGGCCGCCTGGAAGTCGCCCTGGCCGATGTAGGCGTCGGGCAGCGGCAGCCCGTGCTCGCGCAGCGCCTCCCGGAACGCCTCGACGCGCTCGCTGCCGGTGGTGGTGGCCGCCGGTCCGGCGATGATCGCGAGCCTGCGGTGGCCGAGGCGGTGGAGGTGGCCGACGAGGTCGCGTACGGCGGGGCAGCCGTCGGCGCGCACGACGGGCACGTCCACACCCGGAATCCAGCGGTCGACGAAGACCATGGGGGTGCCGCCGCGCGCGGCGTCGAGTATCTGCGGGGAACCGCCGTCGGTGGGCGACACGAGGAGCCCGTCGATGCGGCGGTCGAGGAGCGTACGGACGTGGTGGTCCTGCAACTCGGGCCGCTCGTCGGCGTTCCCGATGATGACGCTGTAGCCGAGCGCGCGCGCCGCCTCCTCGACGGAGCGGGCGAGCGCGGTGAAGTACGGGTTGAGCACGTCGCTGATGACGAGCCCGAGGGTGCGCGTCTGGTCGGTACGCAGCGACCGGGCCACGGCGTTGGGCCGGTAGCCGAGCGCGTCGACGGCGGCGAGGACGCGGGTCCGCGCGTCGGGACTGACGGACGGATGGCTGTTGAGGACGCGCGAGACCGTGGCGACGGACACTCCCGCCTCGGCCGCGACGTCTTTGATGCTCGCCACTGCCGGACCACCTCCTTGTGGTTGCGGTGAACCCCGGTTCCGGGGGCCGCGGACAGGGCCCGCCCCTCGTGGAATCGATTACACGCCTGATTGGAAACGATTACACGCACCGGAAGCAATACCTCCACCCCACAGCGAGACCGGATCGTGACCGATTACCGCTCAGATGAGCGACCCACCGCGCCGGACCCGGCCCCCCGAACGCGCGGTCAGCCGACCAGCCCCACGACCGCCCAGACGGTCTTCGCACCGGCCGGCTCGGGGATCAAGCCCCAGTTGACGGAGAGGGCGGAGACAAGGAGGAGTCCCCGGCCCTGCGTGTCGTCGCCGTCGGCGGGGACGTCGGCGGTGGCGGGGACGCCCCCGGAAGGCGGCAGGAGATCACCACGGGGGTCCGTGACGTCGATCCGCAGTACGGACGCCCTGGGCGTGACCGGCACAAGGGCGAGTCCCAGCCGGAAACCGCGTCCGGGCACGCGGCCGTGCAGGACGGCGTTCGCGGCGAGTTCCGCGACGACCAGCTCGGCGGCCCGTACGCAGTCGTTGTCCGGCGACCACCCCCACGCGTCGAGCTGCTGCACGGCAAGCAGCCGCGCGAGGCGGGCGCTGCGTCGGGTGGCACTGAGCAGTTGCGTGAACCGCTGGGCGGAGACGGCTGTTCGAGCCGTGGTGATCTCGGAGTCCATGCAGCTCAGCGTGGCCGGACCGGGGACCCCCCGGCCAGGGGACGGGGCGGTACGGGAGGCACGCGTACCGGCGTGGAGCACCGCGCGTACCACCGGTCGGGCACGGGCGGGCGACGATGCACGTGGGGGTGATCTTCACCCGTTGGTCACTGTGCGTGTGCGATCGCTCGTACTCTGGTGACGACAGCGGGCGGTACGGCGGGCCGGCGTACCGGTCGGGCAAGGGTTGGTCGGGGCGGGTCGGACGGTGGACGCGATGGCAGCAGCGGATGCGCGGGCAGTGGTGGAAAGCCGGGATGCGGAGACGGGGGACGACCGGCTGCGGCCCGGCCCCGAACCCGCCGACGAGGAGTACGGGGACGACGGGGACGGCGGCGGGGACCTGTTCCGGACGATCGGCCGCCAGGTGCGGCTGCTGCGGGAGCGGGCGGGGTGGACGCAGCGGGAGCTGGGCGAACGCCTCGGATACGGGGAGGACCTGATCTCCTCCCTGGAACGCGGCAGGCGGACACCGCAGCCGGAGTTCCTGCGGGCGGCGGACGGTGTTCTCGGTGCGGGCGGGCTGCTCCGGGCTGCGGAGGAGGACGTCGTACGGGCGAAAGCGCGGGCACGGGTGCGGCATCCGGCCTGGTTCCGGGACTATGCGCGGCTGGAATTGACGGCAGTCGAGATCAGCTTCTTCAGCACGGTGACCGTGCCCGGTCTGCTCCAGACCGAGGACTACGCGCGTACGACGTTCATGGTGCGCCAGCCCCTGCTGGACGAAGCAACGATTGAACAGCGGGTCATGGCACGGTTGGCTCGGCAGGAGATCCTGACACGCTGGCCCGCTCCGATCGTAAGCGCCGTCATCGACGAGGCAGTGCTGCGACGGGAGATCGGTGGAAGGGCCTTACAGAAAGGGCAGTTGGAACATCTGATGGCACTGGGCAGGCTCAGGAGCACCACCATTCAGGTACTGCCTCTGGCTTGTGACGAGAACCCGGGAGTGGACGGCCCTTTCATCGTGCTGACCCCCAAGGGGAAACCACCGGTCGGATACCTGGAGGCCCAGGGGGTCAGTAACCTGATCACGGATCCCGATGCAGTCCGCAACCTGTCCGCGCGGTATGGCAGCATCCGGGGTCAGGCACTCACTCCGGGTGAGTCGCGGTCCTTGATCCAAGAGCTGCTGGGAGAGTCATGATCACCGAGGCGGCATTCTCGACGGCGCAGTCATCGGAACCGGCCTGGTTCAAGAGCAGTTACAGCGGGGGCGAAGGCGGCGAATGCGTGGAGGTCGCGGTGTGCGCCGGTGCCGTTCACGTCCGCGACTCCAAGGACCCGGCCAGTGCGCAGCTCACGGTGGCGGGGCCCTCGTGGACCGACTTCGTGCGCTTCGCCGTCCAGGCATAGATTCCCCCTGTCAGCGGCGCCGTCTACTGTTCAACGCATGGCGCTGACGGACATAACCACCACCGAGATCCTGTGCGCGATCGAGGAGTTCGACCGTGTGGGGCAGGAGTCCTTCCTCCACGGCCGCTTCCGCCCGGCACGCCGGTACCTGCTGGCGCGCAACGGCAGGCAGTACGACTCGAAGGCGATCGTCGGAGTCGCGCACGGCGAACGCCCCCGGCCCGACCGGCTCGCCGCCGCCCGGGTGTCGCAAGCCGTCGATCACGGAGCGGCGCTGTGACGGCAGGAGGGACGCACCGGGTCCCGGCCGACATGTTCCGGTTCACCACCGGTGACCGGGCACCGCTGTACTCCGCGATCCTCCATGCCTTCGGCGACGCGAACGAGCGGCTGGTGACGGCGCTCGGTCTGGACGACGTACGGGAGCGGCTGCGCGGCGTCGGCTGGTTCGACGCGCTGACCGACGACGACCTGACCCAGGCCCTGAAGCAGCTGCGGGAGTGGCAGTTGCTGGACGTGATCCAGAACCACGCGGAGAACTACCGCACCGCGCAGGAGTACGAGCGCCGCAACCTCCAGTACTCCCTGACCCGGCGCGGCGAGGCGGCGTTCGCCGGCGTGCAGCACGCACTCACCGTCCTCGCGTCGACCGGCGCCCTCCAGACCGCCGTGCTGGACGCGATCGCGGACCGGCTCGCGGAGCTGGACCGTCTGCTGGCGGACACCGGCTCCGGCGACCGGCGGATCTTCAGCACCCTCCAGGAGCTCGAAGGGCACCTCGACGCGCTGCGCGGCAACACCAAGCAGTTCAACGGGGAGCTGCAGCGGCTGCTGCGCACCGACGGCGCCGAACTGTCGACGTTCCACGAGGTCAAGGGCGCCACCGTGGCCTACCTCCAGGAGTTCCTCACCAACCTCGACCAGCGGGCCCACGCCGTCGCGGCGGCCGTCGCCCGGATCGAGGACCGCGGCCCGGAGACGCTGTGGCGACGGGCGCTGCGCGGCGCCGAGCTTCCGCCGTCCGGCGGCGCCGACCCGGCCTCCGAGTGGCTCGCGCGCCGCCGCGCCCGCTGGGAGGGGCTGCGTGCCTGGTTCCTGCCGGCCGACGGCTCGCCCGCCCGGGTGGAGCAGCTGCACCATGTGGCGCGCCGCGCCATCGTCACCCTGCTCCAGGTGCTCGACAGGATCACCGAGTCGCGGCGCCGCTCCACCGGCGCCGTACAGGACTTCAGGGAGCTGGCGCGCTGGTTCGCCGCCGCGCCCGCCGACGACGACCTGCACCGGCTGTGGTCGACGGCGTTCGGGCTCGGGCCGTCCCGCCACGCACATCTCGCGCACGCCGACCCCGAGTTGACGTCGGCCACCGAGAGCTGGCGCGACGCCCCGCCGGTGGAGGTGTCCGCGCTGCTGCGCACCAGTGGCCGTACGGAGCGTTTCACCCGCACCGGCCGGGTGCGCGACGTGGCGGAACTCAAGGCGGCGAGAGCCGAGCGGGCGCGGGCGGAGCGCGCCGAGCTGGAGGCCGCCTGGAGTCTGCTGCGCACTCAGGCCCCGGTGCGGCTCTCGCACTTCGGCGCGCTGGACCACGAGGTCTTCGAGCGGCTGATGGATCTGCTCGGCCGCGCCCTGGCCGTCCGCCCGGACTCCACGGGGGTGCGCCGGGCCGTGACCGGCGACGGCCGGGTGGAGGTGGTCCTGCGGCCACCGGCCGCCGGCGCCGCCCCGGCCGTGCTGCGTACGCCGCGCGGCACGCTGACCGGACCCGATTTCGTCGTCGAAGTACACACGGCCGGGGCGGCACCGGCCGGGACACTTCCGGCCGGGGCGGCCCTGGAGGAGGCGACCGGATGAGCAACTTCGCCAATCAACTGGTCGTCGCCGAACGGGAGGAGCTGGCCCGCTGCATCCGGACGCTGCTGGCCCGCCCGCTGCTCACCGAGCGCTCCGACCCGGCGGCCTTCGACCTGGTGCGCCGGCGCCGGGATCCGCTGATCCACTGGTTCGACTACCACTGCGGCTGGACGCTGGTCGTCGAACCGCGGCTGGGTTACGCCCGGTTGCTGAAGGTCCGGGCGGACGCGGACGCGACGCGGCCCGCCCGGCGGACCCGCCCGGGACGCGCCCCCTTCGACCGCCGGCGGTACGTCCTGCTCTGCGTCACCGCCGCCGAGCTGCTCTCCGTACCGGTCACCACCATCGGGCTGCTGGCCGACCGGGTGGTGCGGGCGGCGGCCGCGGACGAGGCACTGCCCGCCTTCGACACCGCGCAGCGTGCGGAGCGCGTGGCGTTCGTCGACGTACTGCGGCTGCTGGAGTCGTACGGCGCCCTGCAGACCGTCGACGGGACGACGGACAGCTTCGCCGACTCGGCCGAGGCGAAGGTGCTCTACCGGGTGGACGCCACCGTGCTGATGCGTCTGCTCGCCGCGCCGTGCGGTCCTTCCCGCCTCGCCGTCCCGGCCGCCGCGATACCCGGCAGGTTCGAGGCGCTGCTGACCGGTCTGGTACGGGAACGGCGGTACGGGCCCGCGGCCACGGAGGCCCCGGACGGCTCAGGGACTCCGGGGACTCCGGGGATCTGGGAGGGGCCGGAGGACCCAGAAGATCCGGACGGTCCGGACGATCCGGAGTCCGGCACCCCGGAAGCCCACGCCTCTCCCGTACAGCGCAATCTGTGGCTGCGGCACTCGGTGCTGCGGCGCCTGTTCGACAACCCCGTCCTGCACCGGGACGACCTGACCGGGGCCCAGCTCGGCTACCTCACCTCCCCCACCGGCCGCCAGATCCTGCGGCGCGCCGCGGAGCAGGCGGGGTTCGTGCTGGAGGAGCGCGCCGAAGGGTTCCTGCTGGTCGACCCGGACGCCATCGCCACCGACAGCAAGTTCCCCGACGACGCGAGCCATGCCAAGGTCGCCGCCCTGCTGCTCCTCGACACGCTCACCGCCTCGCCCGCCGGGTGCACGTCCGAGCAGCTGGCCGCCGAGGCGGAGAGCCTGCTGG
This sequence comes from Streptomyces enissocaesilis, assembly GCF_039533765.1. NCBI lineage: Bacteria > Bacillati > Actinomycetota > Actinomycetes > Kitasatosporales > Streptomycetaceae > Streptomyces > Streptomyces enissocaesilis. Next base: position 114,999 of record NZ_BAAAUD010000053.1, on the reverse strand, counting down.
GGCGTTTCCCCCGCTGGGGCAAGGCGTACCGCACGGAGGGCGGGGCCGCGGCCCTGGCCTCGGACGCCGTACAGGTCCTGGCCGAGTTCGGTCTGGTACGCGGCGAGGGCGGCCGCGTCGTCCCCCGGCCCGCCGCCGCCCGCTACCGGGTCACCGGTGCCACTCTCAAGGAAGAACCCCCCGCATGACGGTCACCGCCCTCCCCCGCCGCGCCTCCGCGGACTCCGCAGGCTCCGGAGCCCGCGGCCGCACCCCTCGCTGGCAGCCGACCCGCGCGGGCGTGCTCAACGTGTGGCGCTACTACGACGAGGTCTTCACCTTCCACCGCGGCCGCCTGCTGCTGCGCGGTCCGAACGGCACGGGCAAGTCCAAGGCCCTGGAGGTGCTGCTGCCGTTCCTCTTCGACGCGAGCCTGCGCCCCCACCGGCTGTCCACCTTCGGCGGCTCCGAGCGCACCATGCACTGGAACCTGATGGGCGAGGGCGCCACCGGCCTCACCCGGGTGGGATACGTCTGGCTGGAGTTCCGCACCGGACAGGAGCAGGGACGGGAGCAAGGGGAGGTCCCGGACGGCGGCGGCGACGCCTGGTTCACCGTCGGGGCACGGCTCCAGGCCGGCGAGCGGACCACGTCGGTGACCGCCGACTTCTTCACCACCCGCCGCCGCGTCGGTGTCCCCGGCGGCTTCGACCTGGTCGACGACGCGGGCCGGCCGCTGACCAGGGCCGCCCTCGCGCAGGCCCTGGCCGGGCACGGCGAGGTGCACGCCTCGGCCTCCGAGTACCGCGACACCGTACGGCAGACCCTCTTCCCGGGACTGAACGAGCAGCGCTACGACGCGCTCATCACCGCACTGCTGCAATTGCGTACGCCGAAGCTGTCCCAGCGCCTCGACCCCTCGCTCCTGTCCGAACTGCTCTCCCGCGCCCTGCCCCCGCTCGACCAGGGAGAGATCTCCGAGCTGGCCGACGGCTTCGAGCGGCTCGACCGGCGGCGCGAGCACCTGTCCCGGCTGGAGGACGAGGTACGGGCGGCGCAGGCCCTCGGCGCCCGGCAGCGCGCGTACGCCCAGCGGGTGCTCCGATCCGGCGCCGCCGCCGTGATCTCGGCGACGACCGAGATGGACAACCGCACCCGTGCGGCCCGGGAGAGCGAGGAGGCGCACCGGGCGGCGGTCGAGGAGCAGGGGCGGGCCGAGGCGGAACACGCCGAGACCGAGGCTCTCGTCGAGGAGCTGGCCTCCAGGATCGAGGGCCTCACGGAGTCCGACGCCTACCGCCAGGGCCGCGACCTCGACCGGCTGCGGCAGCAGGCCGCCGACGCCCGCCGGGACGCGCGGGATCGGCGGGCCAAGGCGGGCGCGGCCCGTGAGACGGCCGACCAGGACGCCCTGCGTCAGGAGCGGGCCCAGGAGGCGGCCGATGCGCAGGAGGAGAAGGTCCGCAGCGCCGAGAGCGACACCTGGCAGGTCGCCCGGAGCGCCGGAATGACGGCGTCCTGCACGGAGGTGGCCACCCTGCTCGCGGCGGGATCCGCGGACCGGGCCCGGCAGATCCTGCACGGCGCGGTGCGGGGGCGGCGGAGCCAGGTCGAGGAGGTGCGCGGGGCGCTGTCCGCCCACCGGGCCGCGACCGGCGAACGTACGACGGCCGAGGAGCGGCTGGAGGAGTGCCGGGCCGACCTGGCCTCCGCCTCGGAGCGGCGCGCCCGGCGGACGGCGCAGTACGAGCAGGCGGTCGCGGCCCGGGCCGAGGGGCTGCGCGTCTGGGCCCGGCAGTGCGCGGAGCTCGCCTTCGACGGCGGCGCCGTGGAGGAGCTGGCCGCCCGCGCGACGGACGAACCCGAGGTGCTGGCGCTGACCGACGCGGCCGTCCGCGCGGTCGAGCACGCCCTGACCGCCGCGGAGACCACCGCCGCCTCCCGGCGCGCGGCAGTGGAGGCGGAGCGCGAGGCGCTGGCCGCCGAGGCCGAGACGCTGGAGCAGACAGCCGAACTGCCGCCCGCTCCCCCGCCGTTCCGCACGGCCGACCGTTCCCGGCTGATGGGCGCCCCGCTGTGGAAGCTGGTGGCCTTCCGCGACGAGGTGCCGGCCGGTACGCGCGCGGCGGTCGAGGCCGCGCTGGAGGCGAGTGGTCTGCTGGACGCCTGGGTCGCCCCGTACGGCGGTGCGTTCGCCCTCGGCCACGACACCTTCGCCGAGGCCGACTGGTCGGTGCCCGCCCCGGGCCGGTCCCTGGCCGAGGTGCTGCGGCCGGAGCCGGGGGCACCGGTCGCGGCGGAACGCATCGGCCAGCTGCTGTCCGGCATCGCGTACGACGACACCCTGCCGCAGGGGCACGGCGCCGCGATCGGCGGGGACGGCACCTGGCGGCTGGCGAGCGCGACGGGGAGCTGGGCCAAGGCGGAGGCCGCCCACATCGGCGCGTCCGCGCGCGCCCGCGCCCGCGAGCAGCGGCTGGCCCGGCTGGCGGCGCAGCTGACCGCTCTGGACCACGAGATCACCGGACTGGACACCGCGCTCACCGCTCTCGCCGGCCGCCGCGCCGCCCTGGAGGCCGACCGGCGCTCGCGCCCCGACCACCGGGCGGTCGTCGCTGCGGAACGCGACCTCGACCGGGCGCAGGCCGACGCCGCCGCCCGGGACGACGCCGTGCGGTCCGCCGTCGCGCGGCTGAGCCGGTGCGAGAGCGCGGCGCAGACCACCCGGGCCCTGCTCGACCAGACGGCGGCCGAGCACGGACTGCCGGCCGATCCGTCGGCGCTGGACGCGGTGGCCGAGACGGTCCAGAGGCTGCGGGACACCGCCGACCAGTGGTTCTTCGCCCACCTCCAGCTGGCGTCCGAGCGGCGTACGGCGGCGGAGGCGAAGTCCCGCGCCGAGCGGTCCGGCGAGGCCGCCCTGGGGCTGGAGGCCGAGGCGGGCCGCGCGGAGTCGGGCGCCCGCGCGCTGGCGGCCCGGCTGGAGGAGATCGAGCACACCGTCGGCGCGGAGTACGAGGAGGTGCTCGCCCGCATCGAGGAGCTGCGCGCGTCGCACCGCGCCGCCCTGTCCGGCCTGCGCGACCTGAACGCGCTGCTGCTGAAGGTCGCGGGCCGTATCGGCTCGCTGGACAGCGAGCGGGTCACGGCCGCCGCACAGCGGGACGCGGCGTTGACGGCGCGCGACACGGCCGCGGACCGCTTCCGCCGCCGTCTGCGGCTGGGTTTCGCCGTCGACGCGGGGGCCGAGGTGGCGGTGAGGGCCGAGGAGGGGATCAAGTCCACCCTGGAGGCGGCCCGCACGATCGGGTCGCTGTGGCCGTCCGTACCGTACGGGCCGAAGAACATCGCGGACGCCCTGGGCCGTCTCGCCGAGACCGTCCACATCAGCCGGCAGGCGCTGGGCGAGCGCGCCGACCTGTCGCTGGAGTCGGACGACGACGTCCAGGTGTTCTCGGCGGCGATGGACGGCATGCGGACGGGCGCCGCCGGGCTGCTGGCCTCCCTGACGGCCGAGCGGGACCGCAGCCAGGAGGAGATCACCGCCGACGAGCGCGAGCTCTTCGACCGTACGCTCACGGGCAACACCCGGCGCCATCTGGCCGCCCGTATCCGCCAGGCCAACGAGTTGGTCGACGCGATGAACTCCCGCCTGGAGCGGGTGCGTACCGCCTCCCGGGTCGCGGTGCGCCTGGTGTGGCAGGTCGATCCGGCGCTGCCGCCCGGCACCAGGGCCGCCCGCGACCTGCTGCTGAAGGATCCGGTGCGGATGTCGGACGGCGACCGCGAGGCGCTGCACCGCTTCTTCCGCGACCGCGTCGAGGAGGCCAAGGCGTCCGACACGGCGAGGAACTGGGAGGAGCAGCTGACGCGGGTGCTGGACTACACCGCGTGGCACCAGTTCGTGGTGAGGCTGGACCGTGCGAACGGGCAGGGGTGGCAGCTGCTGACGAAGAAGCTGCACGGCGCGCTGTCGGGCGGGGAGAAGGCCATCGCCCTGCACCTGCCGCTGTTCGCCGCCGTGGCGGCGCACTACCAGGCGGTGCCGCGGGCGCCCCGGCTGATCCTGCTGGACGAGGTGTTCGTCGGCGTGGACGCGGCCAACCGGGGCCAGATCTTCGCGCTGCTGTGCTCGCTCGACCTCGATCTGATGCTCACCTCGGACCACGAGTGGTGCACCTACCGGGAGCTCGACGGCATCGCCGTGCACCAGCTGATCACGGGCGGGATCGAGGGCGGGGACGGGAGCGGCGGCCCCGACGACGCCGTCACGACGGTCCGCTTCGTCTGGGACGGCACGGACCTGCGGTCCGAAGAGGAGCCGCGGTGAGGCACCCGGAGGCGGAACACTCTCCGGCGGGCCACTCTGCGGCGGGGCACCCGCTGGACCGCCCCGGACTGGCGCCGCTGTGGCGGGCGTTCCACGACCGGCTGTCCACCGGGCAGCCGGTCGCACGGGTACGGGTCGGCCCCCTGGACGAGGCCGCGCAGAACGCCGTCGCCGACCTTCTGGGCCTGGACCGCCTCCCCGGCCCGCGCCCCACCCTCTCCCTGACCCGGCTCGACCAGGCCCTCCGCGACAGCTGCGGCGAGGACACCCGCTCGGTGGTCACCGCGATCGTCGGCCCGGTCGGCGACCGGGCCGCGGCCCGCGCGACCGACCGGGCCGACCGCGCCGCCCTGTGGGAGTGGCTGGCCACCCACCCGGTGGTCCTGGCGCAGCCCGCCCTCGACGCCTGGGTCGCGCAGGTACGCCGCGCCGGCCTGACCGGCGGCTCGGTGGCCACCACCCGGAGCACCCTCGCCGACGCCCTGCGGACCCTGTCCGCACTCCCCGCGCGGGGCGAACCACTACCGGTCTTCGCCACCCGCATCCTGAACGACTCCCACGCCCTCGACGACGGAACCCGCCTGTCCGGCCTGGTCCTGCGCGCCCTCGCCGCGCTGTACGACACGGCCGCCCCCGAGTCGGCCTCCGAACGGCGCGCCCTGTGGGCCCGGGCCGGAATCGCCGACGACGCCCTGTCCACCACGGTCCTCACCGCGGGCCTGCGCCCCACGGGCGACGGCCCGGTGGCCCACGCCGTGACGGCGTACTCCCGCGCCGGCCACGCCACGCACCTCACCCTGGCCCAGCTGCGCACACCCGGCGAGCTGCGCTTCCCGCCCACGGTGGTCCACATCACCGAGAACCCGAGCATCCCGGCCCTCGCCCTCCAGCGCTTCGGCCCGGCCTGCCCGCCCCTGGTGTGCACGTCCGGCTGGCCGAACAGCGCCGTACTCCTCCTGCTGCGCCATCTCGCGGAGGCGGGGGCCCCGCTCCGCCACCACGGCGACTTCGACGGCGAGGGCCTGCGCATCGCCGCCCACGTCCTGGCGAAGACGCCGGCCACCCCCTGGCGCATGTCGGCCAGCGACTACCTGACGGCCCGCGCCCGCACGGATCCGGGCCCGCCCGTCGGCAGAATCACCGAGGCCCCGTGGGACCCCGCCCTGTCCGAGGCCCTGCTCACCCACCGGACCGCCGTCCTGGAGGAACACGTGGCCGAAGACCTGCTGGCAGACCTGTCCCGGCACCCGGCCACCCGGAACGGGCCGACCGCCTGATCCGTGCGCGGTACCTCCTGTCCCGCGTACGCCCTACTCTCCCGCGTACGCCTTCCGAAGTGCGGAGATGTCGAGCTTGGACATCGAGAACATCGCCTCGGCGGTCCGCTTCCCCTTCTCCGGGTCCGAGTCGCCGAGCATGTCGAGGAGCCCGTCGGGGACGACCTGCCAGGACACCCCGTACTTGTCCTTCAGCCAGCCGCAGGGGCCTTCGGAACCGCCCGCGGAGAGCTTGCCCCAGTAGTAGTCCACCTCGTCCTGGTCACCGCAGTGGATCTGGAACGAGACCGCCTCGCTGAACGTGAACTCCGGCCCGCCGTTCAGCCCGACGAACCTCTGGCCGTTGGCCTCGAACTCGACGGCCATGACGGACCCGGCGGGCCCCGGCCCGGCCCCGGTGTAGCGGCCGATCCGTCCGAGCTTCGAGTCCTTGAAGATCGAGACGTAGTGCTCCGCGGCCTCCTCGGCCTGCCCGTCGAACCACAGACACGTGGTGAATTCCCTGGCAACCATCGGTTCCTCCCGCGTCCGGCGCATGAGCGTGTACACCCATGAAGACCGGCCCCGCGCCCGAAACTCATCGGTGTCCGACAGCCACCACACGAACAGCGCGTCGGTCCTCACGTGCACACGTGCTGCGAGGACGGGCGCGGGAAACGTTGCGTCGCACAACGAAATACCCCACGGTCTACGAGAGACCGTGGGGTGTGTGCTGGTGTCCGAGGGGTGGCACGGCGGATGTATACACGCTAGCGACGGAGGAGCGGATTCAGCTGCCGTAGTCCGAGTCGCCGGGCTGCACGAGCCTGAGATCCCGGCGCCAGTGCAGCCCCGCCACGCACGCCGGCGAAGAGCTATGAGCGGCCGCCGGTCCCCCTCGCGCACAACACGGTCGAGCTGCACCAGGGCTATCCCCTGCCAGGCGAAGGCCGTCTCCACGTCCCGCGAACTTCCAGGTGAGCAACACTGTTCGGGACTCTGTTGGAGACCGGAAGGAAAAGAACAAGTTGAGGAATCCAGCACTAGTCGGTTATGACGTCTTCAGGGTGAGAGCCCAGCTCTCACCCTGAAGGTCTCTGTGGAGTGCTCAGTTCATCCGCTTCAGATCCCGGACACTCATACCGAACAACACATTCGGCTGCGCGTACTTGAAGGTGTATCCAGCGACGAGAGCAGCGGCGATGAACTCGCCGTTGCTGACGTACCTTTCAGTTGTCCGCTCCATCACATGTTTCGCGGCATAACTGCTGATGGTAGGGGTCTTGATCGGCGTGATGTGCTCACGCAACCACGCGACCGTCACCAGCACCCTTTCCACACCTCCGGCCAACTCCTCGCGGCCAGCGGCGAGTTCGGCCCGGCGCTGTGCGGCTGTCTTGCGCAGGGGGTCGAAGACCCCAATGCCGTACGAGTTGAGTTGCGGATGTTGCTGCATCACCTCGGCCAAGGCAGTGATCCGCCGACGTGTCTCTAGATAACCCGCTCCGGTGATCGCCTGGCGGGCGCGAATCTCAACCTTGCGGCGACGGTTCTCGGTCATCGTGTGCTCCATCTTGCGAGACGTCCCACGTCCGCCCCGCCGTGGACTATTCGATGACCTGACGGAACACTGCTGCGCGATTCGGGGAACCTTGTCTTCGCCATCACGATGGACGTGGGACCATCATGACTCGGAGCGGGCAGGCGCTAGCTGCCAGGTACAGCATACGCCTTGTCTGCAACTGCTTTGCCGTGAAATCAGGATTCAGGCGACAAGTTGAAGTAAACGGAGGAGTTGTCGGGTGGCCTCGACAGCTTCTCGTTCGGCCTCCGGGGCGTCGACGTCCCAGTGAGCCACGCTGTCGCGGAACTTCTTCACAACGTCGAGGCGCTCCAGGAATCTCTGTTGATCGAAGGGCCAGTTGAGCTGCGTCCACAGGTCCTCTTCCTGAAAGACGTGGCGGTACTCGCCGAGGGTGATCATGCCTTTCCTGTCGAGGATGTTCTGCGTGCGGGTCGGGAGGTCCTCACGGTTGTAGCGGTTGAGAGTGCGGCGGAGGCGGAGTTCGACCTCTTCGAGGAGGGTGAAGGGCTCGATGCGGAGCTTGAGCTGGTCGGCGATGTCGGAGGCGGTGAGGACACCGGTGACGACGTGCTCGGAGTCGACGATGACGAGGAAGCCGTGCTGGCGGAGGTCCTGGATGCGGGAGAAGAGCTCTTCGTGTTCGCGGGCGGTGGGGGCGTCGTGGTCCGTGACCTCGGCAATACTGTGGCCGCGGCCGGTCAGTTTGGCCCTGGCGATCGACTGCCAGGTGACGACGCCCTTGGCGCGTCCGTTGCGGTCGACGACGGGAAGTTGGGAGTAGTCAGCCTCGACCATGTGGAGGTAGGCGAGTCCGAGATCGCCGTCGACGGGGACGGTGGTGACGTCACGGGCGAAGGGGAGGGTTCCGATCCGCCAGCCGAGGTCCTTCTCGGTGGACGTCTTGCGCGCTGAACTTCCGGAGGTGGAGTGGCCGCTGAGGTGGACGCTGTCCGGGGCGGCACTTTCCTCGGTGGCGACGTCTTCATCGGTGGCGGAGACCGTGACCAGGTCGTCGAGGCGGACGGAATTGTAGTGGGGCTCGACCGTCAGGCCGCGGACGGCGAGTTCATGGTCCACGAGTTCGGTGACGCCGACGGTTCGTCGGGACCAGCCCCACAGGCCGATGAGATCTCGGGCCGCGAGCTGCCGGGTGCCGGCGTCGGCGACGTCCGCTTCGAGAGCGGCGATGTCGACCGGCGGATCGACGGCTCCGGTGTATCCGGGGTCGTGGCCTTCGTCGACGAGTGCCGTGATGCGGCGGACAGCGTCGCGGCGGGTGAGCTCGCTGATGGTGAGATACGCACCCATGCTGTCGCGGAGGTCGCCCTTGACCGCCGCACGGTCCAGGTCTCGTACGCGCCAGTCCGCTGTACGGACGTGCCGGTAGCCCGGAGGCTGATCGGCCCGGTACTCGTAGGGGCCGGTGAGCTTGCCGATGGCGATGATCTGCTGGAACTTACGGGGCATGACGACGAAGTCACCGATGTCCATGGTCAGGAAGCGCCACAGCTGGTGCTTCCAGCTGGCCACGGTGCCTGGACCCTCGTCGGGATACGTCTGCTCGAGGAGCACTCCGACTTCCTCGATGGATGTGCAGGAACCGAGGTCGTCGACTTCTTCCCAGCCGGCGATGGTCAGCCCTTGTTCGAGGGCGGCGGACTCCAGCTGCCCCTCTCGTCCGCCACGTATGGTCCAGGCGCGCACGATGTCATGTCCTCTCGGTGAAGCACGGGAAGGTCGGGCCGGTGGAAGTCAGGACCTCGGTCCGTGCAGCTGTCGAATCGTGGCCGGTCAGGCAACCGAGGAAGCCGAGGAGCTGGACGGCGGGCCGTCACCCTTCAACAGACTCGCCGCGCTGTGCGCGATCTTGTGAACGTTACGGGGCAGGAAGCGGCTGGGCCGCCCGTTCCAGGTCACGACCAGTTCGTCGCGGGCGCGGGTAGCCGCGACGAAGACCAGCGAGCGGGCTCGTTGTTCTTCCTGGCGGTAGCGGTCCGGGTTGGTCAGCCGGTACGGCTCGATGCGCTGGTGCGGGACCTGGCCCTCGGAAACTCCGGCGATGAACACTCGCTGGAACTCGAGGCCCTTGAAGCGGTGCATGGTCCCGATGCGTACGCCGGGCTTGTTCTCCGAGACTCCGTCACTTTTGATCTCGATTACGGGCACGGGGTGGTCCGAAGTGGCGAGAGTGTAGGCGAGCTGGGCCGCCGCGGTGCGATCGAGGACAGCCACGGCCATAGCCTCGTACGGCGTTCCGTACTTCTCGTGACGTTCCGCGAGCATGGCCGCCAGGGCGCGCTGTTCGGTCTGCCAATCGGGTGCATACCAGTACTCGGGGGCCCGGCCGGTGAGGACGGAGCGGTAGCCGTCGAGGGTGTCGTCGCCGAGGTCCATGTCGTCGAAGGGCTGTCCGGCGAGGAGTCCTCCGGCGCTGCCGAGAATTTCGCGGGTGGTGCGGTAACTGAGGGTGAGACGGCGTGAGGCGCGGCCCGGGGTGCGGATGCCGTAGTGGCTGAGGACGGAACGGTGGGCGTAAATGCGCTGGTGGGCGTCGCCGACGAGAAAGATGTCGTTCGGTCCCTCAGGGACCAGGGCCCGGAGCAGGCGCCAGTGGGATGCCGAGAGGTCCTGTGCCTCGTCGACCACGATGTGGCGGAAGGGCAGGCGGGGGGCGCTGCCGCCCATCAGGCTGGCGGCTTCCCGGTGGATCAGGTCCCGGCCTCCCCGTTCTTCCTTGTACTCCAGGAAGCGATCGTACTCGCGCTTGCGCTCACCGGCGATACGGGCCGCCTCGGCGGCGACGAGGTCGAAGGTCGTCCGGCGCGGAGGCCCGTCCAGGTGCGCCCGGTAAGCCTCGACCAGCTCCCAGATCTCCCGCTTCTGCTTGACCGTGATGCGGGCACGTCCGGGGCGGCTGACGCCGCGGTAACGGTCGTAGCGGGTGCACTGGTTCGCGAGGATGACGTGGCGGAACTCGTCGTCGAGGAAGTCGGCGTCGTAGTGCCCATGCTCGGACTCGGCGAGAACGGTGTGCCAGAGATCCATCGGCGCGTCGTCCTGGAGCGGAGCGCCGAGGTCGACGGACGGACTCTCGGCCACGATGCGCCGGGCGAGAGCCTCGACGGACTCGATGCGGACCCGCTTCAGGACGTCGTCGCCGCCGAGCTTGCGCAGGCGCTGGCGCAGGTCTTCGGCCAGGCTGGTGTTGTACGTGGTGAGCAGGACGGGGCGGTCGTGGCCCGGCGGAAGCAGGGAGACGAGGTGGCGGACGCGGTGCAGGGCGACCACCGTCTTGCCGGTGCCGGGGCCGCCGGTGACCTTGGCCGAGCCCTTGAAGCGGGTGGTGGCCAGGCGTCGCTGTTCGGGGTGGAGGAAGAGCCGCCAGGCTTCGAAGGAGTTGCCCAGAGCGTCGAGGACGGCGTCGTCGTCGGTGGAGACGAGGCCGGGGTGGCGAGCGGCGCCGGCCCAGTCCTCGGGGTCGGCGTCGGGGGTGTGCCAGGCGTCGGTGATGTCGCGCCGGACGTGCTCGACCGGGGTGCCCTCGGCGAGAGCCAGGAGGACGTCCCGGGTGAGCTCGGGGACGTTGTCGACGAGCAGTGCGTCCAGTTGTTCCCGGGAGGTCATCCTGCGGATGGACGGCAGGAGGGAGCGGCTCACCCCGAGGCCCGCCAGGTCGTCGTCGCCGATCCGGGCGAACAGCGCGCTCGGCAAGGCGGTGACAGGGGCGGGCGAGTGCTGCGGCCGTGCGGCCCCTGCCGGTTCCTTCTCCCCGGATTGGGAGGAGAAGGCCAGGACGTTGTCGGACGCCCTTACCTGGTCGATGACCTCAGGGAGTCCGGATACGGGGTTGATGGAGACGGTGAGCCGGGAGAGTTCCTCGTGGGCCTGGGCGCCTTCGCGTACCGCGAGCACAGTGAAGCGGCTCTCCTCCGTGCACAGCAGGAGGACCGCATGGTGAGGTGGAACGGCAGCGATCAACAGATCCCCGTTGGCGCCGGCCGCGCGCAGCGGCTCAAGGCGCAGGGAACGGTTGGCGCGGTCCTCGCGCAACCGCCTTACGAAGTCGATGACTTGGCTGTTCGCCTGATGACTGAGCCGCTGCAGGTCCTGCTGCACCTGCTTGCTCATGATGACCCGGGTGCTTGCTCTGGGTGTCATGCGTCCCCCTCCTGCCGGTTCGCAGAGAAGCTGAGCAGGCGTCCGGCCAGTTCATCGATCGACCATCGGTCGACGGGGCGGACGTCCCATCCCTGTCGTGCGAACTGCGCCATGTCGTCCTTGTTCTCGGCCACCTCGGGCGACACGACCCCGATCTTCTGCTGTGGCCAGGCGAGTTCCACTGCCATGGTCACACCGGTCACGTCCCAGAGAACCTCGGCAACCGGAAGATTCGGATGCTTCCCCGCGTACTCGGCGATGAACCGTCCGGCGAACTGCTGCACGGCCAGGTCGCCGTCGCTGAGGTCGTCCTGGATGACGCGCCAGACGGCGAGCTCTGCCGAAGTGTGGTGCTCCGGCTCTTCCTGGCCGGCGCGGCCGGAGCGCGGCTCGGGCGCTTGCTCCACGGCCTCGGCCGGGGATGGGGACCTGCCGGCCCCGGGCAGTTCATCCGCGGCAGGGTCGGCGGCGGAAAGACCGTGTCCGGCCTTCTCCTCCCGGAGTGCGGTGAGCAGACCGGTGGCGGGCCCTGCCGTGGCCGCGAGGAGCGTGGCGTCGAAGTCGTCCACGGCGGTACGGGCCAGGGCGACGCCGTCGGCCTGGCCCGTACCCGTGGGGTCAAGGAACTGGATGAGGTTTCCCCAGTTCAGCCAGGCCTTCCAGCGGCGCTTGTGGTCGGGGCGGTCACCCTTGACGGCATCCTGACGGTCGTCGAGCACGGTGAGCGCGCTCCACACCTGCTTCTTCTCCTGGCGCCGGTCGACGACAAGGAGCAGCGGCAGGCCGGAACCGTCCTGAGCCTGGACGAGGGTCAACCTCTGTCCGACGGGCCGCGGAGGAGTCTGTCCGCGCAGGACGGCCTCAATCCAGGGAACCGCGCTGGTGGGGTCGGCGGACACGGACACCGGCTTCGGCTCGGTGGTCAGGAGGCCGGTGAGGGCGCGGACCGAAAGTGCCCGCCACAGCTTCTGGTTCGGGTGGCGCAGATAGCCGAGGAAGGAGGGGATGGCCCCGTTGTACACGTAGGAGTCGAGTACGGCGGGATTCTGCTTGGCCGCGACCCACTTGGCGCGGACCTTGCCACCGGGCGACTGCTCGCCTTCGACGGGATACGGCGGCCAGGCGGCGTCGGCGGCTGGGCCGGCCATGACGCGGGCGAGGGCGTCGGGCACTTCGGCAGCCGGCGTTGCACGGCCCGGCGCCTTGGCCGCCGCCTGCTCGGTCAGCTGCTTCTCCCAGGCCATGACGTCGTCCCAGGTGATCTGCCAGACGAGCATGCCGTCGGCGCGGAGCCGGGCCCGCTTGGCCGCGTCGGAGGCGATCCGATTGGTGCGGGCCGAGGCGTGCCAGCGGTAGCCGTCGAGGTAGACGGCTACCGGTAGTGGTCCCGGTCCGGCCTGGGCCGCGGCTCCGGCGACAGGGCGGAAGAGCAGATCGGGCCGGGTCCGGTAGCCGGTGAGGTCCTTCTGGGCCACGACTTCCCAGTTCACGGCTCGCCCGTCGGGGCTGCGCAGGGCGAACTGCTTGCCCTGGCGCCCGGTGGGGGTGGTGCCGTGGTCGGCTCCGCCGTTGCCGGGGAGGGCGAGCCAGGTGTCGAGGCAGGTGATGAAGCGGCGTTCCAGGTCGCTCTCGGCCTGTTCGGCGAAGCGGATGCGGTCCTCGGCGCTCCGGTCTGTGTCGCGGGACGGCCGGCGGTCGATCTGCCAGCCGCTGTGGCCGTCGGGACCGAGGAGCCCTTCGAGCATCCAGAGGGCTTCCTGCCGGTCGAGGTCCTTGTACTCGCGCTGGGTCTGCGCGTACGGCAGCAGGCAGCGGTGGCAGGCGCGGCGGCCGGGGATCGACTGGCACGGGCAGGTGAGCAGGACCCGCTGGGCGGCGGCGAGGACGGCGCGGAAGTCTCCGCCGTCGTTGTCGACGAGGCGCTGGAGGTAACCGGTGCCGCCGGGCAGGGCGTCGTACAGGACCAGGTAGTGGCGGGTCAGTTCGGTGTCGCGGTCGGGCTCGGTGGCGGGGGTGGAGCGGATGTGGGCCGGGTCGCCGCCGTAATGCCGGGCGAGGCCGAGGTGGAGGGCGGCGGAGAAGGAGGCGAGGCGTTCGGGAACGTTCAGGGTGGCCGCGGGCAGCAGGATGCGCAGGGCCTCGGTGCGGTGTTCGGCGGCGGTGAGGACGCGGGTGAGGTCGCGGGGCGCGGTGCGCCGGTCCCGGCGGCGGACGACGCACCACGGGAAGTGGTGGGCGTGGTCCGGGGAGTTGAGGACGGACTCGGAGAGTTCTTCCTGGACGGGTGTGTGTCCGGGCTCGCGGTCGGTGGCCCCGCCGCACAGGGGGCAGAGGACGAAGCCGGTGACGTTGGTCTCGGTGCCCGCGAAGAAGGTGTCGGCGCGGCGGCCGGGGCGGGCCCGTCCGAGGTTGAAGCGGCGGATGACGGCTTCGCGGACATGGTCGACGCCGAAGGTGGCGCGGGTGTGCCGCCAGCTCTCCTTGACGTCGTCCGGGTCGATGTCGACGGCGGTGACGGTGGTGTAGTTGATCTGCTTACGGGTCTCGCTGTCGTCGATGATGCGGGCGTCCTCGCGCTTGTCGCGGGAGAGGACCTTGCGGGGCACGACGACGGTGTACAGGGCGGTGCGACCGCCGATGGAGGTGCTCGCGCAGCGTGGGCAGGGCCGGGTGTTCTGCTCGGCGTCGTCGCCGGTGCGGGTATGGCCGCACTCACCGCACACCCGCCAGGTACGCAGGACCGGCGGCGCGGCGTCGGCGCCCTCGCCTTCGGCCGGCGTGCTCTGAGGGCCGAGGTCGAACCCCTCGATCACGTGCCGGTAGCCGCGCGCGTAGTACGAGTTGCCGGGGGCGAGTTCGCTGAGCGCGGCGGTGGCGGGCCGGTCATAGGTGCGTACTTCGGGGCGCCACCGCGCCCGCTCGGCAGCAGGGTCGGCCTCGCCGGCGCGGGTCCGGCGAGGCGGCCGCTTGTGGTTCAGCGTCGCTTCGAGGCGGACGCCTTCCTCGACGAGGCTGTAGTTGGGCAGCAGGCCCTGTTCGACGAGGAACGCCTGGGCACCGATGTTGTTGAGCTCCTGGAACCTCTCGCCCAGGGCGGCGGCCTCGCGGCCGAGCGCCTTCTTGTCGCGTGCCTCGTCCTCGATGTTCTCGTGGAGCGAGTCGGCGGCCTCGTTGATCTGGTCGCGGCGGGCCTGGAGGCTCGTGCGCTCCGCCTTCCAGGCCGCCTCGGCCTCGCGCAGGTCCTTGGCCAGCCCCTCCTGCGCGTAGGCGAGAAGCGAGCGGCGTGCTTCGGCGGACACCCCGGAGTCGCGCACCGACTCGATCTCGGGGAAGAGGGCCAGGAACTGTTCGGCGTAGTCGGTGCGGCCGGAGGTGGCCCGGACGAAGGCCGTGGCCCAGCCGCCCCGCGCGAAGAGGAGACCGGCGCGGTCGACGAGCGGAGGTACGTCGTGCAGTCGGCCGCGGGCGGCCAGGTCGAGGAGATAGGCGGTGTACTGGCGGCGCAGCAGTTCGCTGGCGGACAGGAAGCAGCCGGGCGGAGTGACAGGCCCGTCGATCAGGTGACGGGGCTCGGACAGGTGATAGAGGGCACGCGGGCTGTTGTCCGCGAGGGACACCATGAACGCGTTGCCGGTGGCACGTCCCGCCCGGCCGACCCGCTGGACGTAGGAGGCGGTGGTGGACGGCAGGGAGGCGAGGATGACCGCCTCCAACTGGCCGATGTCGATGCCGAGTTCGAGGGTCGGTGTGCAGGACAGCACGTTGGGGTCGGTGTGCAGAGTGCCACGCCGGAACCCCTTCTCGACCGCTTCGCGCTCCTTTCGCTTGAGTACGCCGGTGTGTTCGGCGGCGACCACGTTGTACGGGCCTGACTCGCGGTACAGACGCCGGTAGTAGTCGTAGCGGTAGTCACGTCCGGCACGTCCCGCCGCCGAGGCGGAGGGCACGGTCAGCAGGCCGTCGCACTGCTTGAGCGGGCAGCGCATGCCCTGCCAGACGGCGGTCCGCTCGGGTGCGACAGTCTGGGTCCAGCCGCAGTCCGGGCAGGTTACGGCGGCATGCGGGGTCTCGGAGTCGGCCAGGGGCCGCACCCGAACGTGTCCGGCGGTCAGGCCGTACACGCCGGGGCCGCGCTGCTTGCCCTTCTTGGCGTCGCCGGTCGCACGGTGGGCGAGTGCGCCGATCTCCGGGTCGGCGAGCCGGGGCAGGAGCGCTGTGATGAAGGCCGCGGCGCCTGCGCGGTCCAGGCCGCCGAGGCAGCGCACGGTGTAGTCGGTGAACCAGCTCTCGGCGGAGTCGGCCCTCTCGAAGTCGGTACGGCCCGAGGCCGCGCCGAGCAGGACGAACGAGGGGGCCTGGGCGCCCCGGGGGAAGGCGGGCATGCCTTCGGATCGCAGACCGGTGAGCAGGTAGCGGTTGCGGCCCTCGTCGGCGACGAAGGCGTCGAGCCAGCGGTGGAAGATGCCGCCGCCGGCTCGGATGTGTTCGAGCAGCATCCGCACGTATCCCTCGAAGCGGCGCAGCCGCTCAGGGCCGGAGGCGGGCAGCTCGCCCTCCGCGGCCCGTGCCGTGGAGCCTTCGCCGTCCTCGGCTCCGCCCTCTCCGTCGTCGTCGGGCACGGCGTCGACGGTGGGCAGCATGGAGTTGAGCTGCTGTTCGTAGAGCGCCTGGGCGGTACGGGCCGCGAGTTCGGGGTCGGGCAGGTGGACCTCGGCGGCGACGGTACGGGTGAGTTCCAGGGTCCTGCCCCAGCGCGAGCTGAAGCCGAACTCCTGGAGGGTGTTGAACGCGAGGCGCTCACCGACCAGTGACCAGGACGGTTCACCGGCCTGCTTGGATCCGGCGAGGAGCTTCTTCACCCGGTCGATGTCACGCATGTCCGGCGGCACCACGGAGGACAGCAGCTTCTGCTCCTCGTCGGCGGCCCGCACAACCAGGTCGGCGATGACCTCGTTGAGCGGTACGCCGTCCGCCCCCTCGTCGGTGTTCTCCGCCGCCCGGCCCTGGAGCTGTTCGTACAGCAGGGAGCGCAGTGAGAACTTCCAGGCGCGGCTGGCGACGAAGCCGGCCCGGTGGGCGGCGTCCTGCACGGAGTCGTTGAAGATCAGGGTGCGGCGGCGGTCCCCGTCCTGTTCGTCCCGGGCGGGCAGCTCGCCGCCGGTGAACAGCTGGGTCACCACGACTGAGGTCAGCGGGGCGATGCCGGCGCCGAGGAAGCGGATGCCCTGGCTCTGGCCGCAGGCCGGGCAGCGGTCCTGCTTGGCGAACTCGTCCTGGTCCCGGTTGTGGATCCAGGCCGTGACGAACACGCCGTTGTCCGGTGCCTCGGCGAACTTGCCGCCGTCGAGCAGGACCTCGTCCGGGTCGAGCGCCCGCAGTTCCTGGCCGTTGTCCTCAAGGACCATCACGGTCGCCTGGCCACTGGTGCCGCGGCGCCCGCGCCGGGTCCGCTGGTCGCGCAGGAGCCGGGCCTGTTCGGCGGCTTCGGCCGGGGTGGCTTCGATGAGGGCCCGGACACGGCCCTTCGCCGCGCCGCCGGAGACGCTGCGCCGGTAGATCTCCTCGGGGGCGTGCTCCAGCTGCAGCGGGTTCCGCTCGGGGCAGACCGCCGCCCAGCCGGACCGGCCGCAGTGCCGGCAGTACGCGGCCGGCAGCCGTCCCGTCCGCTGGACACGGCGACGGCGTTCGGCCTGCGCGGCGGCGGACACGATCGCCCGGTCGGAGGTGGCCGCCGGACCGAGGGGCTCCCCCGGTCCGCCGTTCGGGTTCGGAGCGGTCAGTGCGGCCTGGTCGGCGTCGGTCCAGGAGAAGACCGGCTCCGGGGCGGTGAAGCGGAGGACCCGGGAGAGCGACCGCACCCAGAGATGGGTCTCGATCATGACGAGCGGCCGCTCGCTGCCCTGCGGAGCGTGGGGGTTCCGTGCCTCCGACAGCAGCGCCACGAAGCGAGCCAGCGCTGTCTCGGCATCGGTCGGGTCGGACAGGGCGGCCAGCCGCCAGGCGGAGGTCGGCTCGAACGCGCTCAGCGCTTCGAGGGCGGAGACCGGACTGTGCACGTCCGCCCGGAGCAGGGCGTGGGTGAGCGGGTGGGCGAGCAGCCGCCGTCCCAGAGTGCGCGGATCGAGGTCCGCGCTGCCGAGGACCGCGCGGGCCACGTCGGCCAGCGCGCCCTTCTCGCGTGCGGGGTCCGGGAGGCCGGCGAGCTCGGCGGGCGTCGGCACGGGCAGCGTCGGGTCCACGGGGGCCAGGAACGCCTCCACCGGGAGCCGGTCCTCGCCGACCACCGCGTCGTCCGGGAACCTCGTCCCGAACACCTGCGAGGCGAAGTCCAGCATCGGGCGCGCGTCGCCGTCCGCCCCGGGGCGAGAGGGCTCTCCGGTCCCGGCGGGTGCCCCGCCGCCGGCCGATCCGAGCGTCGCGGACGTGGCGACCGGGCAGATCCTCCCCAGCGGCCGGCCCGGCTCGTCGGCACCGGCGGCGACCGCGAGGCGCCGCAGGAGCATCGCGACGTCGGTGCCCTGCGCCCCGTCGTACGTGTGGAACTCGTCGATGACGATGTACGCCAGGTCGGCGTCGCGCCACAGCGAGGCGTCCTGCTGCCGCTGGACAAGCAGGTCGAGCATCTTGTAGTTGGTGATCAGGATGTCCGGCGGGTTGCGCCGCATCTCGGACCGGTCCACCATCACCCGCCCGTACGGCGACTCGGTCCCGGACGCGGACGCCTCACCGATGTACAGCCCGGCCGTCACTCCCGCGTCGAGCAGCCGCTCGTCCGCCAGGAGGTCACCGAGACGGGACGCCTGGTCACCTGCGAGCGCGTTCATCGGGTACAGCAGTACGGCCTTCACGCCGTGCTTACCGGCGGACTTCTCCCGGCGGCAGTGGTCCACGACGGGGAGCAGGAACGACTCGGTCTTGCCCGACCCGGTGCCGGTGGTGACCAGTGTCGGCTGCGGGGTCCGGCCGTCCTTGGAGGACAGCCGGGCGAACGCTTCCGCCTGGTGCGCGTACGGCGTGAAACCCGTCTCGTACCAGTCCAGGTGCTTCTCCCAGCCGTCCGCCGCGGGCCGGAACGGCCGCCGGATGCGGAGGTAGGGTCCGCGGAAGATGCCGTCGGCGGGGTCGGTGAGGAAGTCGGTCAGCGCGTCCTGGGTGTCGGGCTCGGCCAGCGCGAACGTGGTCGTGAGGTACTCGACCGTGGTGTCGCGCAACTGCTGCGCGGCGAGGGTGGGTCTCATGACGCGCCGTGGCCCCTGTTCTCCCGTGGACTGTCCGGACCGGTGGACCGGCCGGCCGACTCGCGTCCGGACCAGCCGACGTTCACCGGCCCTCTCACACTGCTCCACGAACTCTACGAGAGGCCACTGACATCCGTACCCACGTTTGGATCAGCCGGCCGGTCACTCGGTACGGGTCACGAGGACCGCCCAGACCGTCTTGCCGCCGGGATGGTGGGGGCGCCAGCCCCAGCCGTCGGCGAGCGCCTCGACGAGGAGCAGGCCGCGTCCGCCCTCGCCGTCTCCGGCCTCACTGTCCGGCGGCGGCGCGGGGAGGTGGTCGCCTCGCGCGTCGGTGACCTCGACCAGGAGACACGTGGGGTCGAGCGTCAGGTCGAGGCGGGCCTTGCGGCCCCGCACCCTGCCGTGCAGGGCGGCGTTCGCGGTCAGCTCGGCAATGATCAGGCGCGCGGCGTCGGTGGTCCCGGTGTCCGGCGGCAGGTGCGGGACGAGGGCGCGTTCGGCGGCGAGCCGGGCGGTGTGCGCACCGTGTTCCGTGGTGGCGAAGAGGACGCTGAAGCCGAAGTCGCCAGTGGACGTGTCCGGTTCGCGGGTCGCGACGGCTGATTCCGTTTCCTTGTTCACCTCACCGAGAGTGGTGTCCCGGATCTACGGTGGGGAGTGTCCGAGACGGTACGGAGGGTGACTGTCCGGCCGTACGGGCAGGCTGTACGGGTCGCGGTCGCCGTTGTCCGGGCGTACGGCCGTGACCTCCGGCGACGGTGGCCGGTGAGGCGGCTCGGCGACAAGTGGGGGCGTGATGGCGGCACGACCGGAGCGGGAGGCCGGGGACCGGGCGGGCTCGGAGGAGACGGCGGATCTGTTCCGCGCCGTCGGGCGCATGGTCAAGGCGGCCCGGGAGCGGGCCGGCATGAGCCAGAAGGAACTGGGCGAACGGGTCGGGTACAGCGAGGAGCAGATCTCGTCCATCGAGCGGGGACGGCGGACGCCGCAGCCGGGTTTCCTGATCGCGGTCGATGAACTGTTGGCGTGCGGTGGGTTGTTGGCGGCCGTGACGGATGATGTGGAGCGGGCGAAGGAGCGGCGGCGGGTTCGGCATCCGGAGTGGTTCCGGGACTATGCGCGGCTTGAGGCGGAGGCGGTGGAGCTGCATGACTACAGCTCTCTCGCCATTCCGGGGCTGCTCCAGACAGAAGCCCACGCGCAGGTGGTCTTCCGTACGCGGCAACCGCTCCTGGACGAGGAGACGGTCGATCAGCGCGTCGCGGCCCGACTGGAACGCCAGAAGTTGTTCGAGCGCTGGCCTCCACCGTTCACGACGTTTGCCATCGAAGAATCTGTATTGCGGCGCCCCCTCGGTGGGTGGGACGTTCATTACGAACAGCTGGAGACGCTGCTCAGGTTCGGCAGATTGCGTAGCGTCGAACTACAGGTGCTCCCGATGGAGCGCGAGGAGCACCCCAGCCTGGGCGGGCCCTTCATCATGCTGACGCCGAAGGACAGGCCGCAAGTGGCATACCTGGAGGTCCAGCACATCAGCCGCCTGATCACCGACCCCACCGAGGTTCGTATCCTTGCGGCACGCTACGGCAGCCTCAGGGCGCAGGCGCTCACTCCGCGCCAGTCCCTTGACCTGATCGAGAAGATGCTGGGAGATCGATGAACAGGGAACAGCCCGCAAAGTTGGATTGGTACAAGAGTAGCTACAGCAGCGGCGAGGGCGGCGCGTGCGTCGAGGTTGCCGCCGACCGCTCTGCCGTCCGCGTGCGGGACTCCAAGGAACGCGGCGGCCCTCAGCTCGCGTTCGCGCGCGACGCCTGGGCAGGGTTTCTCGGTGAGCTCGGAAGGGCTCGGTAGTCGCCCTACTCACATGGGGCGACGTGTCCCCTACCCGGCGGCGGCTCCAGGAATACCTGGCACCCGCCGCCGGTGTACGCCTCTCTCCCAGTTCGGAACACCCGAGAAGGACGCTCACGGCACGGTTCACTCCGTGACCCCAGCCTCCTGTTCCCCGGTCCTTCGGCCTTCGGGCTCCGTCTGCCCAGGCTTCCACCCGGCGGCCGCCATACGCCGCACGAACTCGGCGTGCGCAGACCGGAGTTCCTCGCGACGGTTGGCCCGGTAGAGCGGGCCGGTGTATCCCTCGGGCACGTTCGCACCGCCTTCGGGGAAGTCCGGGTGCGCGCTGAGCTGCCTCCAGGCGTCACGTGGCTGACCGAAGCCGTGGGCCTGGTGGGCCTTGGCGATACGGCGGCCGGCGGCGTCGAACCACATGTTCTCCTCGTACTGTTCGAGGATCGGGAAGCGTGCGTTGTACATAGCAATCAGCTCCTCCGCCTTGATGCCGAGCCAGACTGCGACGAGCGCATCAATCTCTACGAGGGCAGCGCGGCGGGCGAACTCGGAGCGGAAGGGCGTGGAGCGTTTCCAGGCAGGACCGATTCCGTCGGTAATATCCAGCGCATCCTTCGGCCACACACTGGCGGCAGCCCAGGAGTCCTTGCCCCAGGCCGGATCGTAGAGCGATTGCCAAAGCCCGGCGTAGGAGTTGACTTGGGCATTCAGGCGGAGAGTGCGCAAGAGGAGGGCTGAAGCCAGCGGATGCCCCAGGCTCGGCGCGGGCATAGTGCTCGCATCCGCTACATCAAGGTGACCACGGCCCGAACTCCGCAAAAAGTAGTCGAGCGGCAGTGACGACATGAACCCTGTGACGAGCACCGTCTGCCGATCATCAGCCAAGGAGCAGCTGCGCACAGTATGGACATGTGTTGTCCCCGGCGGAACGAGAGCAGCATAAAGCGATCGCTCAGTATCCGAAGCGATCATCTCCCGCCACGCTACTCGGAAGAACTCCGAGTAAGGCCGCGAGGCCACCGCCCGCAACAACGCCTCCGTGGCCTGCTCCAGCCCTTCGCCTTCCAGGTCGGGATTTCCAGCGAGGACATCAGCCTCGGCTGCCGCAACTGCTGCCGGATCCTGTTGGAGCTGCGCAAGGCGGCCATGATCAACCCAGCGGTCCTGCGCGGCACGGAATCGTTCTTCAGTGGCGGTCCGCCGATAGTTCGTACGCGGAACCACATCGTCTGGCATGGCCAAGTGATTCCACAGCTCGTATCCGTTGACGCTTCTCGCACCACTCTCTGGCGGTTGCCTGTGCATCGGCGTAGCGACGCTGATGAGCGGGCCCTGCAAGATGACGTCATTCCAGGTCTCGGCCCGACCGGGGGTCCACTCGAAGTAACCAGCCACTCGGTCATTCTTCTCATCGAACCCACGACTGATGCGAGGCCCCATGCCTCCGAGGCGATGCGTCCAGCGGGAAAGAACTGTGATGACCGCCTCTTCTTTGTCGGTGACAGGGAACAGCAACTTCGCAGAGTCGGCCCGGCTAGATACGGCTTCACCCGAAAGCTTCTGCCACGCGGCCAGCCGGTCCTTGTCCACAAAGATCACACGCGCAGGGTGGGCTAGCTCATCCCAGACACCGTTGTGCTTGATGCCTGGAAGTCTCTTCTTCTTGCCATTCTCGATGTCACGAAGAGAGCCGAGAAGCGTGTCAGGGTGATGTAGCCAGCTCATGTGCTGGAACCCGATCTCTCGGTCGCGACCGTACACCTGCACGCTGAAGTGGCTGCTGTGGCCAACAGGTTCCGCGAAGAGTCGGAGCTGGTTCGTGAAATCTGCATGGAACCGCAGATGCCGATATGCGGCTCTCCGTAGCGCGACTTCCTTCCCACCCGTCAGGTGCGTCGAAGGATGCACCAAGCCCGCCGCCCCGCGCTCACCTGTCGCTCGCCATGTGGTCAGCATGAATGCGCGGTACAGATCCGGCTGCGTCCCTACAAGCTCGAGATAAGTGTCCGGTGAAGCCAGGAATCCCGACGCCGCCGCGTGCGTGGCCAGCTCCCCAAGAAACGTCCCCCGCGCTTTCGCCCGCGCCAGCAGCCCATCCTTGCGCTCGGTCCACTCCTCCGTCGAGACATGCTCAGCCAGCTCGAACCACGGCTCGAACTCCGCCAGGACCCCGCTCTCCTTCCACTCCTGCTTCACCCACGGCGGGTTCCCCACCATCACGTCGAACCCGCCGTCCGCGAAGACGTGCGCGAAGCTCAACTCCCAGTGGAAGAAGCCTCGCTCACGAGCGATCTTCTGCGCGACCTGGAACCACGGGAAGTAGTCCCCCAGGTTCGACGCGTGCGTCCACGCCGACTGCTCGGCCATGAACGCGTCCAGCTCACGCTCCTTGGCGTCCAACTCCCGGAGGTTCGTCACCCCGCTGAACTCGACCAGCGCGGCCTGCCGGTCGTCCTCCCCCTGCTCGACGTCGATCCGCCCCACCACCGCCTCGGCGAACTCGATCCAGTCCTCCAGGTTCCGCAGCGGTACCCGCCGGTCTCCGGACCCCTTCGGTGCCTTGGTGAGATCCTTGCCGTCCTCCACGTAGTCCGGTGCCGACCCGTCGAGGAGCCCGATCTGCTCCAGCGGCCAGAACCACAGCGCGCACCAGGCGTCCATGACCTGCTTGACCCGCCAGTACGGGGTTCCCTCGACGGTCAGCGCCTGCCGTACCGCGTCGCGGTCCATGACCGGATCGCGCACGGTCCCGCCCTCCGGGGCCACCGTCTCCTCCAGCCCCCACACGTCGATGGACCGCGAGATCTCCTGCTCCGACAGCTCGAGCCGCAGCGTGACCAGGTCCCACAGGTACTCGACCCGCTGGGCGAGCCGCCGCAACCGCGTCGTCTGTGCGATCTGCTTCTTCTCCTCAGCCCGTTCCTCCTGCCGGTCAACGTTCTTCACGGCCCGCAGGCCACGCCCGCCCCCGCTCCCCGCCG
The DNA here is from genome assembly GCF_039533765.1 of Streptomyces enissocaesilis. NCBI lineage: Bacteria > Bacillati > Actinomycetota > Actinomycetes > Kitasatosporales > Streptomycetaceae > Streptomyces > Streptomyces enissocaesilis. Next base: position 91,618 of record NZ_BAAAUD010000053.1, on the reverse strand, counting down.
CACCGAACGTCAGCTGCTTCGGTTCGGCCGCGAACCCGTCCAGTACCCCCTGCTCGGGCTCGGCGGCACCGAAAAGATCAGCCGAGAACAGCGTCTCCCCCGCCTGGTCCGCCTCCCGCGCCTTCTCCAACTTCTTCGCCGCCTCGGCCTTCGCGTCCCGCGGCTGTTTGCGCACCTCACCGCCCTCAGGCGCACGCCTCATCTTGCCGCGCCACTTCTGCAGCCGTTCGATCAGCTCTGGATCGAGCCAGTCCGCGACCTTCCCGTCGACGACCGCCCGTACCTTCTGGTCCTCGGCGCCCTTCCTGGGCCTCCGCAGCGACACCTTCTCGCCGATCGACCCCCACCCCAGCGCCGGCAGCAGGAACTGGTGAACGGACCCTCCGGGAATCGCCGTTCCCATGGCCACACTGCGCGGACGCTGTTGCTCCCGCGCGTTCAGCCAGCCGCCCTCCTTGAGGGTCTTCCCCGGGTAGACCCGGCGGACGGCCCCCACCAGCGAATTGCCTCGATGCAGATGAAGCCCGTACCAGGGTGCCCGCATCCCCGGGTACATGGTGTTGAGCCACAGCGACACCTCGGCGAGCTCGACGGCCGTGTCGTTGAGGTCGATGCCGTACGCGTTGTGCAGCGCGATGTACGCCTTAACCTTCTGCAGTTCGCGCTGGTACCGGTCCGGCTCGATCTCCACGCCCCGCTCGCGCTCGGCGAGTTTGAGGTACAGCTCGGCGATCTGGTTGACCGCCTCGTTGAGGAACGCGCCGGACCCGAGGGCCGGTTCGCACACCCGCCACTTCAGGACCTCGGCCGCGGTGATACCGGACTGCCGCAGCAGCCGATCCCAGGTCTCCTTGTCCGCCCGGTCCGCGCTCGCGGGGAGCTTCGGGTCGATACGGCCGTCCTCGTCGAGCCGGAACCGCAGCGTCTGCTCCACCGTCGCCTTGGTCAGCGACTCCGGTGTGTAGTAGGAGGCGCTGGTCTGCCGGTCGCGGCCGGCCAGGCGGTAGACGTAGCTGCCGACCGGGTACGGCACGGCCTTCGTCTCGCCCGTCTCCGGGTCCACACCGGTCTTGACGAAGACCGTGCCGTCGGGGCCGTCGGCGTACCGGCCGGAGTTGACCTGTTCCTCGCCGATCAGCCAGGAACCGTCCTTGGGGTCGCCGCCCTTGGCCACCTCGTACAGCGGGGTCTCGGCGATGAACCCGGTGTACGACATCAGCCGCTCGTAGACCGAACCGAGGTGGTTGATGCTGAGGTTGGCGTAACTGATGAACCCGCCACGGCCGCGCGGCCCCTGTCCCTCGGTGAGGGTGAGGCGGCGCAGCACCCTGTGCAGGACGGAGTTGCGCAGGCGGAGGTCGAGGTCAGCCGGGGCGGGTGAACCGTCGGCGCGGGACGGGTACGGGTAGGTGAGGCACTGGCCGACGAGCTTTATCGACTCGGGGTCGAACAGCTTGGAGCGCAGGGCCTCGATGCGTACGCCTTCGCCTCCGTCGTCCTGGGCGAGCTTCGCGCGTTCCGCCGAGGCGACCAGCTCCGGGCTCGTGGCAGTGGCCAGCTCCTCGCGGCTGCGGACGGTGTCGGCGACCGGGTGGCCGGAGAAGACCTTCTCGAAGAGCAGGGCGAGGGATTCGTGGAAGTGGTAGCCGCGGTGCGAGCTGGTCGGCAGCTTCTCGCGGACGACGAGTTCGCGGAGGCGGGCGACGCTGTAACCGGTGGCGTACTCCGGACCCTTGACCGGGAGGATCTCCAGCTCGGGGCGGGCCTCGGCGTAGAGGAGGAAGAGGATGCGGTAGAGGTAGCGCAGGGCCTCGGTGGTGAGGACGCGGGGCAGGTCGTCGCGTTCCTTCAGGACGTGCGGCAGCCATTCCTGGAGGTCCTCGGGGCGAACGCCCTGCTTGTCGGCGCGGTCGAGGACCTCGTTCGCGATCAGCTGGACGGCTTCCTGCAGGCCCGCCCGCAAATCCTTGGTGACGCCTTCGGAGTGGTCCCGGGACTGTGTGAGCAGCCGCGTCATGTCGTCGTCGCCGTCCTCGCGGGGGCGCAGCGAGGGGGCGCCGAAAAGCCAGGCGGCGACGTCGAGTTCACCGGCGTTCGTCGCGGACTTCTCCGCCTTGCGGGACAGTGCGGTGTCCAGCTTGACCGCGAGGTGACGGCCTCGGGAGAAGTCGCCCTTGGAGGCGAGGACCATCACGCCGCCGAACAGCAGGACGGCGTACTTCGGGGCGTCGTCGCAGGAGAGCAGCCAGGCGGCGAGGTCGGTGACGGTGCGCAGGGTCTTGGCCGGGCCGGCCTTCACCTGGGCGGGGAGCCGGTTGGCGTGGCCGTCGCCGGTGGTGTGGTCGAGGTCGTCGGCGTAACCGCCGGTCAGGACGACGACGCCCGGTTCGCTGTGGGCGACGGGGACGGCGACCGGGCCGGCCGCGCCGTACAGGGTGAGGTGGCCGGGGTTCGGCTCGAAGCCGAGGCCCTTGAGGACCTGCCGGTGCCAGGTGGCGAGGGCGGCCCGCCACTCGTCCTCGGGTGTCTCGGGCCGCTCCGGATTGTCGCCGTCCGGGTCCGCGCCCGTGAGCGGCTGGAACGCCGGAGGTCCGTCGCCTTCGGCGGAGGTGAGGACGCCCGCCGCGGCTTGCTGCGCGGCGACAGCTCGTACGTCGGGCTGTTCGGAGTACTTCTCCGCGCCCGAGGCGAGCAGGTCGCGCACCTTGAAGTACGGGCCGCTGAGGTCGCGCAGCCCCTGGCGCGGGGTGTGCTCGCCCTGCCGTTCGGCGGCGGACCAGCGCTTGAGGGGACCGTCCTTGAGCTCCTTCGGCAGGATCTCGTCCAGGTAGAAGGAGGGGAAGTACTGGCCCGCGTTGACCAGGGAGTCGAACGTCACGCCTGCTGCTCCTGCCGGGGTTCGTTGCTGTGGATGGTGACCGTGTGCCACCGCGGAGCGGGAGGGTGGAGATCGGGGAAGGCCGGGGACACGCACCCGGAGGCGCGAGTCATGAGCTGGGCTCCAGTACGGCCAGGACGCGGACCATCGGGTCTCCGGTGGTCCGCAGCCGCTCGGCGGTCTCTCGTAGAAGGTCGGCCTGTGAGGTGCGTTCCTCGCGGCGCTTACCCGTCCCGGCCCCGGGAAGTTCCTCCTGCTGCCACCGCTCGACCTTCGTCCCGAACTTCCGCAGGGGCTCGTCCACACGAGCATCGGCGACGGACCGCAGCGCGCCCATCGCGTTCCGGGTCGCCTCCACGGCCGCCGGGACCATGGGCTGGAGGGCGCCGGGATCGCTGGGTCCGAAGTGGTCGTCCATCGGCTTGTCCGGGTCTATGCCCAGCTCGGCCAGGGACACCAGGTCGGGGTCGGCCGCCTGCTTCTGGTCGCGTGTCTCACGGATGATGTGCCGCACCCGCGGTGTGCCTCCGGCCAGTTGGTCCACAGCAAGCCAGCCCACGGCGGTGGGACGGCCCTCGGCGTTGGACCAGACGCCCTGCATGAGGAACACCGGCTCCGGCACCAGATCGCGGTCCACCTGAAGGACCAGCGCCTGCCGCCGGCCGAACTGGACGAGCACCTTGTCGGTGATCCACTCGATGACGGGGTGCAGCTCGCCCACGTAGTGAACGTCCGGCCACAGCGACAGGGAGCCCTTGGACTCGCGGGCGCGCTTGAGCGCGTCGGTGCCGTGGTCGCGACTGAAGGTGAGCTTCATCCGGTGGGTGATGTTCTGCTCACGCAGGTACCCCGGCGGCAGCACGTCGAGCCGGTCGGCCAGGTCCTCGGGCGTACGGAACGACAGGTCCTCGCCGTCGACGGCCGCCTCCAGCCGGAATGCCTCGACGTCCGCCAGTTCCGCGAGTCCGGCCTCGACGTAGGAGGAGCGGTCGGGGAAGAGGCGCAGTTCGTGGTGGAGCGGGAGGGGCCCGGTGTCCGGGTCACCGTCGGCGTGCGCGGAGCCTGAGCCGGCGCCACCAGGCGCGTCTGCGGAACCCTTCCCGGGCACCGCAGCGGGTTCCCCGGTCGCGTCCGACGGGGAATCGAGGTCGTCGAGGAGGTCGTCGTCCCCGATCGCGAAGTCCTCGTCCTCGAAGCCGTCGAAATCGTCCAGACCGCTGAAGTCCCCACCCTCGGCGGCGTATTCGTATCCCGGACCGTCCGTACCGAACTCCCCGTACAGCTGCTGCTCCACCGGCCGGTCCACCAGCGCCGATCCGGGGCCTTCGGCGTCCAGTGCATCCGGATCCGTCTCCAGACCGGCGACCGCCTGCTCCGGGGTCTCGCCCTGGAACAGCGACTCCATCAGGCGCTTCTCCTCCAGCTCCCAGTCGTTCGTCACGGTCGCGGCCTCCACCGCGCCGAGGACGGAGTGCACCTTCTGCTCCCGCGCCATGACCTTCTCGGCGACGGTCGTGTCGTCCAGGGCCCCGTCGACGGCCGTGGTCAGCAGCATGGCCCGGAACTCGGGCGGGTCGACCTGCCCGTAACGGTCGATACGGCCGTTGCGCTGCTCGACGCGGATAAGACTCCACGGGAGATCCCAGTGCAGGAGGTGGTGGCACTGCCGGTGCAGGTTCACACCCTCGGAGGCGCCGTCGCCGGTCAGCAGGACGCGTACGTCGGTGCCGGCGCGGGCGAACTCGTCAACGAGTTCCTGCTGTTGGGCATCGGACGCCGAACCGCTGAACATCGTCCGTACGGCGGCTTCGGCGGCTTTCTCGGTCTTCCAGCCGAGCAGCGGCGGCAGGACCGCACCGAGCCACTTCAAGGTCTCGTGGCGCTCGGAGAACACCACCGCGCGGGTGGAGCTGCCCGCGCGCACGCCGATCCGCCGCAACTCGGCGACCAGACCCGCCAGCTTCGACGCGGTCGTGGGCCCCTTGGACGTGGGCAGTTCCCGGACGGTGGCTCGCTCGATGGCCCTGGCCAGGTCAGCGAGGCGCAGCAGGGACGCCAACTCGCCCACGGCTCCTTCGGCCCCGGTGTCCGGGCCGTCGATCTTGTCCTGCCCGGCCGGGAGCTTCGCGCCGAGCAGCGCGAGTCGGCTCTTGACCGTCGTGAACAGTGCACGGTGGGAGGAGAGGAACGACTTCAGCAACACGTACGGGAAGAGGTGGTCCGACCCCTTGCCACGCTGCTTCCCCTCGCTGCCGCCGCCGAGCAGGGCAGTAGCGTCGTCCGCCCTGCCCTGGCCGCCACCGAGCCAGTGCTCGGCGATCTCGGCGAAAACCCGCTCCTCCAGCTCGCTCGCCGGGCAGCGCACCGGGTAGGAGTCACCGCGCGGGGCCCAGTGGTCGGCGAGCTGCTCCTTGACCTCGCGGCTGGCCTTGGTGCGGCGCAGCATCACATGCCGCAGTTCCTCGGCCTTCGGATTCTTCGGGTCCTTGACCGCCATCGGGTCCAGGAGCCGGATCAGGCCGGTGAACGCGGGCATGTCGCCGTTGTGCGGGGTCGCACTCGCGAGGATCAGCGCGTCGGACTGGTGGGACAGCAGCTCGGCGACGCGGCGTCGGTCCGTACCCCTGTTGATGAGGTTGTGCGACTCGTCGATGACGACCGCGTCCCAGCGGACATCCCGCAACCAGGACTCGTAGCGGCCGCTGTTGCGCAGCATGTCGATGGAGACGATGACGCGCTGGTAGTACGTGAACGGGTTGCGCCCGGCGGGAACCTTCCGCTCGATCCGGGCGATGCCCGCACTGTCCAGGCGTACCAGCGGGATGGAGAACCGGGTCCACATCTCGTGCTGGAACTGCTCCAGGACGGCGGCCGGTGTCACCACCATGATGCGCTCGCCGCGCCCGCGCCTGATCAGCTCACCGAGCAGGATGCCGATCTCCAGGGTCTTACCGAGGCCGACGACGTCACCGATGAGGAGGCGCGGGCGCAGCGGGTTGGCGAGGGCCTTGGCCGCCGGCCGCAGCTGGTAGTCCATACGGTCGAGCAGATAGCCGTCGGTCAGGGCGAGACCGCGCTCACCCTGGGAGAGCGGCGTCTTGCGCAGGACCGCCTCGAGGAGCAGCCGGCCGCGCCGGAAGCCCGGCGAGAGATCCGCCACCAGCTCGGTCTCCTCGGGACGGAGGATCTTCGGCTCGTCGAGGGAAGTGAGAAAGATGGCCTCGTGGCCCCGCACCAGCTCTGACGCGCCCACCGCCTTGATCAGGTACTCCCCGGACCGGACCTCGTGGCTGTTGCGTACCAGCCACTCCTCGTCGCGGACCTCGATCACCGTCCCCGCGGGCGGGGCACCGTCGGTGAACGCGACGGAGCGGGGCGGGGGGCCGCCGGAGGTGTCGGGCATGGAGGCACTGTTCCTTTCGGACGGGGTACGGCGGATCGGTGGGCCGAAACCCGTGCGGTGGGTGTTGTTCGAAGCCTAGAGCTGGTGGCGGGCTGGAGGAACGTAAGCCGGCGGAATCCAGGACGGGGCCCCGGTCCCCCCACGACGTCGGTCCCGGGGTGACCGGCGTGCCGTGCCGTACCGGGGGGCGACCCGGCCTAGAGGCTTCCGCTGTGCGCGTACGCGCGCCGGAGGCGTTCGGCGACCTTGAGCGCCGGGCGCGGGACCGGGCGGGGTGTGACCGGGCGCCGCCGGTCCTCCGCCGGGGGGCTTACCGGCGGATCCGGCTGTGCGTGCTTGTGAACGGGATCGGCCGTCTCGGTGGAGTGCATCTTCGTCGGTTCGGGCGACGGGAGCGGGGCCGTCCGTGCCTCGCCGTCGTCGGGGACCGTGGGGGTGTAACGGGCGCGGTGCGTATCGTCGTGCGGGACGGCGTCCGCTGCGTCCGCCTCCTCACCCGGTTCCAGATCCAGGTCCGTGTCCGGGGACAGCTCGGCGAAGAGCCCGTCGTCGAGCCACGGGGCATCCGGCGCCGCGCCGTCGTCGACCGCGCGCTGCGCTTGCGCGCGGACCTGCGGATCGGGACCTTCGGCGATCGCCTTGACCGGCAGTTCGGGCGTCAGGCCGGCCGTGGCGACGATGTCCGCGAGCCGACGAGCGGCCGCCTCGTACGACAGCCCGTTCTTCGCCAGCATGGCGGACAGTTCGTGGCGTACGTCGAGCAGTTTGGGGCGCTGTTCCTCGGTGGGTGCGAACAGGCGCCCCAGCAAGGGCAGGAACTCCGCGGGGACGTCGTTCCAATCAGGCGCCCATGGGGCTGGAATCCCGGAGTACGGGGTCCGACCGGTCGCGGTGAAGAAGAGAGTGGACCCGATCGCGTAGACGTCTGCGGACGCCTTCACGTGCTTGGTGTCCTGGTACTGCTCCCACGGCATGAAGGCGGGGGTGCCCAGCGCCCAGCCCGTCTTGGTCAGCGCGTTGCTGAAGTCCTGCCGTTCGGCCAGGACCGCGAGGCCGAAGTCGAGAACGACCGGCCCATTCGGTCCGAGCACCACGTTCCCTGGCTTCAGGTCCCGGTGCAGGAGGCCTGCCCCATGGACGGACTCCAGTGCCTCCACCAGACCGAGCCCGAGGGCGGCCCACGCTCCCACGTCCTTGACGGGACCACCGTGCTTGACCTGCGTATCGAGGGAAGGTCCGGCGATGTACTCCATGGCGAGCCACGGCTCGGCAGCCTCGGGCGAGGCCCCGAGGAATGCCGGGATCCGCGGCCCGACCACGGTGCGGATCGCGTCCACCTCAGCGACGAACCGGGCCCGGTTCCGTTCGACCTTGGCCGCGTCGTCATCGGTCAGCAGCTCGGTCCGGATCGTCTTCAGCACGGCCAGCGAGTTCTCGCCCATAGAAACGGCGTCGGCATCGGCTATCCGGTATGCGGCCTCCCAGGAACCGTCCCAGCCGTCCAGCGGGAGACGTCGCGCGAGGTACGCCCGGCCCATGCCCCCCTGCCCCAGGAGGGCCAGCGTCTCGAAAGGACCGCGGACGCGGGGGTCGCGGTCGTAGTCCAGTGGCTCCATCGGCGCTCTCGTACCCCCGGCGAATCGGCTTTTGATCACCGATGGCCTGTGACCGGCTGCTCCCCTGGTCTCATTGATCGGGGACGGCGCGGACTAGCGGGGCGCCCGCCTGGCCGTACGGCTCGACGATCAGTCTACGGCGCGTGCTCACCGTGCGTGGCCTGGTAGGGCAAGAAGCCCTGGCGTCCTCGCTGGAGCAGATGCCAAGGAGGAAGCCGGCGAGCAGACGGTACTTCAGGGTTCCCGCTATGGCCGTGGGGGTGATGAGCACGTCCAGCCGTTCTCCGAACAACGCGCTCGTTGACCACAAGCGCTCAGGGGCGGTGAAGTCCCGTTGGAACAAGTCTTCAGCCGGTGCGGTCGATGGGTCGGGGAGGGTGGTGCGCACGCGTCTGCACAAAAAGCTCAAGCAGTACCGGTCCGCCCTCGACTCCGGTGCCGACCCCGCCCTGGTGACTGGCTGGATCACCGAAACCACCGCCCGCAAAGAAGCCGCCCAGCGGCAGCTCATCAAGATCGCGGGCGCCGCCGGGCGGGCCCTCACGGAGGATGAGATCACCAAGATCGTCCGAGAGCTCGGCCAGATCGACGACCTCATCCGCCAGACCCCCGTTCCGGGGAAAATGAAGATGTACACCAATCTCGGCGTCACGCTCCGCCACAACGCACGAACGCGGGCCGTGACACTTCAGTCACAACCCGCGCTCGACATGTACGTATTCCAGTGTCCGAGGGGGGACTTGAACCCCCACGCCCGATAAAGGGCACTAGCACCTCAAGCTAGCGCGTCTGCCATTCCGCCACCCGGACCAGGTGGTCGGCCCCGGTTTCCCGCGGCGACATGGAAAACAATACCAGGGGTTCGGGGTGGCTTTCACCTGCGTATTCCATGGTCAGTGGCTTGCGGCGGCCCCGCTCGGCCCGGCCTCGCCGTCGTTCCGCCGCCGTGCGCACCGCGTGTCGCCGCCCGCGCACGCGTAGCGTTCGGGTGGTGACTCATGGATACGGATCCGGTGGGCGCGGGTGCCGTCGGGACCGGCTGCGGACCGGCGGCGGGCGGTACGGGTGCGGGGCCCGGGAGGATTCCGGGCCCCGCACCCGTACCGTGTCGCGCCGTACCGTGCCGTGCCGTGGGTATCAGTCGCCGCAGCGGCCCTCGCGGAGCGAGTGCAGGTGCTCGCTGGACTTGCGGGCGAAGGCGAAGGACTCGGCGGGGTTGTCGTGCTCGGCCTGCCAGTGGTGGTACGTGCGGCCGCGGCGGGAGTGCCTGGTGACCGCCGACAGGAACTTCTTGTAGTCGATGTCGCCGTCGCCGACGTCGGTCATGCGGTAGCCGTCGCGGGCCGTGTTGTCCTTGATGCCGTCCTTGACGTGGAACAGCGGGTAGCGCTCGGGCTGGTCGAGGACGTACTTCAGCGGGTCGAAGGGAGCGGGGGTGCCGTCCGCCCTCCTGCCGAAGCGGAACTGGCCGGCGTACGCCCAGTAGATGTCCATCTCCAGGTACACGAGGCCGGGGTCGGTCTCGGCGAGCAGGACGTCGTAGAGGCGGACGCCCGGCTTGTCGGTGGCGAAGGAGAACTCCTCGGCGTGGTTGTGCTGGTAGAACTTCATGCCGCGCTCGCGGGCCGCCGCGCCGTAGGTGTTGAAGTCCTCGGCGGCGCGCTTCCAGCCGTCGACGGTGGAGCCGTAGCGGAACGGTCCGGACGCGGTGCCGATGTGCTTGAGGCCGAGGGCCTGGGCGTCGTCCATGACCTGGGTGAGGCTGGTCGCGAAGGAGTACGCCTTGGGGTCGGACGAGTAGTAGTTGACGTGGCTGCCGATGGGGTTGAGGCCGTGGTCCTTGGCCAGCCGCCTGAGCTGGGCGAGGGTGATGGGGCCCGCGGACCCCTGGGTGTACCCGGCGAGTTCGATCTCGTCGTAGCCGTACTTCTCCAGTTCGGCGAAGACGGGGGCGAAACCGAGGGTGGAGACCTTGTCGCGGAGGCTGTAGAGCTGGATGCCGAGGCGGCCGGGGGGCAGGACGGGGCGGCCCTTGCCCCGGTCCGTGCCGGCCGCGGCGGCCGGGCCCATGCCGAGGAGGGCTGCCGCGGTGGCGCCCGCCGCGACACCGAGGACGTTGCGGCGGCTGAGTCGGTGGGCGAGCTCGGGGTCGTGCGGGGTGCGGCTCATGGGTCTCACGGTGGAACTCCCTTGGTCAGTGCAGTCCGGCAAGCTGAAGGAGCAGGGCTTTCACATCGGTGGCCGCGACACGGCCCTCGACGGCGCGGGGGGTGGAGCACAGGATGAGCGGACCGTCCTCGTCACGCTCGGGCAGGCGGCCGTGGCTGCCGCGCACGGGTGAGGGGTCGAGGGGCACGACCGCCATGCGGTAGCGCATGCCCAGCTTCTTGCGGGCGAGGGCCTTGGCCGCCTTGACGCGTACGTACGGGTCCTGGGGGTCCATGAAGAGCTCGACGGGGTCGTAGCCGGGCTTGCGGTGGATCTCGACGAGCTGGGCGAAGTCGGGCGCCTTCGCGTCGTCGAGCCAGTAGTAGTACGTGAACCAGGCGTCGGGTTCGGCCACGGCGACCAGTTCGCCGGAGCGCGGGTGGTCGAGGCCGTGCGCCTTCTTGCCCGCGTCGTCGAGGAGTTCACCGATTCCCTCGACGTCCTTGAGGGCCTCGCGTACGGCCGCCATGTTCCCGGGGTCCTCGGGCCTGCGCACGTAGACGTGCGCGAGCTGGTGGTCGGCGACGGCGAAGGCGCGGGAGGTCATGGGGTCGAGGTACTCCATGCCGTCCTGGGTGTGGACCTCCAGGAGGCCGGCGCGGCGCAGGGCCCGGTTGATGTCGACGGGGCGGCTGACGCGGGTGATGCCGTATTCGGAGAGGGCGACGACCGTGCGGCCCTCGGCCTTCGCGTCGGCGAGCAGGGGGGCCAGGGCCGTGTCCAGGTCGGTGGCCGCCCGGTGGGAGCGGGGGTCGTCGGGGCCGTACCGCTGGAGGTCGTAGTCGAGGTGCGGGAGGTAGCAGAGGGCCAGGTCGGTGGGGCGGGTGCGGAGGATGTGGCGGGTGGCGTCGATGATCCACCGGGAGGAGACGATGTCGGCGCCCGGGCCCCAGAAGTGGAAGAGGGGGAACGTGCCGAACATGTCGGTGAGTTCGTCGTGGAGCGCGGGGGGCCTGGTGTAGCAGTCGGGTTCCTTGCGGCCGTCGGCGTAGTAGACGGGGCGCGGGGTGACGGTGATGTCGGTGTCGGCGCCCATCGCGTACCACCAGCAGATGTTGGCGACGGTGTAGCCGGGGTGGACGCGGCGGGCTGCGTCCCAGATCTTGTCGCCTTCGACCAGTCCGTTGTGCTGGCGCCAGAGGAGTACCTCGCCGATGTCGCGGAAGTACCAGCCGTTGCCGACGATGCCGTGCTCGGCGGGGAGGGCGCCGGTGAGGAAGGTGGACTGGGCGGCGCAGGTGACGGCGGGCAGGACGGTGCCGAGGGCGGCCCGGGAGCCGGACCGTGCGAGGGCCTTGAGGTGCGGCATGCGGTCGAGGAGCCGGGGGGTGAGGCCGACGACGTCCAGGACGAGGAGCGGGGTGGGCTTCCGGGCGGGAGCGGGGCTCATGGCAGCTCCTTGAGGCCGAGGTCGGTCAGCAGGTCGCGGGCGAGGGTCAGTTCGGCGGCGATGCCGTCGGCCAGCTGGGTGCGGGTGCGGGGGCGCAGCTCGGGCGGGAGCGCCTGCCAGGTGTACGTCTCCACCTCCAGGTGGCGGGTGAGCGGCTCCGGGCCGCCGACGAGGCGGGTGAGCGCGTCCTGGAGCACGGGGAGGGTGGAGGTGAGCGGCGGGGCGGGCGGGGCGTGCAGGGGTACGTGGAAGTGGGCGCGCCAGGGGGCGCCGTCGGGCAGGGCGCCGCCGGTGAGGGCCTCGTCGAGGTCGTCGGTGCCGCGCAGGCCGGTGGTGAACGGGGGCTCCCCCGCTCGCGGCCGTTCGAGAGCGTGGGGAAGGGTGCGGGTCTGGTGCAGGAAGCGGGGTTCGGCGAAGGCGGCGAGGGCTTCGCGTACTGCAGGGAGGTGGGGTTCCTCGGCGTGCAGGGCGGCGGAGAGCTGGGCCTTGGCGATGGTGATCCCGGCGGCGGTGAGCGCGCCGAGGGCGGTCGCCGGGTCCTCGAAGGAGGTGGCGAGGTGGCAGGTGTCGACGCAGACGCCGATGCGCGGGGTGGCCAGGTCGGTGAGCGGGCCGATGGCGTCGGCGGTGGTCTCGACGATGCAGCCGGGCTCCGGTTCGAGGCCGACGCGGAGGGACTTGCCCGTCAGCTCCTCCAGGGCGTCGAGGCGTTCGGCGAGGGTGGTGAGGGCCGTGCGGGCGGTCTCGGCGCGGGCCGTGTCGAAGGGGGTGCGCCAGGCGATCGGGAGGGTGGAGACGGTGCCTTCGGTGACGTCGTCCGGCAGGAGCGCGGCGAGCAGGCGGGCGAGGTCGGTGGTATGGGCGAGGCGCTCGGGGTCGGTCCAGTCCGGTGTGTAGACGCGGTACTTGACCTCTCCGGCGCCGAACCCCTCGTACGGGAAACCGTTGAGGGTGACGACTTCCAGGCCGCGCCGGTCCAGTTCGGCGCGCAGGCCGCGCAGGGTCGCCGGGTCGTTGGTCAGGGTGCGCGCGGCGTCCTTCGCGAGCCACAGGCCGATGCCGAGGCGGTCGCGGCCGAGGCGTCTGCGGACGGGTTCGCAGTGGTCGCGGAGCTGGGCGAGTACGCCGTCGAGGGTCTCCGCGGGATGGACGTTGGTGCAGTACGCGAGGTGGACGGTGGAGCCGTCCGGGTGGCGGAAGCGCATCGTTCACTCCCCGCCGCGGAGGATGGAGTTGCCCTCGTGGAGAGGTCCGGGGGCGTCGGGCACGTCGAGCTGGAGGCGGCCGCTGAGACCGTAGAAGGCCACCGGGTTGCGCCACAGGACCTGGTCCACGTCGTCCTCGGTGAAACCCGCGGCAAGCAGGGCGTCACCGACCTTGCGGGTCTTGAGCGGATCGCTCTTTCCCCAGTCCGCGGCGGAGTTGACCAGCACTTTTTCGGTGCCGTACTCCTTGATCACCGCGACCATGCGCTCCTCGTCCATCTTGGTGTCTGGGTAGACGGAGAAGCCGAGCCAGCAGCCGCTGTCGGCGGCGGCCTTCACGGTTGTCTCATTGAGGTGGTCGAGCAGGACGCGGTCCGGGGGGAGGTCCGATTCACGGATGACGTCGACGGTGCGGTGCAGACCTGCGAGCTTGTCGCGGTGCGGGGTGTGGACGAGGGCGGGCAGCCCGTGGCCGGCGGCCAGCTGGAGCTGGGCGGCCAGGGCGGTGTCCTCGGCGGGGGTCATCGAGTCGTAGCCGATCTCGCCGACCGCGACGACCCCGTCCTTGACGAGGTAGCGGGCGAGCGCGTCGAGAACGGGGACGCAGCGGGGGTCGTTCGCCTCTTTGGGGTTGAGGGCGATCGTGCAGTGGTGGGCGATGCCGTACTGGGAGGCGCGGAAGGGCTCCCAGCCGAGGAGCGCGTCGAAGTAGTCGAAGAAGCTGGCCGGTGAGGTACGGGGCTGGCCGAGCCAGAAGGACGGCTCGACCACGGCACGCACCCCGGCGGCGTACATCGCCTCGTAGTCGTCGGTGGTACGGGAGGTCATGTGGATGTGGGGGTCGAAGATGCGCATCAGGACTCCTGGGTGGGGGCGGCCGTAAGAGCCAGCACGCGGTCCAGATCCTCCGGGACCGGGCGGCCGGCGGCGGTGCGTTCGGCGGCGTAGTCACGGAGCATCCGGGCCAGTTCGGCGTCGCCGGCGGCCCGGCCGGCCAGGTCCGCGACGGCGCCGACGGGGACGCCGGTGAACAGGCACTTGAGAACGGCGTGCCGCCAGGCGTGCTGGTCGAGATGGGCGGCGGCGTACCGGCCGACCGCGGCCGCGACCAGGCGCGTGTCGTTCGTCCGCAGCGCGTCCTCGACCAGCGGAAGCGCGGAACCGGCGGGCACCCCGCCCAGGTGCGGCAGCGCGAGCAGGACCGCGCGGCGCTCGGCCGCGGTGCCGTGGGTGTAGAGCCGGGTGGTGGTGGCGTGGTCGGCCCGTACGGCGTGCAGGAGGAGGACACGGGCGGCATCGGCCAGGTCCTGGGCGCCCGGGCCGGGCGAGCCGGGCTGACCGGCCTGGGCGGGGTGGCAGTGGCGGCCCGCTTCGGCGAAGCGGGTCTCCCAGATGGGAAGGGACCACTGGGGGCGGTCCGCCGGCCGGGGCGACCCGGTTTCCGTCTCCGCCTCGGCCTCCGCCTCGGCCTCCGCCAGGGCCTCGTGCAGCCAGGCGCGGTCCGCGCCGGCCAGTCGTTCTTCGAGTGCGGCTTGGAGGGCTGCGGGCGGTGCGCCGTCGGTCAGCCCGGTCAGCTCGGTCAGCATCGTGTGTCGCCTCCTGCCGGGAGGAGCGGCCCGGTGGGCAGTGCCGTGCGGAGGAAGTCGAGGGAGCGTGCGGCCAGGTCCGGGCCGGCGTGCGAGTGGCGGGGCAGTTCGACGACCGTCAGGCCCTGGTAGCCGGTGGCCGCGAGCGCCTCCAGGACGGGCGGGAAGTCGATCTCGCCCTCGCCGAACGGCAGGTGCTCGTGTACGCCGCGCCGCATGTCCTCGATCTGGACGTGCCGCAGCCAGGGCCCGGCCTCGCGTACGCAGTCGGCGGGCGAGGACGGTTCCAGGCACTGGCAGTGGCCGATGTCGAGGGTCAGGCCGAGGGCGGACGGGTCGCCGAGGGCGCGGCGCAGGTGGTGGAAGTCGGCGAGGGTGGAGAGGAGGTGCCCGGGTTCGGGTTCGACGGCGAGCGGTACGCCGGCGGTGGCGGCGGCGTCGATGACGGGGGCGAGCGACTCCGTCAGCCGCTGCCAGGCGGTGCCGGGCGGGGTGGCCGCCGGGGGGACGCCGCTGAAGCAGTGCACGGCGTGGGCGCCCAGGTCGGCGGCGACGCGTACCGCGGTGAGGAGCAGTCCGGCGCGGGCGGCGCGGTCTTCGGGGTCCGGGTCGAGCAGGGACGGGCCGTGCTTGCGGCGCGGGTCGAGGACGTACCGCGCGCCGGTCTCGACGGTCACGCCCAGCCCCAGCCGCGCCAGCCCGCGGGCGACGTGGCCGGTGCGGGCGGCGAGTCCGGGAGCGAGGGGGTCGAGGTGCATGTGGTCGAGGGTCAGGCCGACACCGTCGTAGCCGAGGTCGGCGAGGAGAGCGAGGGCGTCGTCCAGGCGGAGGTCGGTGAGGCCGTTGGTGCCGTAACCGAGGCAGAGAGGGGCGGGAGTGGGGGTGGCGAGGGAAGTGGAGGTGGGGAGAGGAGTGGGGCTCATGTGGGGCTCACCTTTCGCGACAGCTTCCGGGCGACGGGTACGAGCCCCATGAGCGCAACCCCGGCCCCGGCCGCGCCGCTGCGGGCCGTGAGCGCCGCCTGCAGCGGGATCATGGCCCGGATCCCACCGCCCACGGCACGCTGGGTGAGGGGCGGGGAAGGGTTGAGCGCGGCGTGGAGGAGGGGCTTGGCCGCGGTGCGGAAGTAGGAGGCTGCCGCGAGGGCGGCGGGGGTCGCCAGGCGGGCGGCGACGCGTACCGCTGCGTGGCTGGATGCGGCGGGGCCGTGCGCGTACGGGGTGCGGCGCGTGGAGCCGGGGCGTTCGCGGGCGGCCAGGGCGGCCAGTACGGCGGTCGCCGCGAGGGCGGCGAGCGGCACGGCCGTCGAACCGCCCCGCGTCTCGCGGCGCGAGACCGCCGTGACGGCGTAGGTGTGCGCGCCGAGCATCGCCGCGGCGGTCAGGGCGTCCCGCGCACCGGGGTCGCGGGCCGCGCCCCCCGCGGGGCCGGGGCCTGCCCGGCGGACCCCGGCCCCCGCCCCGCCCCTTCCCGCACCGGGGCTCCGCCCCGGACCCCGGTCCTCGATTCCCCCCATGGCCTCCAGGGCAGGAGAGGGGCCCCCTTGACGGGCCGGAGCCCGCCGGACAGGGGTGAACCTGCCGGCCCGACGTGGAAAGTCAAGCCCGCCCGGCGACCGAGGACTCCGGGAAGGGGCGGGGCGGGGAAAGGAAAGACCTGCCCGGCCGGCCCCCGCCCGCGTGGCCGTCGCACCGAGGAGGAGGTCCAGGGCCCGGGCCGTCGCCATCGCGGCGGGGGCCGCCGGTGTGTGCTTCAGGCGCAGGTCGTAGGCCCAGACCGTGGCGGCCAGCGGGACGGCCACCCCCAGGGCCGGCCGGCCCGCCCCGGCCGCCAGGGCGAGGCCCGCCGCCGTCAGCGCGCACGACGCCGTCAGGGCGGCTCGCGGGGTGACGCGGCCCGAGGGGACCGGGCGGTGCGGACGGTCCACCGCGTCCTCGGCCCGGTCCGCCCAGTCGTTCAGGGCCATGCCCGCCTCGTACAGGCACACCGAAGCCCCGACGGCCAGCGCGGTGCCCCGGTTGGGGCGTACCCCGGCGGACGCCGCGCCCGCCACCGCGTCGCCCACCACGGTGAACAGCGCCGACACGCGCAGGAGTTCCGCCCACGCGGTGCCGCGGGCGGACGTCATCGGGCCTCCCGCAGGCGGGTCCCGAAGGCCAGGAGCGCCTCGTACTGCTCCCCCAGCGCCGCCGGGCCGCCGTCCGGGTCCTTGAAGTAGAAGCCCAGCTCCGGCAGGGGGCCGGAGATGCCCGCCTCGTGGGCGCGGGCCAGCAGCCGGGCCAGGTCCAGGACCAGGGGCGCCGCGAGCGCCGAGTCGCACCCCTGCCACGTCGTCTGGAGCGTCATCCGCGATCCCAGGAAGCCCTCGAAGGCGATGTGGTCCCAGGCCGTCTTCCAGTCGCCGAGCGCCGGTACGTCGTCGATGTGGACCTCGCCCTGCGGAAGCGTGCCGAGGGTGTCGGTCAGGACGCGGTTCTTGCCGGCGTTCTTGGCCGCGGCCGCCGCCGGGTCGGCCAGCGCCGCTCCGTCCCCGCCGCCGAGCAGGTTCGTGCCGGACCATGCCCGTACGGACAGGGCGCGCTGCACGAACATCGGGGCGAGTACGGAACGGAGCAGCGTCTGGCCCGTCTTGCCGTCGCGTCCCGCGTGGGGAAGGCCACTGGCCGCGACGGCGCCTCGGAGGGCTTCGGCGCGCAGCCCGGTGGAGGGGGTGAAGTTGACGTACGGGCAGCCGGCCCGCAGCGCCGCCGCCGCGTACAGGGAGCTCGGCGGAAGCGTGTGGTCCGCGGGGGCGGGTTCGGTGGAGGCGACGTTGACGACGACGACCCGGTCGAGCCGCTGCCGGTGCGCGAAGCCGAGCAGGTCCGCGGTGAACGCGGCGATGAGTTCCTCGTCGCCCCGCGTGTCGCCCGGCAGCGGGCCGCCGGTCCGGATCTCCCCTTCCGCCGCGGTCAGTTCGCTGCGTACGGCCGAGGCCAGGCCGTGCGGCAGGACGCCGCCCGCCTCCAGTTCCTCGGCCCGTTTGGGCAGGGGGCAGCTCGCCGTGTCGTGCCCGCCGAAGACGAGGGAGGAGAGCGGCGGAAGGCCGCTCCCGGCGAACGGCGGGGTCTCGGTGACCATGCCGTCCGCCGCGTGGAGCCCCGCGGTGAGCGCCGCGCAGCCCGCGACGGCGGTCGTGGCGACGGAACCTCGCGCTCCGACGAACCACACTCCGGTCCGTGCCGTGTGCGCCGTTGTGCCTTCGGATGGGGTGGTCACGGGCTGCCTCCCTGCCAGAGCGGTGAAGAGATGGGGAAGTACACACGTGCCAGAGGGTGGCGGGCGGGGGCTCGGCGTGCTCCCGCCCGCCACCGGTCCTGGCGGTCGTGCCGGACGAGGAGCTAGGAGCCGTTCGCCGCCGGCAGCTCCTTGACCTTGATGTTGCGGAACGAGACGTCGTCACCGGCACCGTGGTTCTGGATGCCGATGTGTCCCTGGGCCAGGCTCCGCGCGGGGTCGGTGTTCGTGAAGTCGTTGATCTTCACTCCGTTGAGGAAGACGCGCAGCCGCTCTCCCTCGACCCTGATCTCGTACGCGTTCCACTCCCCCGGCGGGTTGAGCGCGGCGTCCCGTGCGGCGGTGTTCGCCGCCTTGAAGCCGTACACGGACCCGGTGGTACGGTCCGGGGCGTCCGTCGCGTCGATCTGGATCTCGTACCCCTTCTCGACGGCCGACCACGGGTCGTCGGAGGCCGGGAAGCCCACGAAGACACCGGAGTTGTCGTCACCGGCCGTCTTCCAGTCGAGCTTCAGGGAGTAGGACGTGAACTCCTTGGACTGGTGCCAGAGCAGGCCCAGGCCGCCGACGGAGTTCAGCGTGCGGTCCTTGATCTCGAAGGAACCGGGGCCCGCCTGCTTCCATCCGTCGAGGGTCTCGCCGTTGAAGAGCGGCCGGTAGCCCTTGGCGGGCTTGCAGTCGGCCTTGGCGATCCCGGTGGCGTAGAGCATTCCGCCCAGCAGGTGCTTGCGGAAGGCCGGTTCGGCGTACGACTCCTTGGTGTGCCCGCCGCCGGTGTAGAAGGAGCGTCCGCCCTCGTACGGCTGGCACCAGGCGATCGGGTGGTCGCCCTTCATGGTGCCGCCGGTGTAGCTGGTCTCGTCGAGGGTGGCCAGGACGCGGGCCTGCCCACGCGGGTTGGTGCGGTAGTTGTACCACTCGTCGGTGCGCTGCCAGCTGCTGTCCAGGTGCGCGGTGGCGGGGTGGTCGTGGTCCTCGACCCGCACGGTCGCCTTCTGGATCTGCGGGTGCGAGTGGAAGTGCGCGCCGACGAGTCCGCCGTAGAACTTCCAGTCGTACTCGGTGTCGGCGGCGGCGTGGATGCCCAGGTAGCCGCCGCCGTCGGCGACGTACTGTTCGAAGACCGTCTGCTGGTCGGCGTTCAGCACGTCACCGGTCGTCGAGAGGAAGGCGACCGCGTCGTAGCGGGCGAGGTTCCCGGGGGTGAACTGCTTCGCCTCCTCGGTGGCGTCCACGGCGAGTCCGCGCTGCGCGCCGAGCTCCTTGAGGGCCGTGATGCCCGCCCCGATGGAGTCGTGGCGGAAGCCGGCGGTCTTGGAGAAGACGAGGACCCGCTTCTTGGGCGTGGCGTCGCTCTTCGCCGTGGAGAAGGTGAAGTCGTCGATGTCGTAGAGGGCTCCGGCGCCGCCCTTGAAGACGAGGTAGAGGGTGGTGGTCCTGCCCGGGGGGCGTTCGATGGTGGTGGTGACGTCCTGGAAGGTCTCCCAGCCGCCGGTCACCGGCACGACGGTCGATCCGACGAGCCTGCCGTCGGGCGATCCGGTGCGGACCTCGAGCGTGCCGCCCGCGCCGCCGGACGAGATCCGCGCGGTGAGGGAGGTGGCGTCGCCGATCCGGTACGGCGCGAAGGCGATCCAGTCGCCGTTCTCGATGTCACCGACGGCCTTGCCGCCGTGTGCGGGCGTCTTGTTGAAGACGGTGACGCCCGAGGACTTCGAGAAGTGCTCGGCCTGGCGGTGCTTGGGCTGTGCCACGGCCTGGTCGTGGGTGGTGAGCGGGGCCTGGCCGCCTGCGCCCTTGTCCGTGTACTCCGCGTCGAACGCGCCGAAGATGTTGGCGTTCGGGTCGTGCTCGCCGTCGGCGATGGTCTTGATGGTGCCGGAGCAGCCGAACGCCTCGGTGATCTTGTGGCCGTGGCTGTCGTGGCCGAGGAAGTGCGACACCTTGACCTTCGAGCAGTCGACGGCGCCGTCCTCCGCGTCGGTGACCTTCACCCTGAACGGCACCTCGTCGCCGAAGGTGAAGAGCCGGCCGTCACCGGGCAGTTCCAGGGTCACCTCGGGCGCGGTGTTGCCGACGACGATCCGCACGCTCGCCGATCCGGTCCGCCCCGTGGTGTCCCTGGCGGTGACGGTCGCGGTGTACGTGCCGTTCCTCTTGTAGGTGTACGTGGGGTCGGCGGACGTCGACGTACCGCCGTCGCCGAACGCCCAGGAGTACTTCAGGGCGTCGCCGTCGGAGTCCGTCGTCCCGGCGGACGAGAACCGCACGCGCAGCGGGGCCTGGCCCGACGTCTTGTCCGCCGCGGCTTCCGCGACCGGCGAGTGTCCGTCGGTGGCGTTCTCGATGCGGTAGAGGCCGGAGTGCTCGTTGCCGCCGAACCAGGCGGTGCCGTAGTCGAGGACGTACAGCGCGCCGTCGGGGCCGAAGGCCGAGTCCATGACCTGGGTGCCGGTCCACGGCACGGGGTTGATGGACTGCACGGCGCCGTCGGCGTCCTGCTCGATGCGCTTGATCCAGCGCCGGCCGAACTCGGTCGCGAAGAAGTCGCCGTCGTACGCCTCGGGGAACTTCACCGGGGAGTCGAGGTCCTTGTCGTACCGGTAGACGGGGCCGCCCATCGGGGACTCGGACCCGGAGCCGAACTCGGGGAGCGATCCGCCGTCGTACGGGATCCAGGCCTCCTGGGCGGGCGGCAGGTCGGTCAGGCCGGTGTTGTGCGGCGAGGTGTTCTTGAGCGCGGCGCAGTCGAACTCGGCGCCGGACTCCTTGGTCGCGAAGTCGTAGTCGACGTAGGCGTCGTTCTTGCCGGTGCAGAAGGGCCAGCCGAAGTTGCCGGGCTTGGTGACGCGGGCGAACTCGACCTGTCCCGCCGGGCCGCGCTCGGGGTCGGCGGCGCCGGCGTCGGGGCCGTAGTCACCGACGTAGAGCACACCGGTGGCCTGGTCGACGCTGAAGCGGAAGGGGTTGCGGAAGCCCATGGCGTAGATCTCGGGGCGCGTCTTCGCGGTGCCGGGGGCGAAGAGGTTGCCCTCGGGAACCGCGTACGAGCCGTCGTCGTTCACCTTGATACGGAGGATCTTTCCGCGCAGGTCGTTCGTGTTGCCCGAGGTCCGGCGCGCGTCGTACGCCGGGTTGCGGTCCGGGCGTTCGTCGATGGGGGTGTAGCCGTCGGAGGCGAAGGGGTTGGAGTCGTCACCGGTCGACAGGTAGAGGTTGCCCTGCGCGTCGAAGTCGATGTCGCCGCCGACGTGGCAGCAGATGCCACGGGTGGCGGGTACGTCGAGGATCTTCTTCTCGCTGGCGTTGTCGAGGGTGCCGTCGGCCTTGAGCACGAAGCGTGAGAGCCGGTTGACGCCGTCGAACCTGGCGAAGTCGGCGGCGGTGCCCTCGTCGGGGGCGTCGCCCGCCGGGGTGTCCATCGGGGGCGCGTAGTAGAGGTAGATCCGCCGGTTCTCGCTGAACCCCGGGTCGATGCCGATGCCCTGGAGGCCCTCTTCGTCGTGCGAGTAGACCGGGATCGTGCCGACGACGCGGGTGTTGCCCGCGCTGTCGGTCATCCGCAGCTCGCCGTCGCGCGAGGTGTGCAGCACGCTGCGGTCGGGGAGCACCGCGAGCGACATGGGTTCGCCCGTCTCGGGCTCGCCCTTGGCGAGGGTGACCTGCTGGAAGTCCTCGGCGGCGGCTGCGGCGGACGGGGCGGCGCCGCTGCCCGGTGCGGGCTTTTCGGCGGCGGTGGCGGTGAGGGTCAGTGAGGTGGCGGCCAGGAGGCCGCCGGTGAGGAGTGCGAGGGTCTTTCGGGCCGATCCGGCTCTGAGCCGTTTCCTGTGCACGAGTGTCCTCCGGGAACGGGCCGGGCGGTGCTCGTCCTGCACCACGCCGGGCGGGGAAGCTCTCTGTCGCGGGAAGGGGAACCGGAACGCGCCGTCACACCGGAACCCACTCATGTCCTGTACACCTCAGGGACGGTAACTCCGTTCGTCCGGAACGGAAAGCCCTTGCGCAGCGGGTAAGTTGAACTTTCTCCCGACGCAGGACAAAGCCGCGTCCGGACGGCCGGCGTCCCGTGTGTGAAACCTAGTCGCCGCCCCCGAACGCAGCGTCGAAGGAGGCCGACGGCGGGTCGAAGTCGTAGCGCTTCAGCGTGGCGAGCGCTTCCGGGGCTCCGGTGAGGCGGTCCATGCCGGCGTCCTCCCACTCCACCGAGACCGGTCCCTCGTACCCGATCGAGCGCAGCATCCGGAAGACGTCCTCCCACGGGACGTCACCGTGTCCGGCGGAGACGAAGTCCCAGCCGCGGCGCGGGTCGCCCCAGGGCAGGTGGGAGCCCAGGCGGCCATTGCGGCCGTCGAGGCGTTTGCGGGCTTCCTTGCAGTCCACGTGGTAGATCCGGTCGCGGAAGTCGTAGAGGAAGCCGACCGGGTCCAGGTCCTGCCACACGAAGTGGCTCGGGTCGAAGTTCAGCCCGAAGGCAGGCCGGTGCCCGACCGCCTCCAGCGCCCGCTTCGTCGTCCAGTAGTCGTACGCGATCTCGCTGGGGTGCACCTCGTGGGCGAAGCGCACCCCCTCCGCGTCGAAGACGTCCAGGACCGGGTTCCAGCGCTCGGCGAAGTCCTCGTACCCCCGCTCGATCATGTGCGGCGGCACCGGCGGGAACATCGCCACCAGGTGCCAGATGGACGACCCGGTGAAGCCGACGACCGTACGGACCCCGAAGGCCGCCGCGGCGCGCGCGGTGTCGGCCATCTCCGCCGCGGCCCGCCGCCGCACCCCCTCGGGCTCGCCGTCGCCCCAGATCCGCGCCGGCAGGATCGCCCGGTGGCGCTCGTCGATGGGCGCGTCGCAGACCGCCTGGCCCACCAGGTGGTTGGAGACGGCCCAGCACGTGAGCCCGTACTTGTCCAGCAGGGCATGGCGCCCGTCGAGGTATCCGGGCTCGTTCAGGGCCCTGTCGACCTCGAAGTGATCTCCCCAGCAGGCGAGTTCGAGCCCGTCGTAACCGAAGTCGCGGGCGAGCCGGCAGACGTCTTCCAGGGGCAGGTCGGCCCACTGGCCGGTGAAGAGTGTGAAGGGACGTGGCATGCGGAGACGACCTCCTACAGGGGTACGGGTGTGTAGACGGCGTTCTTCTCGGCGCTCTCCTCCACCGCCGCCAGCACCCGCTGCACCTGGAGCCCGTCCGCGAAGGACGGCTGCGGATCGGTGCCGGTGGCGATGGCGTGCACCAGGTCGCGCGCCTGGTGCACGAAGGTGTGCTCGTACCCCAGGGCGTGACCGGGCGGCCACCACCCCTCCAGGTACGGGTGCCCGGGCTCGGTCACCAGGATCCGGCGGAACCCGGCGGTGACCGCCGGCTCGGTGTGGTCGTGGAAGGACAGCTCGTTCAGCCGCTCCAGGTCGAAGGCCAGCGAACCGCGCTCACCGTTGAGTTCGACGCGGAGCGCGTTCTTGCGGCCCGCCGCCGTCCGTGTCGCCTCGAAGGAGGCCAGCGCCCCCGAGGCGAGCCGTCCCGTGAACAGCGCCGCGTCGTCGACGGTCACCTCACCGCGCCCCGCCTCGGCGCCCCCGGCCCCCGAGAGCCCCGCCGTGGCCCCGGCGGGCAGGGGCCTGGACCGTACGAAGGTCTCGGTCAGCGCGGACACGCCCACCAGCGGCTCCCCCGCCAGGAACTGCGCGAGGTCCACGATGTGCGCGCCCAGGTCGCCGAGCGCGCCCGAGCCCGCGTGCTGCCGCTGGAGCCGCCAGGTCAGCGGGAACTCCGGGTCGACGAGCCAGTCCTGGAGGTAGGTGACGCGGACGTGCCGCAGCGCCCCGAGCCTGCCCTCCGCGATCAGCCGGCGGGCGTACATCATGGCGGGCACCCGGCGGTAGTTGAAGCCGACCATCGCCACCTGTCCGCGGGCCCGGGCGCGTGCGGCGGCGGCCGTCATGGTCTCCGCCTCGGCGACCGAGTTGGCCAGCGGCTTCTCGCACAGCACGTGCTTGCCCGCCTCCAGAGCGGCGACGGCGATCTCCGCATGGCTGTCGCCCGGTGTGCAGATGTCGACGATCTGCACGTCGTCACGGGCGATCAGGGCCCGCCAGTCGGTCTCGGCCGCGGCCCACCCGTGCTGGTCCGCCGCCGCCCGTACGGCCGTACGGTCGCGTCCGCAGACGGCCGCGAGGACCGGCCGCGCCGGCAGGTCGAAGACGCGGCCCGCGGTGCGCCAGCCCTGGGAGTGGGCCGCTCCCATGAACGCGTATCCGACCATGCCGACGCCGAGCGTCGGCGGCGCCCCGGACGCGGTCCCGGCCTCCGCCCGCGCACCTGTCTCCGTCTCTTCCTTACCGGCCATACGGATTCCTCCTCGTCGAACTCGTCACGCGCACGGTGGGGGCTGGCGATGCGGCCCGGTCAGCTGAAGCCGGTCGGCAGGTACTGGTCGACGTTGTCCTTGGTGACGACGGCCGAGTAGAGGGTGATCGACGCCGGGATCTCCAGCTCCGACATACCGCCCACGCCCTTGCCCTGGCCGAGCGCGCGCGCCAGGTCGATGGCGGACGCGGCCATGGTGGGCGGGTAGAGGACGGTGGCCTTCAGCACGCTGTTGTCCGCCTTGATGGCGTCCATCGCGGCCTTCGCCCCGGCCCCTCCGACCATCATGAAGTCGTCGCGCCCGGCCTGCTGGATGGCGCGCAGGGCGCCCACGCCCTGGTCGTCGTCGTGGTTCCACAGCGCGTCGAACTGCTTCTGCGCCTGGAGCAGCTGCGCCATCTTGGCCTGGCCGGACTCGACGGTGAAGTCGGCCGCCTGGCGGGCGACGCGCTCGATGTTGGGGTAGTTCTTGAGGGCGTCCGCGAAGCCCTGGCTGCGCTGCTTGGTCAGTTCCAGGTTGTCGAGGCCGGCCAGCTCCACCACCTTGGCGTTCTTCTTGTCCTTGAGCTGCTCGCCGATGTAGTTGCCGGCGTTGAGCCCCATGCCGTAGTTGTCGCCGCCGATCCAGCAGCGGTAGGCCTGCGGCGACGCGAAGATCCGGTCCAGGTTGACGACGGGGATGCCCGCCTTCATCGCCTGGAGGCCGACCTGGGTGAGCGCCTTGCCGTCGGCCGGCAGGATCACCAGTACGTCGACCTTCTTGTTGATCAGCGTCTGGACCTGGCCGATCTGCGCCGCGGTGTCGTTCGACCCCTCGGTGATCTCCAGGGTCACCTCGGAGTACTTCTCGGCGCGCGACTTGGCGTTCTCGTTGATGGCGTTGAGCCAGCCGTGGTCGGCCTGCGGACCCGCGAACCCGATGGTGACCGGCTTGCCGGGCTTGTCCTCGGCGGCGGCCGGCTCGTCGTTGACGGCCGGCTCCTTCTTCTTCGGCTCGTTGCTGGTGCAGGCGGTGAGCAGGGCGCCCGCGGACACGGCCGCGGTGCCGAAGAGCAGTCCTCTGCGACTGGTTTCTGGCATGACGGTTCCAACCCTTCAGGTCAGGTCGTACGAGTACGGGGGGAGCAGGGGGCGGGGTCAGCCCTCGCCGTGGCGCGCGGTGCGGCGCTGGACCAGTACGGCGGCGACGATGATCGCGCCCTTGGCGATCTGCTGTACGTCGCTCTGCAGGTTGTTGAGCGCGAAGATGTTGGTGATCGTGGTGAAGACGAGGACGCCGAGCACGGAGCCCACGATCGTGCCCCGGCCGCCGCTGAGCAGCGTCCCGCCGATGATCGCCGCCGCGATGGCGTCGAGTTCGTACAGGTTGCCGTTGGTGTTCTGTCCCGAGCCGGACAGGACGATCAGCAGGAAGGCCGCGATGCCGCAGCACAGTCCGGACAGCAGGTAGAGGTAGAGGCGCTGGCGCCGTACGTCGATGCCGGCGAGCCTGGCCGCCTCGGCGTTGCCGCCGACCGCGACCGTGCGCCGGCCGAAGGTGGTGCGGTTGAGCAGCAGCCAGCCGACGACGGTGACGACGGCGAACACCCAGACCAGCGGCGGTACGCCGAGCACGTACGCGTCGGGAATGCCCAGGTCGAGCACCGATTCGACGGTGACAATCTGCGTCTTGCCGTCGGTGATCTGCAGGGCGAGGCCGCGGGCCGACGCCAGCATGGCGAGCGTCGCGATGAACGGCACCATCCCGCCGTACGCGATGAGCAGCCCGTTGACGAGCCCGCAGGCGAGCCCGACCACCACCGCCGTGAAGAGGATGCCCGCGAAACCGTACTCCTGGGTCGCGAGCGTCGTCGCCCACACCGAGGCGAGCGCCACGATCGCGCCCACCGACAGGTCGATGCCGCCGCTGGTGATGACGAAGGTCATGCCGACGGTGACGACGCCGATGACGGACGCCTGGGTGAGGACGAGCTGGAGGTTGCTGCCGTCCAGGAACTGGTCGGGCTTGGTGATGCCCCCGACGACGACGAGGACGGCGAGTACGCCGAGCAGCGACAGGTTGCGTACGTCGAGGCGCAGCCCGAACTTGCGCCGGGCCGGCTGCTCGGGGGGCGGCCCGGCCGGGGTGACGACCGGTCCGTCCTGCTGCTGCTGCGCCGACGGGACGGGCTGCGTCATGGCGTCGGGCTCCCTTCCATCACAAGGTCGAGTACACGGTGTTCGTCGAGTTCCCGGGCGGGCGCCGTGTGGACGACGCGCCCTTCCCTGAGGACGAGCACCCGGTCGGCGAGCCCCAGGACTTCCGGGACTTCGCTGGATACGAGGAGTACGGCGAGGCCCTCGTCGGCCAGCCTGCGGATCACGGCGTACAGCTCGGCGCGCGCCCCGACGTCGACGCCGCGCGTCGGTTCGTCGAGCAGCAGCACCCGGCAGCCGCGCAGCAGCCAGCGGGCGAGTACGGCCTTCTGCTGGTTGCCGCCGGAGAGGGTGCGGACGGGGGCGTCGGGGTTGTCGGGGCGCAGGGACAGCTCGCGGGTGGCGGCCTGCGCGGCCCCGCGTTCGGCCGTACGGTCGAGCCAGCCGCCGCGCGAGAAGCGGGACAGGGTCGACACGGACACGTTGCGGGTGACGGATTCGAGCATCAGCAGGCCCTGGGCCTTGCGTTCCTCGGGGGCCAGTCCGATGCCCGCGCGCACGGCGGCGCGGACGCTGCCGGGGCGCAGGGGCTGTCCGTCGACGAGGACGCGGCCGGCGCTGGGCCTGCGCGCTCCGTAGATCGTCTCCAGCACTTCCGAGCGCCCGGAACCGACGAGACCGGCGAGGCCGACGATCTCACCCGGGCGGACGTCGAGGTCGAGGGCCGCGAACTCCCCTTCCCTGGCGAGTCCTTCGACCCGCAGCACGGGTGGGGCGGCCGTGGCCCCGCCGGTGTCCGCCGCCCGCCCGGGAAAGACGTACCCGACGTCGCGGCCGGTCATCAGGGAGACGACCTCGCGTGTCGGGGTGGTCTTGGCGGGCAGTCCGACCGCGACCGCGCGTCCGTCCTTGAGCACGGTCACGCGGTCGCCGATGCGCCGGATCTCCTCCAGCCGGTGGGAGATGTAGACGACGGCGACACCGTCCGCGGTGAGCGCCGCGACGATGCGGAAGAGGTTCTCGACCTCGTCGGGGTCGAGGGCGGCGGACGGCTCGTCCATCACGATGAGCCGTACGTCGTGGGAGAGGGCCCGCGCCATGGAGACGATCTGCTGCTGGGCGGCGGAGAGCGATCCGACGAGGGAGCCGGAGTCGATCTCCTGGTGGCCGAGACGCCTCAGCAGGGCGGTCGCGGACGCGCGGGCCTCCTTGCCCCGTACGACGAAGCCGGCGGTGGTCGGCTCGTGGCCGAGGAAGATGTTCTCGGCGACCGACAGGCCCT
Organism: Streptomyces enissocaesilis; assembly: GCF_039533765.1. NCBI lineage: Bacteria > Bacillati > Actinomycetota > Actinomycetes > Kitasatosporales > Streptomycetaceae > Streptomyces > Streptomyces enissocaesilis. The sequence goes on along the minus strand of NZ_BAAAUD010000053.1, from coordinate 64,283 downwards.
CCACCAGGTCGAGTTCCTGGTAGATGGTGGCGATGCCCAGGCGCATGGCGGCGATGGGGGACTTGAGGGCGACCTCGGCGCCCTGCCAGGTGATCTCGCCGTCGTCGGGCTGGTGTACGCCCGCGAGGACCTTGATGAGGGTGGACTTGCCGGCGCCGTTCTGGCCGAGGAGGCAGTGGACCTCGCCCGCCTGGACCTCCAGGTCGACGCCGTCGAGGGCGCGGACGCCGGGGAAGGACTTGGTGATGCCGGACATCGTGAGAAGAAGGGGTGGAGCTGCTTGCGGTGGTGCCATGACGGTTCCCCTCGGCTGGTGCGGCGGCCGGTGAGCGAGCAGGGCAGGATCAGGTCAGAAGCAGGTCGGAGCGGATCTGGGCAGGGCGGATCCGGGCACGGCGAAGCCGCCCGGGTGCGGTTGTCGGTGCTGTGCGGGTCGTACCGGTCGTACGGGTCCTACGTGTCGTACGGGTCCTACGGGCGCCGCCCGGGTTCAGGCAGGCGAGAACAGGTGGTCGCTGATGAGCCTGGCCGCGCCGATCACGCCGGCGGTGGGCCCCAACTCGCCCAGGACGATGGGCAGGTTGCCGGTCGCCAGGGGCAGCGACTGGCGGTAGACCTGGGTGCGGACGCTGGCGAGCAGGGTGTGGCCGAGGCCGGTCACCCCGCCGCCGATCACCACGAGGCCGGGGTTGAAGAAGCTGACGAGTCCGGCGATGACCTGGCCGACGCGGTTGCCGCCCTCGCGGATGAGGTCGAGCGAGGCGGCGTCGCCGGCCGCCGCGGCCGCGGCGACGTCGGCGGCCGTGAGCCGTCCCGCCGCTTCGAGCCGCACGGCCAGTTCGGGCGAGCTGCCGGAGCGGGCCGCGTCCTCGGCGTCGCGGGCGAGCGCGGCGCCGCTGAAGTGGGCTTCCAGACATCCCTTGTTGCCGCAGGCGCAGGCGCGGCCTTCCGGTTCGACCTGGATGTGGCCGATGTCGCCGGCGCTGCCGGTCGTACCGCGGTAGACCTCGCCGCCGACGACGATGCCGCAGCCGATACCGGTGCCTATCTTGACGCAGAGGAAGTCGCCGACGGAGCGTGCGACACCGGCGTGCTGCTCCCCCATCGCCATCAGGTTCACGTCGTTGTCGACCATGACGGGGCAGCCCAGTTCCTGGCTGAGCGCCTCGCGTACGGGAAAGCCGTCCCAGCCGGGCATGATCGGCGGCGCGACCGGCACGCCCTCCGGGAAGCGGACCGGGCCCGGTACGCCGATGCCCGCCCCGTCGAAGCCCTCGGCGAGGCCGGACGCCCTGAGCTTGGCGGCCAGGGCGAGGGCCTGTTCGAAGACGGCGACCGGGCCTTCCCGTACGTCCATGGGGTGGTTGAGGTGGCCGAGCACCTCCAGTTCCGCGTTGGTGACGGCCACGTCGATCGAGGTGGCGCCGATGTCGACGCCGAGGAAGCGCAGGCCGGGCGCGAGCCGGATGTTGTGCGAGCGGCGGCCGCCGCGCGAGGCGGCGAGGCCGTCGGCCACGACCAGGCCGGTGTCGAGCAGCCGGTCCACCTCGACGGCGAGTTTCGAACGGGAGAGGTCGACCTGATCCCCCAGCTGGGCACGGGAGTTGGGTCCGCCGTCACGCAGCAGGCGGAGCAGTCGCGCCTGGTGCGCGTTCGCGGGTCGCGCCGTCATCCGCCTCACATGCCCCTCCCTGCCTGTCGGCCGTTCTCCGTCGTGCTTTGGAGGGGAACGTAGCAGCGGGTGCCGGGAGTGGGAAGAAGTTGAGCAGGAATCCGCCTCAACTTTCTCCACACCGAGGACAAAGGCGGTTTCCCGGGCAGTCCGCGGGGCCCGGGAACTCCGCCCCGGGCCCCGCGGACTGCCGGCGTGGGGCTGCCGGCGCGCGGACTACCGGGCCTCGCGCTGGTGGTGGGCCGTACGGGTGTGCTCGGTGTGCGCCCGCATGACCTCGGTGGCGCGCCGCTCGTCGCGGTCGGAGATCGCGGCGATCAGCGCGCGGTGCTCGGTCCAGGACTGCTTGCCGCGCTGCCGGGCGACGGGCGTGTGGTACCAGCGGACGCGCCGGCCCACCTGCGCCGCCAGTTCACCGAGGACGGCATTGCCCGCCAGTTCCATGACCTGGGCGTGGAACTGGGCGTTGAGCGACACGGCGAGGTCCACGTCGCCCTCGGCGACGGCCCGCTCGCCCCGGGCGCACACCTCTTCGAGGGCTGCGATACCGGCGGACCCCGCGTTGGCGGCGGCGAGTCCGGCCGCCTCCGCCTCCAGGAGCGTACGGACGGAGAGGAGCTGGTCGGCCTCCTCCTCGGTGGGCTCGTGCACGAACGCGCCCTGTGCGGGCCGCAGATCGACCCACCCCTCGGTGTTGAGCCGTTGCAACGCCTCGCGCACCGGCTGCCGGGACACCCCCAGGTGCCCGGCGAGCTCGCTCTCGATCAAATGCTGGCCGGGCCGCAGGGCCCGGGTCGTGATGAGTTCGAGCAGCGCCTCGTACACGCGCTCGCGGAGCGGCCCCGGCCTCTCCAGCTTCGGCACGGCCCCTTGCGGCAGTCCCGCGGACGGCATCGCGATCCCCTCCTGGCCGACATCGGCGAGCGGTAATTGGCTATCGTCTACAGTCTACCGAGCACAATCCTCACCCACGCCGAGATCCTCGCCGCCCCGGGTGCGTGTCGGTCATCGCCCCAGCGGCCCACGGCCTCGAATCCGGCAGCACCGACCGCACGGAACGAGGTGCCTCCAGGTGCCTCCCGGTGCCTCCCGGCATGCGGACCGCACCGGCCGCCGCGCCCGGCCCGCCGGACCCGCCGCCGTTCTCCCTGGAGAAGGCGGTGCCCGCCGACGGTGGCACCTGGCACCGCGGTTTCAGCGCCGAACCGGACGCCTGGGCGGTGCGGATCACGGTGCGGGGCGAAGGGCGTCGAGGCGGACCGGCCGCGCGCCGCGCCCGGCGGCACCGCGTCCTGGCAGGACTACGTCCCGGTCCCGGTCGGGGAAGGGGCTCACGTCCACGGCGTCCGCACGTCGGTGCCGGACTCCGGGCCGGGCGCCCACCCGACCGGCGTGGGCGGGGACGGCCGCACCGTGACGCCCGCGCAGGGGGCGCGGGTGGGCGACCCGAGCGACGCGCCGGTGCCCGCGCTCCGGCGGACGACCCGCACGGCGGTCGCGAAGCCGTACTGACACCGCCCCGCCGGAAAACCGCCCGAGCGGCACCGCGCCCGGTCCCCGATGGCGCCGGGGTCCGGGCACGGCGCGTCACGGGCGGTACGGGCGTCACTGGTGGTACGGGCGTCACGGGTGGTACGGCGTCACGGGCAGCGGATGACCTGGCCCGCGTACGAGAGGTTCCCGCCGAAGCCGAAGAGCAGCACCGGCGCGCCGGACTCGATCTCACCGCGCTCGACGAGCTTGGACAGGGCCATCGGGATGCTGGCCGCCGAGGTGTTGCCCGACTCGACGACATCGCGGGCGATCACCGCGTTGACCGCGCCGATCTTCTGCGCGACGGGCTCGATGATCCGCAGGTTCGCCTGGTGCAGGACGACCGCCGCCAGTTCCTCCGGCGTCACCCCGGCCCGCTCGCACACCTTGCGGGCGATGGGCGGCAGCTGGGTGGTGGCCCAGCGGTAGACCGACTGGCCCTCCTGGGCGAAGCGCGGGGGCGTGCCCTCGATGCGTACGGCGTGGCCCATCTCCGGCACCGAGCCCCAGAGCACCGGGCCGATCCCCGGCTCCTCGTCCTCGGCGCACGCCTCGACGACCGCGGCGCCCGCGCCGTCGCCGACGAGCACGCAGGTCGTGCGGTCGGTCCAGTCGGCGATCTCGGCCATCTTGTCGGCGCCGATGACCAGGGCGCGGGTGGAGGAGCCGGCCCGTACCGCGTGGTCGGCCGTCGCGAGGGCGTGGGTGAACCCCGAGCAGACGACGTTGAGGTCCATCGTGGCGGGTGACGGCATGCCGAGGCGGGCCGCGACGCGAGCGGCCATGTTCGGGGAGCGGTTGATCGCGGTGGAGGTGGCGACCAGGACGAGGTCGATGTCGGCGGGGGTGAGGCCCGCGGCGGCGAGGGCCTTGGCACCGGCGTGCGCGGCGAGCTCGTCGACGGGCTCGTCGGGCCCGGCGACATGGCGGGTCCTGATGCCCACGCGGCTGGTGATCCACTCGTCGCTGGTGTCGACCATGGCCGCCAGATCGTCGTTGGTGAGCACCTTGGCAGGCTGATAGTGCCCGAGCGCGACGACTCGTGAGCCGGTCATTGGCGGTTCCACCCCTCTTTGCGGACAGTCGGAACGGCCCAGTCTTCTTTGTGACTCACCGGTACGGGGGCAAGTGAACCGACAGGATTCGCTCCCGACTCTTTGGAGCTTCCTGCTGACGACGCCCCCCGCACCCCCCGAAAGCATACTGTAGACAATATTCCCTCACCTCTACCCGCTCCACCGCGCGGGCGCCGAGGTCCGCCTCATCGCCCGCGGCCCGTGACCCGCAGCCCGCGGCGACCGACGACCCGGCCGAGGCCGGACCCGTCGGCTGCGTCTTCCTCGGCCCGGAAGCCCATTCCTGCGCGGACCGGCTGCGACCTCACCCTGCACGTGCAGGACAATGAGATCGCCAAGGCCACCTCGCCGCACGACAACCCGGTGACCCACGGCAGTCTGTGCATCAAGGGCCGGTCCGGCCACCCGCACGTACGACAGCACTGATCATGAAGATCACGAAGAAGTGAGTGGGACTGATCACCATGGGACGGGTCACCGAGCGCCGCCGCGTCATCCGCGTCAGGGACGGGGTGGTGAGCGCCCGGCCGGACACGCTGGTCGCCGAGGAGCCGCTCGAAATCCGCCTGAACGGCAAGCCGCTGGCCATCACGATGCGGACGCCGGGCGACGACTTCGCGCTGGCGGCGGGGTTCCTGGTGAGCGAGGGGGTGCTGGGGGCCGCCGACGACCTGCAGTCGATCGTGTACTGCGCGGGGGCGACGGGAGGGGACCCCTCCCGCTCGGGCGAAGCCGAGAGCGGGGGAGGTGCGAACACGTACAACGTGGTGGACGTGAAGCTGGCGCCCGGTGTGCCCGTCCCCGACATCACGCTGGAGCGCAACGTCTACACGACGTCGTCGTGCGGGCTGTGCGGCAAGGCGAGTCTCGACGCCGTACGGACCACGGCCCGCTTCCCGATCGCGGACACTCCCCCGGTACGGCTGACGCCCGAGCTGCTCGCCGGCCTCCCCGACCGGCTGCGGGCGGCGCAGCAGGTGTTCGACAGGACCGGGGGGCTGCACGCCGCCGCGCTCTTCTCGGAGAGGGGCGAGCTGCTCGACGTACGGGAGGACGTGGGCCGCCACAACGCGGTCGACAAGCTGGTGGGCCGGGCGCTCATGGACGGGCGTCTGCCGCTGTCCCGTGCGGTGCTGCTGGTTTCCGGCCGGGCGTCGTTCGAACTCGCCCAGAAGGCGGTGATGGCCGGGATCCCGGTCCTCGCGGCGGTCTCGGCGCCTTCGTCGCTGGCCGTGGACCTGGCGGCCGGGACGGGCCTGACGCTGGTCGGTTTCCTGCGCGGGCCGAACATGAACGTGTACGCGGGCGACGAGCGCATCGCCCTGCCCTCCGGGGTCTGACGCGCCCCGCGACACGGGTTACGGAATACGGGCCCGGCCGGCGCGGGGAGCGCCCCCTGCGCCGGCCGGGCCTCTCCGTTCTTGCGCTTCAGCGCTGCCCGCGCCTGCCTCGCGCCCGCTGCCCGGCCTCCGCCGGGGGCGGGATGAACTGGAGCGCGAGGGTGGCCGGGGGCTTCGCGACGCCGGGGCCGCCGGCCGCGACCCAGGCCAGGATGTCGTCCGTGCAGTCGTCGTCCAGCGCCCAGCCGATCCAGGCGGCGCGGCCGCCTCTCCTGCGGCCCTCGGTGGAGGGCTGGACGACCACGACGTTGGCCTGTCCGCACGGGCCGAGGCAGTCGCTGGTACGTACGGCGAGCGTCCCGCCGGACGCGGTGGCCGCGTCGCGCAGGCGGCGCAGCTGGCCCTCGTGGTCCGTACCCGGGTTCTTGCGGGCGTCGCCGCAGCAGCAGCCGCGGCACACGGTGAGGGCGCAGGGGCGGGGACCGAAGGGACGTATCGCGGAAGTCACTTGACGATCTTGCCAGGTGCGGCGGCCTCTTGTGGGAGTGCGGGTGCGGTGCGGTGCGGGTTGCCCGCGGCGCTGTCCCCTGCCCGCCCCTTCCCGAAACAGGGAAGAGGGGATCGGGGCCCCGGTCTCCCGGACGCCCTGCGGGTGTGTGTCCTCGGAGGAGCGGGGTCCGGGGCGGGGAAAAGCTCCGCGGGACCTCACCCCGGCGCCGTTGCCGAAGGCACCGACCGCAGCGCGTCCGCGTCCGTGTCCGCGTCCCGTGAACGCCGTTTCGCGATCACCGCGCACACCATCAGCTGCATCTGGTGGAACAGCATCAGCGGCAGTACGGCCAGGCTCGCCTCCGCCCCGAACAGCACGCTCGCCATGGGAAGCCCCGCCGCCAGCGACTTCTTCGACCCGGCGAACTGGATCGCGATCCGGTCCGCGCGCCCGAAGCCGAGCCGCTTCGCCCCGTACCAGCTCAGCGTCAGCATCACCGCGAGCAGCACCGCCTCCACCCCCACCAGCACGCCGAGCCGACCCGGGCTCACCCGGTGCCAGACGCCCTCGGTCACGCCCTGGCTGAACGCGGTGTAGACGACGAGCAGGATCGAGCCGCGGTCCACGTACCCGAGTGCCTTCTTGTGCCGCACCAGGAATCCGCCGACCCACCGGCGCAGGAGCTGGCCCGCCGCGAACGGCACCAGCAGCTGGAGCACGATCCTGAGCAGCGAGTCCGCCGAGAAGCCGCCCCCGCCGCCGATCAGCAGCGCGGCGAGCAGCGGGGTCAGGAAGATCCCGACGAGGCTGGAGAAGGAGCCCGCGCAGATCGCCGCCGGCACGTTGCCGCGTGCGATCGAGGTGAAGGCGATCGAGGACTGGATGGTCGAGGGGACCAGGCAGAGGAAGAGGAGGCCGCCGTACAGCTGAGGGGTGAGGACGTACGGGACGAGGCCCCCCGCCGCGAGACCGAGCAGCGGGAAGAGCGCGAACGTACAGACCAGGACCGTCAGGTGCAGGCGCCAGTGCCGGAGTCCGTCGAGTGCCTCACGGGTGGAGAGCCGCGCGCCGTACAGGAAGAACAGCAGCGCGACCGCCCCGGTCGAAACCCCGCCCACCGCTTCGGCGGCCGTGCCGGACGCCGGCAGCAGTGCCGCGAGGACGACCGTCCCGATGAGCATCAGGATGTACGGATCGACCGGCAGCCAGGACGGCGGCTGAAACGACGTGCGGCGACTCATTGGCTCCACTTGCTTGCTCTCGGGCGATACGTGCCCGCCCCATGTTCCTCCTCCTCCCCGCGATCGGGAATCCCGCACACCGAACTCACTGTCATCACGGTTGACGATGACGGGAAGTACGCTCGTCCCATGTACGAGCCCACCCAGCTCCGCACCTTCCTGGCGGTCGCCCAGACCCTGAGTTTCACCCGGGCCGCCCGGCGCCTCGGCCTGCGCCAGTCCACGGTGAGCCAGCACGTGCGCCGGCTGGAGGAGGCCACGGGGCGCCGGCTGTTCACCCGCGACACGCACCGGGTGGAACTGACGCAGGACGGCGAGGCGATGCTCGGTTTCGCCCGTACGATCCTGCGCGCCCACGAGCGGGCCGCGGCCTTCTTCACCGGCACCCGGTTGCGGGGGCGGCTGCGCTTCGGCGCGTCGGAGGACTTCGTACTGACCCGGCTGCCCGAAATCCTGGAGTCGTTCCGCCGGGACCACCCCGAGGTGGAACTGGAACTGACCGTCGAGCTGTCCGGCACCCTGCACCGGCAGCTGGAGGCGGGCCGGCTCGATCTGGTCCTGGCCAAGCGGCGGCCCGGCGACACCCACGGCGAGCTGGTGTGGCAGTCGACGCTGACGTGGATCGGCGCGCCGTCCCTGCGCCTCGACCCCGACCGCCCGGTGCCGCTGATCGTCTTTCCGCCGCCCGGCATCACCCGGGCCCGCGCCCTGGAGGTGCTGGAGGAGGACGGCCGCCCCTGGCGCATCGCCTGCACGAGCGGCAGCCTCAGCGGCCTGATCGCGGCGGCCCGCGCGGGGCTCGGCGTCATGGCCCACACCCGGGGCCTGATCCCGCCGGGTCTGGCCCCCGTACCGGCGAAGGCGGGCCTGCCGGAGCTCGGCGGCGTGGACTTCGTCCTGCTGCACGGCCGCGGACGGGCCGCCGCCCAGGAGGCGGCGGACGCGCTGGCGGCGGCGATCCTGGCGGGCGGCGACCGGCTGCACCGGCCTCCGGCCGGTCCGCGGTGAGGCGGACGGGCGAGGACGGACGCAGCCGGACGCAGGCGGGCGCAGCCGGGCGCAGGCGGAACCGGGGAGTGCGAATGCGCAGCGCGCGTACAGATTCCGTGGAGATTCCCGCGCACCGTGCTCACTCCGTCCTCGGGAGAGCGTCCGGGCCTTCCCGCTGTGACCGGATTTCACCTGTTGACCGACGCATATCCAGATGAATTCGGATTCCGTGCCCTCTCCCGCGCCCAGGCACCGTGGGGTACCGTCACCGGCGCTGTGCGGAGCGCCACGAGGAGTAGTCATTGCGCGAGTTCACTGTTCCACCCCTGGTGACGGCGCCTCCGGTCGGCGGACTGGCGGACGCCGTCTTCGACCACGCCGAGCAGGACCCGCACCGTGTCGCGCTCGGACGCAAGGGCGAGGACGGGCAGTGGCAGGACGTGACGGCGGGCCGGTTCCGTGACGAGGTGCTGGCCGTCGCCAAGGGGCTGCTGGCGCACGGCGTGCGGTTCGGCGACCGCGTCGCGATCATGTCACGTACACGCTACGAGTGGACCCTCTTCGACTTCGCGCTCTGGACGGTCGGGGCCCAGCCGGTGCCGGTCTACCCCACCGCCTCCGCCGACCAGGTCTTCTGGACGCTGTACGACGCCGGGGTGACGGCCTGCGTGGTCGAGCACGAGGACCACGCGATGACCGTCGGCTCGGTGATCGACCGGCTGCCGATGCTGGGGCGCCTGTGGCAGCTGGACGCGGGCGCCGAAGCGGAACTGGTCCTGGCCGGCGCGGACATCGACGACGAGGTGGTGCACCGTCACCGGCGGGCGGTGACGCCGGATTCCGTGGCGACGGTGGTCTACACGTCCGGCACCACGGGCCGGCCCAGGGGCTGTGTGATCACGCACGCCAACTTCATGTACGAGTGCGACACCCTGCTGGCCCGCTGGGAACCGGTGTTCCGCTCCGGACCGGGCGACGGGGCGGCGACGTTGCTGTTCCTGCCGCTCGCGCACGTCTTCGGGCGGATGGTCGAGGTCGCGGCGGTGCGCGGGCGGGTCAGGTTCGGGCATCAGCCCGTGCTCGCGGCGCAGGCGCTGATGCCGGACCTGCTGGCGTTCCGGCCCACGTTCATCCTGGCCGTGCCGTACATCTTCGAGAAGGTCTGCGACGGCGCGCGCCGGGCGGCGGAGGCGGGCGGGAAGGCCGGGGTCTTCGACAAGGCCGTCGAGGTGGCGGTGCGGTACGCCGAGGCGCAGGAGCACCGCGCCTTCGGCACCGGCCCCGGGCCCTCCGCCGCGCTCCGGCTCCAGCACCAGTTCTTCGAGAAGGCGGTGTACGCGAAGGTGCGCGAGGCCATGGGCGGGCGCGTGCGGCACGCGATGTCCGGCGGCTCGGGCATGGACCGGCGGCTGGGCCTGTTCTTCGCGGGCGCGGGCGTGACGATCTTCGAGGGGTACGGGCTCACCGAGACGACGGCGGCCGCGACCGCGAACCCGCCCGAGCGCACCCGCTTCGGCACGGTGGGGCTTCCCCTGCCCGGTACGACGGTCCACATCGCGGACGACGGGGAGATCTGGCTGCACGGCCCCCAGATCTTCTCCGGCTATCTGAACGACCCCGGGGCCACCGAAGCCGTACTGCGCGAGGGCTGGCTGGCCACGGGGGACATCGGCGCGCTGGACGGGGACGGCTACCTGACGATCACCGGGCGGAAGAAGGAGATCCTGGTCACGTCGGGCGGCAAGAGCGTGTCGCCGACCGGCCTGGAGGAGCGGGTACGGGCCCATCCGCTGGTGGCGCAGTGCATCGTCGTCGGCAACGACAGACCGTACATCGCGGCCCTCGTCACCCTGGACCAGGATGCTGTGGACCACTGGCTCCATATGCGCAACAAGCCGCCGCTGGCCCCGGCCGACCTGGTGCGCGATCCCGACCTGGAGACGGAGGTGCGGCGCGCGGTGGTGGCCGCGAACACACTGGTCTCGCAGCCCGAGTCGATCCGTACGTTCCGGATACTGGCCCGCCAGTTCAGCGAGGAGCACGGGTTGCTGACCCCCTCGCTCAAACTCAAGCGCAAGGCGATCGAGGCGGCGTACGCGGTGGAGGTCGAAGCGCTTTACCGCTGACGGGAATGCGCGGGGCCCCGGGATCGTTGACGGGGGGAAGTACCAACCGACGACGTAAGGATCGATCGCTCGTGAGCAAGGCCCCTTCCCTCACCCTGAACAACGGCGTCGAGATGCCCCAGCTCGGTTTCGGCGTCTGGCAGGTGCCTGACGACGAGGCCGAGAAGGCTGTCGGGACCGCGATCCGGGCCGGGTACCGCTCCATCGACACGGCCGCGATCTACGAGAACGAGACGGGCACCGGAAAGGCCATCGCCTCCTGCGGTGTCGCCCGTGACGAGCTGTTCGTCACGACGAAGCTCTGGAACACGGAGCAGGGTTACGATTCCACGCTGCGCGCCTTCGACGCATCGCTGGCGAAGCTCGGCCTGGACTACGTCGACCTGTACCTGATCCACTGGCCGCTGCCGGCCAAGGACGCGTACCTGGACACGTACAAGGCCTTCGAGAAGATCTACGCGGACGGCCGCGCCAAGGCGATCGGCGTCTCCAACTTCCTTCCCGAGCACCTTGAGCGCCTGATCGGCGAGACCTCGGTCGTCCCGGCCGTCAACCAGATCGAGCTCCACCCGCAGCTCCAGCAGGAGGCGTCCCGCGCCTTCCACGCCCGGCACTCCGTCGCGACCGAGGCGTGGTCGCCGCTCGGCCAGGGCAAGGGCCTGCTGGAGGTCCCGACGGTGGTCGCCGTGGCCCGCAAGCACGGCAGGACCCCGGCCCAGGTGGTGCTGCGCTGGCACCTCCAGATCGGCAATGTCGTAATTCCCAAGTCGGTGACGCCGTCCCGGATCGCGGAGAACCTCGACGTCTTCGACTTCGAGCTGGACGCCGACGACCTGGCGGCCTTCGCCGCGCTCGACGAGGAAAAGCGTCTCGGCCCCGACCCGGCGACCTTCGACTTCGGCGCCTGACGCGGAGCCGGAACTCGGCGGCGCCTGCCGGACCCGCTCCGCCAGGCCCCGTTCGCCGTCCACCACTGCCTGGAACGCCTCGACTGCCTGAAGGAGCAAGGGATATGAGCCGGGAAGCCCGGGAGCCACGGCTCAAGGCCGTCGAGGAAGGACCGTACCGGCTGCGCAATGCCGGCAGCGGGCTGCTCCTCGAGGTGTACGGCGGCGGCAGGGGCAGCGGCGTCAACGTCCAGCAGGGCAAGGACAGCGGCGCACCGGCGCAGCAGTGGGAAGTGTCGGCCGTGCACAGCGGCGGCGGCCTCTACCACCTGGTGAACGCCGCGAGCGGCAAGCGGCTCGACGTGGCCGGGGCCTCCACCGAGAACGGCGCCAACGTCCAGCAGTGGAAGGCCAACAACTTCGGCGCCCAGGAGTGGATCATCGAGCAGCACCTGGACGCGCCGGGCACGGTCACGCTGATCAGTTACGTCAGCGGGCTGCTGCTGGAGGTCGCGGACGGCAGCATGGACGACGGCGCGAACGTGCGGCAGTGGGAGGACACCGACTCCCCCGGCCAGTGGTGGCAGCTGGAGCCGGTGATCACCCTTTAGGCCCCGTCCGCCGTCCGGTCAGACGCGGTGCGCGATGTGCAGGGTGCGCGCCCTCAGCAGGAACACGTCCGGGCGCCGCGCCAGCCCCGCCGCGTCCTGTGCGTCCAGCAGCCGGTCCAGCGTCGCGACGTCGTCGGCCGTCAGGTGTTCGGCGAACTTGTCGCGCTGCCGCGTGAAGGTCTCGACGACCGTCTCGCGCGCCGCGGCGGACAACGGCGCCGGCAGGTCGAGCAGGAACGAGCGGCTGGTGTCCGGGGTCAGCCCGGCGGCGGCCAGCAGCGCACTCCAGTCCTCCACCTCGGCCTTCGCGCCGGGCAGCGCCTCCCGCATCGCGGTGAACCACTCGCCCCACACGGCTTCCAGCCGCGCCTCCAGCCCCGGCCTGCCGATCCCGATGTCACTGCCGCCGGCACGCGGCCGGCCGGCCCCCTACAGCGGCGCGGGCGCGGCCTCGTCTTCCATCTGATTCCATCTGACGCAGAGGGGTGACGCCGGGGCGAACCGGGGAGGGAGGGGACGGGCGCCCGACCGCGTCAGCTCGCCCCGTGTCCCGGCGCGATGTCCTCGACCCGGCGCGCGAGCTCGAAGTCGAGTGCGGTGACGGCGCCTCCCGCACTGTGCGTGTTGACGGTCAGCGCCACCGTGTTGTAGCCGAGCGTCAGGTCGGAGTGGTGGTCCAGCTCCTCCTGGATCCCGGCGACATGGACGACCAGCCCGGTGGCCGCGAAGTGCGTGCCGAGCCGATACGTACGGGCGATCCGGTCGCCGTCCAGCGACCAGCCCGGGAGTTCACGGAGACGGTCCTCGATCTCCTTCTGCGACAACGGCTCAGCGGCCATGGGGAAGCTCCCTCCACGTTGTGGTGTGACCGGCCAGCCTGCCACCTTCCGGCCGGAAAGGGCGCGCGTGACCACGCGTCGGTTACCGTCTTGTCCCATGGCAACTGTCGCGGTCGACAAGGGCGTGGGCGCGCTGCTTCGCGGCTGGCGGGAGCAGCGCCGGCTGAGCCAGCTGGAGCTCGCCCTGCGCGCGGATTCGTCCGCCCGGCACATCAGCTTCATCGAGACCGGCAGGTCGCGCCCGAGCGAGGAGATGGTGCTGCGCCTGGCCGAGCACCTCGACGTACCGGTGCGGGACCGCAACGCCCTCCTCCTGGCCGCCGGTTACGCCCCCCAGTACGCCGAGACCCCGCTCGACGACCCGGCGCTGGGCGCTCTCCGGGCGGGCATCGGGCAGTTGCTGGCGGGATACGAGCCGTACCCCGCCCTCGTCGTCGACGGCTCGTACACCGTCGTCGCCGCGAACCGCGGCATCATGATGCTGCTCGACGGTGTGCCGGAGCGGCTCCTCGCGCCCCCGCTGAACGCGATGCGGCTCACCCTCCACCCCGAGGGCCTCGCCCCGCGGATCCGCAATCTGCGGGAGTGGCGCGGGCACCTCCTGGCGCAGATGGAGCGCCAGATCGCGCTGGCCAGGTCACCGGCGCTGCGCGCGCTGTACGACGAGGTGGCGGCCTATCCCGTGCCGGAGCCCGGGCCGGGAGAGGCGCGGCGCCCGGAGGATCCGCCGTACCCGTACTTCGCCCTGCCGCTCCAGGTCGAGCACGACGGCCGGGTGCTGTCGTTCGTCTCGTCGATCTCGACCTTCAACACGCCGATGGACGTGACGGTCGCCGAGCTGGCCGTGGAGACGTTCCTCCCGGCCGACCCGGCGACGGTCACGTACCTCCAGTCGCTGTCCGCCTGAGCGGGCGGCCACTCACCCCGGCCCATCGCCCCGGCCGCTCACCCCCGGGCACGCAGCGCGAGGTGCTGGAGCCCGGCGAATCCGGCGACGGTGGCGGCCTGCACCGGGATCCAGAACGCCCCGGCGGTCGTCGGCGAGAACCACAGCACGAGCGCGGCGAGACTGGCCACGGCCCACACCAGGTTGGCCTCGATGACGGCCCTGACGGGGAAGGCGGCGGGCTGCCGGCGCGAGGCGAGGTGTCCGACCCCGGCCCCGAACAGCACGAGGAACAGACCGGCTTCGAGCACCAGGACCGGCCCGACCCCGAGGAGGCCCCCGACGGGGCCGGAGGCGGCGACGTACACCAGTCCGTTGGTGGTGGTGACCACGGCGTCGAGCGCGAGGAAGCGGCGCAGCATCATGCGGGGGTCGGTGGTGCGGGACAGGTTCGCGAGCAGGGTTGCGGACATGACGCGTCAGCCTCCGTCGAGGTCGTAGTCGTAGGCGTAGTCGTACGGACTGGAAGGGAGGCCGGGGGCCGGGCGGAGTGCGCCGCCCGGTCCCCGGTGACCGCAACGATGCCGGGTCCGCGGAAGAGGGTCGATTACCTCCGGGGTAATGCGGCAGCGGGGCGCCCCTCGTATGGCATCGGGTGGAATGCCGCCGTGCGGAGGGCGTGGTGTGCTGGTCGCGGGCACGGGCCGTCGGCGCGGCGGCGGGGAGGGGCCGGACCTGTTGGCACGGAGGAGGCCCCGATGGCGATTACCGAGACGGTCGAAGCGGTGTTCAGGATCGAGTCCGCGCGCGTCATCGCAGGTGTCGCCCGCACCGTGCGGGACGTGGGCATCGCCGAGGAGCTCGCGCAGGACGCTCTGGTCGCCGCACTGGTGCAGTGGCCGGAGTCGGGTGTCCCGGACAGACCGGGCGCCTGGCTCATGGCCACCGCCAAGCACCGTGCGATCGATCTCGTACGCCGCAAGGAGACGTACGCGCGCAAGCCGGCGGAGGTGGGGCGGGCACTGGAGGACGTGCCGCCGCCCGGTCCGGGGGCCGTCGACGCCGACGGCATCGACGACGATCTGCTGCGGCTGGTCTTCACCGCGTGCCATCCGGTCCTGTCCACGGAGGCCCGGGGCGCGCTCACACTGCGGCTGCTGGGCGGGCTGACGACGCAGGAGATCGCCCGCGCGTTCCTGGCCTCCGAACCTGCCGTCGCCCAGCGCAGCTGGACCGGCTGGGCGAGCGCGAGGCGGCGAAGCGCGCCCGCGCCCAGGCCGAGGCGATCGACCGGAGGATCAAGCAGCTCATCGACGCCGAGACCAGCGTGTAATCGGCTCGTCCGCTCCACCGCACGCCGTCGCCCGCCCCCGCATCCGCCGGGAGCGGGCGATGTGCCGTCCTGCGCCCCGAAGGCGGGGTCGCTGGCTTACGATCACCGCTGACGGCTCGGTCTTCTCCGCCGACGTCCGCCCCCGCCCCATGGAGGTCAACCGTGTCCAGGACGGCCAAGGGCCACCGCGCCCGCCGCTTCCGTACCCTCACCGCCGCCGGTGCCGCGGCAGCCGGACTGTTCCTCGCCGTCGGCTGTTCCTCGGGCGACGAAGGGCCGGGCGAGGCCGCCGGCGGCGTGCCCGTGGTCGAGAAGGGCAAGCTGACCACCTGCACCCACCTGCCGTACCCGCCGTTCCAGTCGGAGCAGGGCGGCGAGGTCGTCGGCTTCGACGTGGCGCTCGTCGACCTGGTGGCGAAGAACCTCGGGGTCGAGCAGAAGATCCTCGACACGCCGTTCGAGAACTTCAAGACGGGCGCGTTCCTCAACTCCGGCGAGTGCGACCTCGCCGCCGCCGGCATGACCATCACCGACGAGCGCAAGAAGAACGTCGACTTCTCCGTGCCGTACTTCGATGCCACCCAGGCACTCCTGGCGACCAGGAAGAGCGGTGTCACCTCGCTGGACCAGGTCAGGTCCGGGAAGAAGAAGCTGGGGGCGCAGGCCGAGACGACCGGCGAGAGCTACGCCACGAGCAAGGGCTTCGACCCGGTGGCGTTCGAGAGCTCCGACGCCGTGCTGAACGGGCTGCGCACCGGTCAGGTCGACGCCGTCGTCATCGATTACCCCGTCGTGCGGGGCTGGCTCAAGGACAAGGCCAACGCCGACCAGTTCGTCCTCGGCCAGAACATCGAGACCGGCGAGAAGTACGGGTTCTCGGTGAAGAAGGGCAACACCGGGCTGAAGGCGGCCGTCGACAAGGCCATCACCGACGCCAAGGCCGACGGCACGTACAAGAAGATCTACGAGAAGTGGATCGGACCGATGCCCAAGGCCGCCCGATCGTGACCTCCCGTCTCTCCAGGCGGCAGCGGCGCCGCGTCTCGCAGGGCATCCAGTACGCCCTCTTCGTGGCGGTCCTGGTCCTGCTCGGCCTCCTGGCCGACTGGGACCGGCTGCAGAACCAGTTCGCGCAGAAGGACCTGGTCGCGGAGCTCTTCCCGGAGATCATCACCACCGCCCTGCGCAACACGGTGGTGTACACGCTCTCCGGGTTCGCGTTCGGGCTCGTACTCGGCCTGGTCGTCGCGCTGATGCGGCTGTCGTCCGTGGCCCCCTACCGGTGGGTCGCGAGCGTCTACATCGAGATCTTCCGCGGCCTGCCCGCCCTGCTGATCCTCATCTTCGTGGGCGTCGCGGTGCCGCTGGCGTTCCCGGGGACCGAGATTCCCGGCGGTACGTACGGCAAGGTCGCCCTCGGCCTCGGTCTGGTCGCCGCCGCCTACATGGCCGAGACCATCAGGGCGGGCATCCAGGCCGTGCCCAAGGGACAGATGGAGGCGGCCCGTTCGCTGGGCTTCTCGCACGCGCGGGCGATGATCTCGGTGATCATCCCGCAGGCGTTCCGCATCGTCATCCCGCCGCTGACCAATGAACTCGTCCTGCTGTTCAAGGACTCCTCACTGGTGCTGTTCCTCGGCATCACCCTCAATGAGCGGGAACTGACCAAGTTCGGCAGGGACCTGGCCAGCCAGACCGCCAACTCCACCCCGATCCTCGTCGCGGGGCTGTGCTACCTGATCGTGACGGTGCCGCTGAGCTTCGTGGTGCGCCGCCTGGAAGCCCGCGCCGACAAGGCCAAGTGAGGACGAGCAGATGCCCCAGCCCGAGATCGAGATCCGCGCCCTGCACAAGTCGTTCGGGGACAACCACGTCCTGCGCGGCATCGACCTGGAGGTCGCCCGGGGCGACGTGGTGTGCGTCATCGGGCCCTCCGGCTCGGGCAAGTCGACGCTGCTGCGCTGTGTGAACCTGCTGGAGGAGCCCAGTTCGGGCCAGGTCTTCGTCGGGGGCACCGAGGTCACCGACGACGAGGTGGACATCGACGCGGTACGCCGCCGTATCGGCATGGTCTTCCAGCAGTTCAACCTCTTCCCGCACGTGACGGTGACCGAGAACCTCGTCCTCCCCCAGCGGCGGGTGCTGGGCCGGGGCAGGGCCGAGGCAGCCGAGGTGGCCCGGGCGAACCTGGAGCGGGTCGGGCTGGCCGACAAGGCCGACGCCTACCCGGCGCAGCTGTCCGGCGGGCAGCAGCAGCGGGTGGCCATCGCCCGCGCGCTGGCCATGGGGCCCGAGGTGATGCTCTTCGACGAGCCCACCTCGGCCCTCGACCCGGAGCTCGTCGGCGACGTGCTCGCGGTCATGCGGGTGCTCGCCTCGGAGGGGATGACGATGATGGTCGTCACCCACGAGATGAGCTTCGCCCGGGAGGTCGCCGACCGGGTCGTGTTCATGGACGGCGGGGTGATCGTCGAGGAGGGCCCGGCCGCGCAGGTCGTGGGCGCTCCCCGGCACGAGCGGACCAGGAATTTCCTCAACCGCATCCTGGACCCGTCCGCCGCCGCGGCGCCGGGCTCGGATCCCGGCGTGGCCGGGCCCGCGAAGGACTGACCCGGCGGGCCCGTGGGCCGTCGGGTTCAGCGGGCCGTCGGGTAGCAGTGCGCGGGGGCCCGGGGAAGGTCAAGCTCCGGCCGCCAGGCACGCAGCACGGCCGCCGACGGTACGAAGAGGTCCTCGGGCACGTCCTCGGCCCCGAACCACTCCCACCGCACGATCTTGTGCGGCTCGGTGACGCGCGGCACGCCCGTGGCGCTCTCCAGCACCGCGGCGGCCGTGACGCGGGTGATGCCGCGGGCGCCGTCCACGAGTACGGCGACGACACGGACCGCGCCGGCGTCGGCGCGCAGCGAGGTCTCCTCCGCCAGCTCGCGCACGGCGGCCTCCTCGAAGCTCTCGCCGGGGTCGACCTTGCCGCCGGGGAGCTCCCAGCGGCCGTCGTGCGCGAGGCCCAGCAGAACACGGTCCTCGGGGCCCGCGACGACGACCCCTACGCCGGTCAGGCCGTTCGGCGCGGGGCGGGCCCGCTCGGGGCGCTCGGGCCGCTCGGCGGGGGTAGCGGGGTGGGCCGTCATGTGTGCCTCCTGGTCCGGGACGGGCGCGGGTGCCTGAGGGAGGGTAACGGGCACACGGGGCCCGGGACGGCGGGGCGCCCGCGGCACTCTCCCCTGCCCGCCCCTTCCCGCAGCCGGCGCTCCGGCCGGGCCCCGCTCCCCAGCCGCCGGAGGGCGTCCCGGGGCAAACCCTCAGGCGGCGGTCCCGGCCCTGGCCTTGCGGGCCGCGATCCACGCGTACACCAGCACTCCCGCGAACAGGAACAGCACGCCCTGGTAGACCGCCGCGTAGCCCGAACCCGCGACCAGCCACATCGAGAAGCCGAAGGCCAGGGCCGCGAGGACGGCGTCGCGGACCAGGCGGCGGCGGTCGACGCGGGCCGACCGGCCGGAGGCGAGGAAGTAGATCTGGGCGGCTGTGGACAGCAGGTACGGGACGGTGGCCGTGAAGGTCGTGACCAGGACCAGGAGCTCAAAGACACCCTCGGAGCCCACCGTGTAGTTGTAGACGGTGAGGAGCGAGGCCAGGACGGCCGTGACCAGGACGCCGGCCGTCGGGACCCCGCGCCGCTTCGTGGCGAACACGGCGGGGAAGAGGCCGTCCTTCGCGGCGGCGTACGGCGTCTGCGCGCTCAGCAGCGTCCAGCCGTTGAGCGCGCCGACCATGGACACCAGGGCGGCGCAGGCGACGGCGGTGCCGCCCCACGAGCCGCCGAACATCGCGTTCACGGCGTCGGAGAAGGGCGCCGTGGAGCCGACCAGCTCGTCGTGGGCGACGGTGCCGAAGACCGCGAGCGTACCCAGCAGGTAGATGAAGGCGGCGCCCAGCGTGCCGAGGACGGTGGCGCGGCCGACGTTGCGCCGCGGGTCGCGGACCTCGCCGGCGCTGACGGCGGCGGACTCCACGCCGAGGTAGCTGAAGAGCAGGATGGCGGCGGAGGCGGAGACGGCGCCGAGCGGGCCCTGGTCGCTCGCCTGGAACGGGCCGAGGTTGGACGGGTCGAAGAAGAAGAGTCCGCCGACGGCGACGAGCAGCAGCGGAGCGAACTTCAGGACCGTCGCCACGAGCTGGACCGCGCCGACGTAGCGCGTGCCGGCCAGGTTGGCGAGGGCGGGCAGCCACTGGAGCACCAGCGCGGCCGTGATCGTGGCGGCGACGGAGCCGTGGACGGGTATGAGGACGTCGAGGTAGCCGACGGCGGCCACCGCGAGCGCGGCGTTGGACACCCAGGTGGTGATCCAGTAGCTCCAGGCGGCGAGGAAGCCGGCGAAGTCGCCGAAGGCCTCGCGGGCGTAGACGTACGGACCGCCGGTCCTCGGGTGCCTCTCGGCGAGCCGTCCGAAGACCAGGGCGAGCGCGATCGCGCCGAGGGTCAGCACTCCGAAGGCGACCAGGCTGATGGTGCCGAAGGGGGCGACGGAGGCGGGCAGCAGGAAGATTCCGCCGCCGATGATGTTGCCCATGACCAGGGCGGTCGCCACCGGGAGCCCGAAGCGCCGGGCGTGCTTGCCGGCCTCGTCGGCGTTGCCCGCCGGGGTGCCTGTGGGGGTGACGGCGGGGGGTGGGGTGGTCAGGGTGGTCATGGGGGGTGCGCCTCTCTCCGTGCCAAAGCCCGACCATGCTCCGGTACGGGAAACAGCGCACCAAATCAGCCGGATTTATCCTGTACGGCGCCGCCGCTGACCGGAAAAGGTCCTTCCGCTTCCGTTTCTGGCCGGGGATCCTCCACCGTCGTCAGTGGCACCTGCGGCCCCTGGCACTCGCGCAGCCAGCGCCGCAGCACCCGGTGCACCTGCTCGGCCCCGGCCAGCTCCCGCCCGTCGGCGACGGGCGGGGAGAGGGTGTACGGCGAGATCAGGAAGGGCCGGGTCTGCTCGCCGCCGAGGCCGCCGTGCGAGCCGATCTGCTCCTCGAAGGCGTGTACGCGGCCGGTGTCCGGGTCGTACCAGGAGTTCACCATGATGTCGGCGGCATGGGGGAAGCCGTCGGTCCGGCGTACGGCGTCGGCGGCGCCCGGACCGAACACCGCCAGCGGCCCGGTGTCGCCCGTGCTGTCGTCGTCGAGGCGCAGCTGCGCGCCGTCGGCCCCGAGCACCAGTGCGCCGTGCTCCTCGCTCCGTACGAGCAGGAAGCCGATGCCGGGGTGGTTGGCGAGCGTCGTCAGCAGCGCGGGGTGGTGGCGGTCGATCTGCTCGCGCGTCGCCCGGCCCGCGGCGTCGGGGAAGGAGATCAGCCCCAGGTTGCCCGAGGCCAGCACCACCGGGTCGGTGCCGGGCTCCGGGCGCTCCTCCTCGTCGTCGGCCACCGGGCGGTGCAGCGCGGTCCGCACGGCGTCGCGCGCCTCCGACGCGCTGACGGTGCGCGCCGCACGGCGCGGGACGGGCAGCCCGCAGCCGGCCCTGACGAGGTTCGCGAGAGTGAGTCCGTAGGCGCCCTCGAAGGTCTCCCCCGGGCTCTGCCCGTGATCGGAGAGGAGGACGATCCGGTACGCGCGCGGGGCGTGCTCGGCGACCTTGGCTATCAGCCCCAGCGACCGGTCGAGCCGCTCCAGGACCCTCAGCGCGTCCGGGCTGTGCGGCCCGGAGTGGTGCGCCACCTCGTCGTACGCGACGAGGTCGGCGTAGACGGCGGTACGTCCGGCGAGCATGTCGCCGAGCACCGCGGCGACCACCACGTCGCGCTCGACGACGGTCGCGAAGGCCCTGATGAAGGGGTAGAAGCCGCCCCGCTTCACGCGCGGGCCCTCGCTGCGCAGCCACGCGGCGGTCGACTGGCCGATCTCCCGGGCGACCTCGGCGACGAAGGACATGACGGTGCGTACCGTATTGGCGGGGTCGGAGAAGTACGCGAAGTAGCCGGCCCGGGACCGGTTGGACCTGCCGCGCCTGGCGGCGATCGACAGGACGAGGGCGAGCTGGTCGGCGCCGCCGCTGAAGAGGTTGCCGCGGCTCGCGCCGTCGAAGGTGAGCAGTCCGCCGTCGCCGGTGCGTTCGATCGCGCGGCGCTGCATCAGGGCGGCGCTGGCGGGGCGGCTGGAGACGACGACCTCGCCGCTCTCCTTCTCGTACCAGCGGAAGGCGGGGACGTCGAAGTTCGAGCCGTGCAGGATGCCGAGCTGGCTGGCGCCGGTCTGGCTGGACCAGTCGGTGCGCCACGGGGTCAGCCGGTGGGTGGGTTCGTCACCGCCGAGCCAGGCGGCGACGGTCGGCATCA
Organism: Streptomyces enissocaesilis; assembly: GCF_039533765.1. Taxonomy (NCBI): domain Bacteria; kingdom Bacillati; phylum Actinomycetota; class Actinomycetes; order Kitasatosporales; family Streptomycetaceae; genus Streptomyces; species Streptomyces enissocaesilis. The sequence continues at coordinate 42,935 of NZ_BAAAUD010000053.1, read as the reverse complement.
GCCCGTCGGCGACCGCCTCGCGCAGCACCTCGTGGCCGACACCGTCGAGTTGCAGGAAGAGCGTGCCGGGCAGTCCGTTGCGCCCGTCGTCGCCGGCCCGCCGGTGGCGGCGGTGGGCGAGCCGGTAGAGCCTGCGCCGGTACGCGCCGTCGTCGCGCACCGCGAGCGCCCCGGAGGTGGCCGACGCGACGGCGGACATGACGGCGGCGACGACCACGGCGGTCTCCGGGTCGGCCTCGCCGCGGCCGTCGGGGATGAGGCTGAGCGCGACGAGCAGCAGGGAGCCGTTGAGGAAGAAGGCGAGCAGGCCGACGACGAGCGCGGGGACGAGCAGCAGCGCGCGTACGGCCAGGGGCCAGACCAGGGCGCCCAGCAGTCCGAAGGCGCCGGCGCCCCAGACCGCGGTGAGCGCGACCCGGGTGATGCTGTCGCCGTTGTCGTCCTGGAGCTGGAAGTCCGGCAGGATGCCGGCGAGCGCCAGCATCGTGAGCGTCGACACGGCCCATACCGTGATCACCCGCAGCAGGGCGCCGCCCGCGCTGCCCGCACTGCGCCATCGCCCTCGGACCACGCCGTCCCCACCTCACGTTCCGGACCGCACCCGGGCCCGCTTCCCAGCCTGGCACAGCGGGACGGGGTCGCCCCGGTCGCCCGCGCCGGTGGGGGACGGCCGCGTTCGGAAGGAAGCTCAGCCGGATTCGGGCAGCAGGAAGCCCGGAGGAAAGGCGAAGACAACCAGTGCGCCGGAAACGGTCAGCAGCCGTCGTACCCGGCCGTGGGCATCGACAGTCTCCGGTGCACTCCGGCCTTCATGGCGGCGCTGTACGCGGGCTCGTCGAGGTCCGCGGTCTCCAGGCGTACGCCCCGGCGCTCGCACTCCGCGGAGAATTCCGGCACCGAGGTCAGCGCCCGCGCCAGCACGCGCTCGTTGGGCGCGACGAAGAGGTCCACCGCGCCCGCCTCGATGTCCGCCCACAGTCCGCGGTGGTCGGGGCGCATGCCGTAGAAGAGCAGCTGCCGTGTGACGACATAGCCCTTGTCGGCGGCCCAGCGCGCGCACATCACCTGCTGACTGCGGGTGTCCACCAGGAACGGATCCGTGTCGAGCTCCTCGAGCGGAGTCGGGCTGGCGATGACTGCCACGCGTACCTCGTCCATGCCCCGACCCCTCGCGCTAGCTGCCGTCGCCGACGACCCTACTCCCGATCGCGTCCCCGGGAGGAGGCGCGGCGCGGGGCACCGGGAGCGCTCGGGGACGGCTCACGGAGGCGCGGAGTACCCGCACGCATGGCAGATCCTCCAGCCGTCCCGGGTGACCGCCAGGACTCCCCCGCAGCGCGGGCACCGTACGGAGTGCGTGGTCATGGCGCCGTCCTCCCCTCCGCTCCCGGACTGCTACCCCCGCTCGTCCATGAGCAGAGCCGGCAGCTGATCCGGTGACGGGCCCGGCCCCTTCCCCCCTCCCGTCGGGGCGACCGTGACCGCCCGGACCGGCACCGCCTAGGCTCGTACCGGAGACATCCCCCAGCGAGGAGGCCGTTCGTGTCGGTGGAGATCACCTGGTGGGGGCACGCCACCTGCACCGTCGCGGACTCCGGGACGCGGGTGCTGACCGACCCCCTCTTCGCGCGGCGCCTCGCCCACCTGCGCCGCAGGCGCGGGGCGCTGCCGCCGCCCGAGGCCGCCGAGGCCGACGCCGTGCTCGTCTCGCACCTGCACTCCGACCATCTGCACCTGCCGTCGCTGCGCCGTCTCGCGCCCGGCACCGCACTGATCGTGCCGCGCGGCGCCGCGCGGGCCGTGCCCGGCCTGCGCAGGCTCTCCGGGCTCGGGCTGCGCATCACCGAGGTGGAGCCGGGTGACGAGGTGCGGGTGGAGAACCTGGTCGTACGGGCGGTCCCGGCGCTGCACGACGGGCGGCGGCTGCCGCTGGGGCCGCACCGCGCCCCCGCGCTCGGTTACGTCGTCACCGGTGGAGCACGCACGTACTTCGCCGGGGACACCGGGCTCTTCGACGACATGGCCGACGCCGTGGGGCCCGTCGACGTGGCCCTGCTTCCGGTGGGCGGCTGGGGGCCCTTCCTGGGGCACGGGCACCTGGACGCGCGGCGGGCGGCGCAGGCACTCGCGCGGATCGCGCCGCGCTCGGCCGTGCCGGTGCACTACGGAACGTACTGGCCGATCGGGATGGACGGGATCAGGCCGCACGAGTTCCACACCCCGGGTGACGAGTTCGTGCGGCAGGCGGCGCGGCTCGCGCCGGGGGTCGCGGTGCACCGGCTCGGGCACGGCGAGAGCGTCCGGCCGGAGGCCGGCCGGTGATCCACGCCGCGCTCGCGCAGGACGTGGTGCGCCAGGTGCCCCCGGAGTCGACCCAGCAGGCGATCGGCTATCCGGCGCTGTTCCTGCTGGTGCTGCTGGGATCGCTGGTGCCGGTGGTGCCGACGGGTGCGCTGGTGAGCACGGCCGCCGTGGTGGCCTTCCACCACAGCGACCCGTTCGCGCTGCTCGTCGTCTTCGCGCTGGCGGCGTCCGCCGCGTTCCTGGGCGACATCGGCCTGTACTGGCTCGGCCTGCGCGGGGTCCGCTCGAGGAACGGCTCCCGTCTGCTGGAGACGCTGCGCGGCCGGGCCGCTCCCGACCGTCTCGAACAGGCGCGGCGCAAACTGCACGAGCACGGGTCGCAGGTGCTGGTGCTCTCCCGCCTCGTGCCGGCCGGACGGATACCGGTGATGCTCGCCTGCCTGCTGTCGACGATGCCGATGCGCGGCTTCGCCCGGGGCGACGTCCCGGCGTGCCTCGCCTGGGCGGCGGCGTACCAGCTGATCGGCGTCCTCGGCGGCTCGCTCTTCCCCGAGCCGTGGCAGGGCGTGGTCGCGGCGGTGGCGCTGGCGCTGCTGATCAGCGGGGCGCCGGCCGTGTGGCGCAGGCTGCGGGGCGCGTAGCACCGGGCGGCCGGACGCGACGTCCCCCCGGCCGGACGCGGCGTCTCTGACGTACCGTCAGGGCTCCAGTACGCGTGAGCCGCCGATCGGCAGGTCCCACAACCGCTCGCGCGGCCGGCCCGCCTCCTGCCAGGCCGCGCGCACCCGGGTCAGCGGCTCCAGGACCGGCTCGGCGGAGAGGACGAACGTGCCCCAGTGCATGGGCGCCATGCGTGCCGCCCCGAGGTCCTGGCACGCCTGTACGGCCTCTTCCGGGTCCGTGTGCACGTCGCTGAGCCACCAGCGCGGGTCGTACGCGCCGATGGGGAGCAGCGCGAGGTCGATGCCGGGGTGGCGGGCGCCGATCTCCTTGAACCAGTGGCCGTAGCCGGTGTCGCCCGCGAAGTAGACGCTCTGCCCCCGGCCCTGGCGGTCCGTGAGCACCCAGCCGCCCCACAGCGAGCGGCAGGTGTCGGTGAGGGAGCGCTTGCTCCAGTGGTGGGCGGGGACGAAGTCGAAGCGCACGCCGCCCAGTTCGGCGGCCTCCCACCAGTCGAGCTCGGTGACCCGGGTGAAGCCGCGGCGCCGGCACCAGCGGGCCAGCCCCGCCGGGACGAAGAGCGGTGTGTCGCGCGGGAGGCGCTTGAGGGTGGGGGCGTCCAGGTGGTCGTAGTGGTTGTGGCTGATGACCACGGCGTCGATCCGCGGCAGGTCCTCCCAGGGCACGCCGACGGGTGTGACGCGGGCCGGCGTGCCGAGGATCTTCCGTGACCAGACGGGGTCGGTGAGGACCGTGAGCCCGCCGATGCGCACGACCCAACTGGCGTGCCCCGCCCAGGTGACGGCGAGGGTGGAGGTCCCGGCGGCGGGCAGCGGGCCGGGTTCGTAGGGCAGCAGCGCGATGTCGCGCAGTCCTTCGGGGCTCGGCCGTATGGCGCCCTCGCGGGCGAATCTGGCGAAGGCCTTCACACCGGGGAGCGGGGTGGTGAGGCGGTCGGCGAACGACCGGGGCCAGGAGCGGACCTCGCCGAGGGGCCGGGGCGGGGCGGGTGCGCCCGGGGCGGTGGGGGTGCCGGGTGTGGCGGGGGTGGCGAGAGAGCGCTCGGCCTGCTGCTGCGTCTCCGTCATCAAGGGTGCTCCGTTCGGTGGCGTGAGCCGGCGTAGGGTCATCGAAGTTCGTCGAAGGCCCTTACGAACGTGCTCAACGCTCGGGCCACGTGCGGCAATTCCAGTGGGTCGGCTGCTGTAAGGGACTCCAGGCGCTGCTCCGGGGTTGACCCGAGCAGCGGGGCGGTCGCGATCCGGACGCGCAGCGCGCTCATTTCGTCGCCGAACCGGTGCCCCCCGGGGACGAGGCTGTCCAGCCGTGCGCTCAGGTACTCCTCCAGGTCCATGGAGTCGGTGACCCCCCGGGCGGCGAGCCCGGCGCGCAGCGGTCCGAGGTCGGCGTACAGGTGGCGGCCGGCGTGCGGCGGGCGGGCGAGCGCGCCGGAGGCGAGAACCGCGTGGTGCGCGGCGGCGGCCACGCGCGCGTGCAGCGCGGCGGCGGTCCGGATCCTGGCGGCGACGGGTCCGGGCTCACCGAGGGCGTACGTCGCCGCCTCGGCGACCGGCCCCGGCACGACGGCGCCGATCGCCGTCAGGAGGTCGAGGGCCCTGGCACGCAGTGCCGCGCCCGGCCCGGTGAGGGGGCAGCGGGCGACAGCCGCCGGCCAGCTCGCCGGCGTGTACGCCCCGGCCAGGTCGGCCAGGACGGTCACCCGGCCGGGGAACATCTCGGCGGGGCTGAGGAACACCGTCTCCTGCGGCCGGTGCAGGGTGTCGCCCCAGGTCTCGTCGCTGACGAGGTGCAGGCCCTCGGAGACCGCCGCCTCGCAGACCTCGTGCACGAGCTCCGGCGGGGCGACGGTGGCGGTCGGGTCGTCGGGGACGCAGAGCAGCAGCAGACGCGGGTCGCCGCCCTCGTCGCGGACCCGCCGTACGGTTTCGAGCAGCGCGAACGGATCGGGTACGCCGCCGCACTCGGCCGGCGTCGGCACGTGGTAGGCCGTCCGGCCGAGCATCGTGACCTGCGGCACCCACCAGGCGGGGCAGGGCCGCGGCAGCAGGACGTCGCCGCCGACGGCCGCCATCAGCGCGAACAGCAGCGGCTGCGCGCCGGACGCGGCGGCCACGCACTCCGCGTCGGCGTGCAGCCCGCGCCGCTGCCAGTACCCGGCGGCGGCGGCGCGCAGGGCCGGGCCGCCGCCGGGCGGCTCGGGGTCGGTGCGCCCGGCGGCGGCGGCGAGCACGGCGGACAGTTCCGGCACGACGGGCAGGCCGGGCTCGGGGGCGGGCGGCCCGTACCGGACGGGGCCGCGCCCTTCCTCGACCGTCCGCTGCATGTCGCGGCCACCTCCATAGTGATCGGATCACCCTGCATACGGCTAATCGTCCCGTATACGGTTATACGGGGGGTTCGGACGCGGCGCTTCCGGGGCCGGGCCCGGGAAGGCGCGTGTTCCCAAAGGTGCCCCGACGGTTCCTCGACGGGGTCTCAACGGTGCGGTGCGAACCGGGCCAGGGTGCTCTCCAGACCGTGCCCCTTGTCACGGACGACCGCCTCGGCGACCTCCGCCAGCTTGCGGTTCGTCCGCTGCGACATCTGCCGCAGCACCGCGAACGCCTCGTCGCTGTCGCAGCGCAGTACGTGCATCACGATGCCGCTAGCCTGGTCGATCACACCGCGTGAGCGCAGCGCCGTCTCCAGCTGGCCGAGCTCGGCGAGGGCCTCGCGGTAGCGCCGGTCACGGACCAGGCTCGCGGTGGCCTGCTCGCCGAGGACGCCCACCGGGCCGTACGCCGCGCGCTCCAGGGAGCCGGGGCGGAAACTGTAGAGGCTGACGGTGACCTCCATGCCGGACCGGCGGAACGGAATGGTCATGCTGGCCCTCACCCCGGAATCGAGCGCCAGGGCCCGGTACTGGGGCCACCGCTCCTCGTTCAGCAGGTCCTCCGCGTCCACGGGCTCGCCCCGGTCCAGCGCGGTGGGGATCGGCCCGTCACCGAGGGCGAGCTGGACGGAGACGAGTGCGGCCAGGTCCGGATGGGTCGCGGTGGTCCGCCGCTCCGTGCCGCCGTCGGCGATCGTCGCCACGGCGCCGCAGCAGGCGGGGGCGCAGCGCGCGGACTGCTGCGCCAGCTCGGACAGCCTGCGCACCACGGAGTCGGGCTCCGGGCCCTGGAGTTCCTGCTCGGTCGGCATGGCGGCGTCCTCCTCTCGTTGTGCGGCTTCCCACCCCCAGGTCCGCAAAACAGCTGGACCGGCTAGCTTTCTCGTATGACGCAGACGGACGACTTCGGCGCGGAACTGGCGGATTTCGTCAGGCGGGTCGGTGAATTGAGGACGGGGCGCGCCCTGCCTCCCGACGAACACCTCGCCCTTCTGGACGCGGCTCTCTTCGAACTCCGGCACGTGGCCGACACGTTGTGGCCGCGCTACGAGCAGCTGAAGGCCGCCGCCCCCAACACCCCCTCCCCCGACCGGCAGGAGCGACAGGAGCGCCAGCTGCTCAGGACCCTGTTCCAGCGGCTGCCGCTGCCGGTCGCCCTGGTGGACAGGGACACCGTCGTGCGGCGGATGAACTCCGCCGCGACCGGACTCACCGGCGTACGGGCCGGTTATGCGACGGGACGGCCGCTGGCGGCCCTCCTCAGCCCCGGTGACCGGGCCGCGTTCCGCTCCCAGGCCGCGGCCGTGGCACGCGGCGAGGGCGACCGGAGTCTGACCGTCCATCTCCGGCAGCGGCCGCACGAACGGGTGCTGGCCACCCTGAGCGCGCTGCGCCCGCCGGACGAGCCGCATCCGGCGGTGCTCGCCGTCCTCCAGCCCGGTCTCTCCCTCGGCGCGTACCCGGCTCCGGGGGTCGTCGCGGCGGGGCGGCGCCCCGCGCTGCCGGACCTGTCGGAGACGACCCGTCACGCGGAGCTGCTGGACCTCGTCGACGCGATGACCACGGAGCTGCTGTCCGTCGCGCCCGGCGACCGGGAGGCGGTTCTCGCGGGCGCGGCGCGGATCCTGCACGGGCGGTTCGCCGACTGGGTGGTCGCCGACGTCGTCGCGGGCAAACCGCTCGAGCGCGCCCTGGTGCTCGGTCCCGGTGGACCGGGCGCCGAGGCCCTGACCCGCGCGGTGGCGGGCCAGGACCCGGCCTCGTGTCCGCTGGTGACGGAGGCCGCCCGCGGCGGCTGCGCGTCCCTCCAGGTGCGGCCGCAGGACACGGACGGCTTCGGCCGGGACGCGGCGGGCGATCCCGTCCTCGTACGGGCGGACGTCACCTCGCTGCTGTGCGTGCCGCTGACGGCGCCGGCCGGGGGCGGGGCCGCCGGGCCCGTGCAGGGGGTGCTCACCCTTTTCCGTACGGGTGCCCGACGGGCGTTCTCGATGGCGGAGGGTCAGGTCATGGACCTGATGTCACGCCATGCCGCCCTCGCTATGCGGCGTCCCGCAGGGCCTCGTCGCGCAGACGGGTGCAGCAGCGGCTGATCAGCCGGGAGACGTGCATCTGGGAGAGTCCGAGGTCTTCGGCGATGCGGCTCTGCGTCATGTCCCGGAAGAAGCGCATGTAGAGGATCTTCTTCTCACGTTCGGGGAGCCGGTCGAGGGCCGGCTTGACGGCCTCGCGGTCGACGATGATGTCGAGCGCGCCGTCGGGGCCGCCGAGGGCGTCGCTGAGCGAGTACCCGTCGCCCGTACCGGGCAGCTGGGCGTCGAGGGACAGGGCGGTGAAGGATTCGAGCGCCTCCATCCCGGTGCGGGCCTCCTCCTCGCTCATGCCCGCGTGCTCGGCGATCTCCGCGACGGTGGGGGCACGGCCCGACACGGTCGTGCTCAGGTCCTGGCTGGCGGCGCGGACCCGGTTGCGGAGGTCCTGGACGCGGCGCGGCACGTGGAGGGTCCACATGTGGTCGCGGAAGTGGCGCTTGATCTCGCCGGTGATGGTCGGCACGGCGAAGCTCTCGAAGGCCGAGCCGCGGGCCGGGTCGTACCGGTCGACGGCTTTGACCAGGCCCAGTGCGGCCACCTGACGCAGGTCCTCGATGGCCTCGCCGCGGTTGCGGAACCGGCCCGCGAGCCGGTCGGCCATCGGCAGCCAGGCGTTCACGATCTCCCGGCGCACGGCGTCCCGTTCCTCGCCCTCGGGCATGGCGCACAAGCGGCGGAAGGCGTCGGTGGTGTCGGGGGCGTCATCGTGCGGGTGGGTCCTGCGAACGGCGGTTGTACGCATCTTCGTTGCAACTCCCTGAACGGTGCAGACGGCGGACGGATGTCACCGCGGGGAGGCTGCCGGGCTCCTGGACGCGACACGTCCGGAGCGCATTGCCGCTCCCACGGACGTGCCTCCGGTCCGAAGCACATGGAGCACGTGCCCCCGCCTCGGCACGCCAAACGGGTCGGGTTCGCGGGCGGCCGGTTTCCGTCGCCGCGTCCCTGGTACTCGGCACAGTGCTGCCTTTTCGGCCGCTCCGCATGTCCAGCCGCTCCGTACAGCCCGTAGGAGGCCCCCATATGAGCACCGATGTTGCCGACCGGATCCTGTCGCGCCTGCGCGAGTGGGGAGTCGAGTGCGTCTTCGGCTATCCGGGGGACGGCATCAACGGCCTGCTGGCCGCCTGGGGCCGCGCCGGGGACCAGCCGCGTTTCATCCAGTCCCGGCACGAGGAGATGTCCGCGTTCGAAGCGGTCGGGTACGCGAAGTTCGGCAACCGGCTCGGCGTGTGCGTCGCGACGTCCGGGCCCGGCGCGATCCACCTCCTCAACGGCCTGTACGACGCCAAGCTCGACCACGTGCCGGTGGTGGCCATCGTCGGGCAGACCGCGCGCAGCGCGATGGGCGGCTCCTACCAGCAGGAGGTCGACCTGCACTCGCTGTTCAAGGACGTCGCCTCCGACTTCGTGGAGACGGTGACCGTGCCGGAGCAGCTGCCGAACGTGCTCGACCGGGCGATCCGCACGGCGTACGCCCGGCGCTGTCCGACCGCGGTCATCGTGCCGGCGGACGTGCAGGAGCTGGAGTACACGCCGCCGCCGCACGCCTTCAAGATGGTCCCCTCCAGCCTGGACCGCAGCAGCTGGACGGCGATGCCCTCGCCGGACGCGCTGCGGCGGGCGGCCGACGTGCTCAACGCCGGCGAAAAGGTCGCGATCCTGGCCGGTCAGGGCGCGGCGGGGGCGCGGGCCGAGGTCCAGGAGATCGCGGAGCTGCTGGGTGCGGGCGTGGCGAAGGCGCTGCTCGGCAAGGACGTGCTGTCCGACGAGCTGCCGTACGTCACGGGCTCGGTCGGGCTGCTGGGCACCCGTCCGTCGTACGAGATGATGCGGGACTGCGACACCCTGCTCACCATCGGCTCCAGCTTCCCGTACTCCCAGTTCCTGCCGGAGTTCGGCAAGGCGCGGGCCGTGCAGATCGACATCGATCCGCACATGATCGGGATGCGCTACCCGTACGAGGTGAACCTGGTCGGCGACGCGCGGGCGACGCTGCGCGAGCTCATCCCGCTGCTGCGGCGCCAGGAGTCGCGGGACTGGTTCGACGGGATCTGCGCGGGCGTCGAGCAGTGGACGGAGGTCATGGAGCGGCGGGCCTCCCTGTCGGCCGACCCGGTCAATCCGGAGCACGTGGCGGCGGCGCTGTCCCCGCTGCTGCCGGACCACGCGATGATCTCGGCCGACTCGGGGTCGGCCACCAACTGGTTCGCGCGCCACGTGCGTCTGCGCGGGGACATGCGGGCGTCGCTGTCGGGCACGCTGGCCACGATGGGATGCGGTGTGCCGTACGCGATCGGGGCGAAGTTCGCGCATCCGAACCGCCCGGCGATCGCGCTCGTCGGTGACGGGGCGATGCAGATGAACGGCATGGCGGAGCTGATCTCCGTCGCGAAGTACCGGCACCTGTGGGAGGACCCGCGGCTGGTGGTCGCCGTCTGGAACAACCGGGACCTCAACCAGGTGACCTGGGAGCTGCGCGCGATGGGCGGTGTCCCGTCCTTCCTGCCCTCGCAGTCGCTCCCCGACGTGTCGTACGCGGCGTTCGCCGAATCGGTCGGCCTCACCGGGATCCGGGTGGAGAAGCCGGAGGAGGTGGAGGGCGCCTGGCGGGCCGCGCTGGCGGCGGAAGGCCCGGTGGTGCTGGACTTCGTCACCGACCCGTCGGTGCCGCCGATCCCGCCGCACGCGACGTGGGACCAGATCGAGGCGACGGCGTCGGCGCTCGTGAAGGGGGACGCGGAAGCCGGCGCGGTGATGAAGCAGGGCCTGAAGTCCAAGCTCCAGGAGTTCCTCCCCGGCGGGAGCGAAGGCTGACCGGAGGGGCGGGGCCGGCCACGGCGGCCGCGCGCGGGCGAGGGGCGGGTTCGGTCTCCGAACCCGCCCCTCGCCCGCACACCACGCCCCGCAGGCGTGCCGGTCACTCCGGCCAGCGGCCGGTCGCCCGGTGGACCGCGATCGCTCCCCCGCGCTCCACCGCCGCGCGGACCACCGCGAACGTCGCGCCCTGCAGCGCCGCGGCCGGGAGTATCTCGCGCCAGAGCCCGTCCCGGTCCATGGGCTGGGGGGCCTCGGTCTCACCCGCGACCGTCTTCCACAGGCGCTGGAACGCCATGCCCGCCACCATGCCCGCGGCCATGCCCAGGAGCATCCCCACCGGCTTGTACAGCACTGTGCCCTTCGCTGCCATGTACCTCTCCCGCATCGGCTGCCGACGGCCCGGCCGACCGCGTCGCGGTCCTGCGCCTCCGCCGGCAGTATGGATTCTTCGTAGCGGCCGAGTGCGACGATCGCGCCCAGCACGAGGACCGGAATGGTTACCGGGATCAGCACGGCCAAACCCGCCGCGGCTCCGCCCTCCCTGGAGGAACGGCCTGTGACACCGGGCCGCCGGTACCACGGTGCGCGCCCCGGACCGTCGTGCGCGGCCCCGGGTTCCCGTTCCTTTTCCCGCTTCCCGCACGGTCGCACGGCCGCGTACCGGGTCCCCTCTGCGACCGGGCTCGAACACCCCGTGACGGCGGACGTTTGCCCCCCGTGCCACGGGTACCCGGACCGGTGGCCGACAGTGTGGGCGAAGAGATGAGGCGGACAGCCATGGCCCGGTTCGTGAGGGAAGTCATGACGGCGGGTGTCGCAGCGGTACGCCCCGACGCCTCACTGGTGGAAGCCGCGCAGCTGATGCGCGCGCAGGACACCGGTGATGTGCTGGTGGCGCGGGACAACCAGCTGATCGGTGTGCTCACCGACCGGGACATCGTGTTGCGCGCGGTCGCGGACGGCATCGATCCCCTCACGGTCGGCGCCGAGTCCGTCTGCACGCCGGCCCCGGTGTGCGTCGGCCCGGACGACGAGGTGTCGACGGCGGTCACCCTGATGCGGCAGCACGCGGTCCGGCGGCTTCCCGTGGTCGAGGACGGCCTGCCGCTCGGCGTGGTGAGCCTCGGCGACCTCGCCGGGTTCCCCGACCCGCAGCCGGCGCTCGCCGGCACCGGCCGGGCGGCGCCCGGCCCGGGTGCCGGGGCCGGCACCTGAGGCAGGGCATCACACAGCACAGGAACACAGCACACAGCACACAGCACCGAAGCAGTCACACGGAAGGATCACGATGCGGATCGCGTTTCTCGTGGCGCCCGAGGGCGTCGAGCAGGTCGAACTCACCGAGCCCTGGCAGGCGGTGACCGACGCGGGCGACACGCCCCGGCTGGTCTCCACGGAGCCGGGCAGGATCCAGGCCTTCAACCACCTCGACAAGGCGGACACCTTCCCCGTCGACCAGGTGGTCGGCGACGCCTCGGTCGAGGAGTACGGCGGCCTGGTGCTCCCCGGCGGCCTCGCCAACCCGGACTTCCTGCGCATGGACGAGAAGGCGGTGGCGTTCGTCCGCGCCTTCTTCGACGCGGGCAAGCCGGTCGCGTCCATCTGCCACGGCCCCTGGACGCTCATCGAGGCGGACGTGGTGCGCGGCCGGACCCTGACCTCGTGGCCGAGTCTGCGTACGGACATCCGCAACGCGGGCGGCACCTGGGTCGACGAGCAGGTGAAGGTCTGCGACGCGACCCCCGCCACGCTGATCACCAGCCGCAAGCCGGACGACCTCAAGGCGTTCTGCGAGACCTTCACCAAGGAGTTCGCCCGCTCCTCCGCGAAGTAGTCCGGCGAGCGGTCGCCCGGCTCCGGCGAGCGGGCGGCCCGGGCGTCAGACCCGGCGCCCCAGCAGGGAGAGCAGCTTGGCCTGTACGCCGGCTCCGGCGGGTGGCTCCACCGGGGCGGCGAACAGGCCGCTCTTCTCCAGTTCGGCGGAGTGCGGCCCCACTTCACGCACCGCGAAGTCCACCAGGCCGTCGGGCAGCCGCTCGTCGGCGCCGATCGCCCGCGCCAGGTCCCACGCGTGCACCACCAGGTCGGTCACCATCTGCGCGCAGTACGCCGCGCACGAGGTCTGCCCGTACGACAGCTGTACGGTCCGCTCCAGCGCCCCCGGCGCGGCGAACGCCTCGCGCGCGCCCGCCGCCGCCCGCTCCCAGACCGCCACCGGGTCGTCGCCGAGCACGTCGCCGTCGGCGTCGAAGCCGAAGGAGCCGTCGTGGGCCTCCTCGGCCGTGCGCCGCTCGGTCACCAGCGGCGGCACCCACAGCTGTTCCACGGTCAGGTGGTTGACGAGATCGCGCACCGACCACTCGGCGCAGGGGGTCGGCGCCCGCCACTGGTCCTGCCGTACGGCCCGCACGTGGCCGCCGAAGAGGGCGAGCGCCTCGTGGTGGCGCGACAGGAGCGGTTTCGTGTTCGGTTCCATGGTGTTCATGGTTCACCTTCGGGTACCCGGGGCGCACGTCCCGCCAGACATTCCCGGAGGGAGAGATGGACCTCTCGTTCCTCACCCCACTGTACGAACGCTCCGGCCCCTGGGCATCCGCCTGCGCCGATACGTCCATTGCCGACGGGTCCACACCGCGGCGGCGTGAGCTGAGCGCCTGTCAGGAGGAGACCCGTGCCGGGCTGCTGGTGCCGACGGGCGGCGAGCGCGAGCGGCGCGCCGTGCACGGCGCGCCGCCGCGGCGGCTGAAGCCCCTGGCCGTCGAGACGGACCACGGCGGCCGGTCGGCCGGGCAGGACTCCCGGCTGCCGGACGAGGGCGTGGAACGGGCCGGGCGGGCGCACGCGCGCAAGCGGGCCGCCGCCGAGCTGGGACGACGCGTTGCTGCGGGCGGCCGCCATGACCGGGGCCGAGGCGATCCGGGTCCCGCCGGACGGCGTCGGCACGCCGGACGCGGGGCCCGCGGGCGGCCTCGGCGCGCTGCCGCGGTGGTCGCGGCCTGACGGGACGTGGCGTGAGGGGGCCGGTCGCCGGGGCCCGCCCTGCGTGCCGCTGGATTCGGAAGCTGTCACGCCGGGTACTCGCGTGCCATGTCTTCACCCAACGCGCATGACCCGCTCCGCGCGCCAGGACGGATCGCCGCCTGGCTGAGCGCCCGTGACCGGGGGCTCTTCCACAGCGTCGCGACCCACCACTGGCCGGGCGCCGACCGTGTCCTGCCGCGCCTGAGTCACGGGGCGAACCACGGCATGCTGTGGTTCGGTGCCGCCGCCGGGATCGCGGCGTTCGGCGGCTCCACCCGCGCCCGGCGGGCCGCGGTGCGCGGGGTGGCCTCGCTGGCGCTGGCCTCCCTCACCGTCAACACCGTGGGCAAGCGTTCGGTACGCCGGGTCAGGCCCGTCCTGGACGCGGTGCCGATGATCCGGCAGCTCAAGCGCCAGCCGATCACCACTTCCTTCCCCTCGGGGCACTCGGCCTCCGCCGCGGCCTTCGCGACGGGAGTGGCGCTGGAGTCCAAGGGGTGGGGCGCGGTCGTCGCCCCGGTCGCGGCGTCCGTGGCCTTCTCCCGCGTCTATACGGGTGCGCACTATCCGAGTGATGTGCTGGTCGGGGCGGCGCTGGGCATAGGAGCGGCGTTCGCGGTGCGCGGGCTCGTCCCCACCCGGGCGCAGATCCCCGCGCCGGGGAGGCCCTACGCCGAAGCGCCCGCGCTGCCCGACGGCCGGGGTCTGGTCGTCGTGGTCAACAAGCGGTCGGGCTCGGCGGCGGCCAGGGCGGCGCTGGTACGGGACGCGCTGCCGCACGCCGAGGTCGTCGAGTGCGAGCCCGGCGAGCTGACGGCCGCGCTGGACAAGGCGGCGCAGCAGGGCCGGGCCCTGGGGATCTGCGGCGGGGACGGCACGGTCAACCAGGCGGCGGTGACCGCCGTCCGCCACCGGGTGCCGCTGGCCGTCTTCCCCGGCGGCACGCTGAACCACTTCGCGTACGACCTGGGCATCGAGGAGGTGCAGGACACCTGCCGGGCCCTGGCGGGCGGCGACGCGGTCAGGGTGGACCTGGGCCGGTTCACCCCCGGTCCGGGGCCCGACGGTGAGCCCGGCCATTTCCTCAACACCTTCAGCCTGGGTGTCTACCCCGAGCTGGTACGGATCAGGGAGCACTGGGCCCCGCGCATCGGCGGCTGGCCCGCGGGCGTACTGGCGGCTGTGGAAGTGCTGCGCGCCGAGCGGCCGCTGGAGGCGAACATCGGGCAGCACAAGGGGCGCCGCCGCGCGCTGTGGATGCTGTTCGCGGGCAACGGCATGTACCAGCGCTTCGGCCCGACCCCCGGCCGACGGCTCGACCTGGCCGACGGGCTGCTCGACGTACGCGTGGTGCACGGCGGCCGGCTGCCCGGCCTGCGGCTGCTGGCCGCGGCGCTCGCGGGGCCGCTGAGCCGCTCGCCCGTCCACGCGGCGCAGCGGCTGCGCAGGGTGTGGATCTCGGGACTGGCGCCGGGGACGCTGCTCGCGTACGACGGCGAAGTGGCGGAGGCGCCCCCGGAATTCCTCATCGACAAGGCCGACGAAGCGCTCACCGTGTACCGTCCGCTCGCCCAGTAGCGACCGGCAGGCCCTGGGGCTCATGGAGTTCTCGGGGCTCTTGGCGCTCCTCGTCGTCGGAGGGTGCCTCCGTGATGTCGAGAAAGACCTGGTCGGCCTGCGGCCAGGTCTTCCGTACGGAGCGCTTGATGCGTACGCAGGCGAGTTCCACCTCCTCGCTCTCCAGTCCCGGCACCAGGTCGACGCGGGCGGCCACCAGGAGCGAGTCGAGGCCGAGCCGCATCGTCAGCAGTCCGGCGACGTTGTCGATCTCCGGCTGGGCCCCGACGAGCGCGCGGATGCTCTCGCACAGTTCGGGGTCGGCGGCCTCGCCGACGAGCTGGGTCCTGGCGTCCCGGCCGAGCCGGTAGGCGACGTACACGAGCAGCAGGCTGATGGAGAAGGACGCGGCGGCTTCGTAGACCGCGTCGCCCGTCGTCATGTGGAGCGCCATGCCGGCCGCGGCGAGGAGCACCCCGACGACGGCGGCGCCGTCCTCCGCGAGGACGGTACGCAGGGCCGGGTCCCGGACCGGTCCGGTGCCCTGCCGGCGCCGCACCTGGTAGAGGGCGCGGGCCAGGGAGGCGCCCTCGGCGAGGAGGGCGACACCCAGGACGGCGAGCCCGGCGGCATAGCCGGTGTACGACTTCTCGCCGGTGGCTCCGCCGAGCGCTTCGAGGCCCTGGAAGAAGGAGAAGCAGCCGCCCATGACGAAGATGCCGACGGCCGCGAGCAGGGCCCAGAAGTAGCGTTCCTTGCCGTATCCGAAGGGGTGCTTTCCGTCGGCCGGGCGGCGGCTGCGGCGCAGGGACGTGAGCAGGAAGACCTCGTTGACGCCGTCCGCGACGGAGTGCGCCGCCTCCGAGAGCAGGGCGGGCGATCCCGACACCAGTCCGCCGACGGTCTTGGCGGCGGCGATGACGAGATTGGCGGCCAGCGCCACCAGGACCGTGATCCGTGTCCTGCGATCGGACTTTTCGGTCACAACACCTCTCCATGCGTTCGTGTACGAGGACGAAATTCGGGAACTCAAGGATTCAGGAGGTGCACGCCATGGTTCCCATCCTTCTGGTCCTGCTTCTCGTGCTGATCCTCTTCGGCGCCGGATTCGCGGTAGAGGTTCTCTGGTGGATCGCCATCGCGGTTCTCGTCATCTGGCTGCTGGGATTCCTGCTGCGCAGCACGTCGTCCTCGGGCACCCGGTCCCGCTGGTACCGATGGTAGAAACGGCATAGGAGAGACAGGAGAGACAGAGAAGCGGGGCGGCGGCCTTCGGGCCGTCGCCCCGCTTCCCGCTCTTCACTTCTGTTCGCCCCGGGGCAGCAGGGGCCCCAGGGGTCCCAGGTCGATATTGAGGTCCTCGGGTTCGAGGCCGAACCGTGTGCGCAGTACATCCATCCGGTCCTCCAGAAGCATCAGCGTCATCCCGATGCGCTCCTCCTGCTCCTCGCTGAGGTCCCCGGTCTCCACACGGCGCAGTGCCTGGCGTTCCATCAGCTGGCGCAGCAGCTCCACGACCGTCAGGACGAGCTTGACGAGATCGCGCTCGACGGTGTCGGC
Source organism: Streptomyces enissocaesilis (assembly GCF_039533765.1). Taxonomy (NCBI): domain Bacteria; kingdom Bacillati; phylum Actinomycetota; class Actinomycetes; order Kitasatosporales; family Streptomycetaceae; genus Streptomyces; species Streptomyces enissocaesilis. The sequence goes on along the minus strand of NZ_BAAAUD010000053.1, from coordinate 26,528 downwards.
GTCGAGTTCCACACGGCGGCTTTCTGCGGTGGTCACGGGTACCTCTCCTCTTCCTCCTCGAACGGGGACGGCACGTCGGCGCTGACGGAACTGATGAGGGCGTTGAGGTCGACGCGCACGAGATCGACGTCGGCGATGCGCAGGGTCAGGTCGCCCGCGATCACGACCCCGCCCGCCAGCAACCGGTCCAGCAGGTCGACGAGAGCGAGCTCACGCTGGGCGAGGGGCGCCGTGTCGGAGGGGAAGGCGTCGGAGGGCACGGTGCCGGGGGGCGTCATCGGCCCGTCTCCCCCCGCGCCGGCTGTTCCGGGTTCCCGGACTGGCCCGCGAAGGAGTACGGGGCCCAGGGGCCGGTGAGTTCCACCCGTACGCCCCGGTCCTTCGGAGTGAGCCGGCCGACCTCCTCCACGAATTCCTCGCTGCTCTCCCGCGGCACCAGGTAGGCCGCGTTGAGGATGTTCTGCCCGGACGCCTCGGAGAGCCGGGCGTCCTGCGGACGGTGCAGGGCGGCGGCCTCCGCGCGCAGGGAGAGTTCCGCGTGCAGCCTGCGCGACAGGGCGTCGGCGCGCTCCCAGACGCTCTCGCGCGCCCGGCGCCGGCTGAGCCGCTGGCGCAGGTAGTCCCGGCCGGTCGTGGGGGCACCGGCGGCGGCTTGCGCCGGCGGGGCCTCGGACGGTTCCCGCGCGGGCTCCGCCTCGGGCTCGGGGTCGGGCTCGGCGTACACCTTGATGCCCCACTCCACCCGCCCCTCCAGCCGTTCCAGCGTCTGCACGAAGCGGTCGCGGCCCGCGTCGAGCAGCCGGCGTACGCCGCTGTCGTCGACGCACACGGTGGCCAGGCGCAGCGGCACGGGGCAGGTGACGGTGGTCAGGGCGCCGACGACGGCCTCGTGGGTGCGGGCGGTTCCGGAGAGCCAGTCGAGGTTCTCCAGGTGCTTCTTGAGCGGCGCCTCGTCGAAGTCCTCGGCCGGGACCGGGCTGACCACGGCGACGAGGCCGTCGTGGTGCAGCAGGCGGGGCGGCTCACCGTCGAGGCCGCGTACGCCTTCGGGGAGTACGCCCTCGAAGGGCCGGGTGACCGCGTACACGTAGCGCAGTTCGTTCATTCCTGGTCCTTGCGGTCCTTGCGGTCCTCGAGTGCGGGTGCTGCCTCCAGATCGGCGATGCGTCGCTGCAACCGCTCGTTCTCCTCGGCGAGTTCACGGCGACGGGCACCGGAGGAGAGGGACGGATCGTCCTCCCACCAGTCGATTCCCATTTCCTTCGCCTTGTCGATGGAGGTGACGACGAGACGCAGCTTGATGGTGAGCAGTTCGATGTCGAGGAGATTTATCTTGATGTCTCCCGCGATGACAATTCCCTTGTCGAGTACGCGCTCAAGGATGTCGGCGAGATTCGCGCCTCCATTGGACCCGTACGTGTCGGGAAGGCCGTTCACCGGCGACGTCATCGGCGGCCCCGGCTTCCGCTGTCCGCGTACTCACGCTGCTGGTCCGTATCGGCGTCCTCTTCCTCGTCTTCGTATTCCTCGCCCTGGTCCTCGGCTTCGGCTTCGGCTTCGTCTTCGTCTTCGTCTTCGTCTTCGGCGGCGTATTCCTCCCCCGCCTCTTCCTCTCCCTCTTCCTCGGGCTCGTCGTCCTCGTCGACGTACTCCTCGTCCTCGTACTCGCCCTCGGGCTCCGCTTCCTCCGCTTCCTCCGCTTCCTCCTGCGGCTGCTCCTCGCTCTCCTCGTCCGCCACCGCGTCGTCGTGGCTGCGCACGACCTCGCCGTCCCGGATCTCGCCGCGCCAGCCGTCCTCGGCCTCGCCCTTGATCGAGATGTGCCGGGCGAAGTGCTTCAGGTCCAGGCGGACCCGTCGGCCCTGGGCGCGCCAGATGTTGCCGGTCTTCTCGAACAGCCCCTTGGGGTAGTACTCGATGACCAGCAGCACCCGGGTGAGGTTCTCGCCCAGCGGGTGGAAGGTGACGACGCCCTTCGTGGTGCCCTTGGCGCCCTCGGACGTCCAGGCGATCCTCGTGTCCGGCACCTGCTCGGTGGTGTGCGCCTTCCAGCTGCGGTTGGACCAGAAGACCTTGAGCTTCCAGTCCGACGTGGTGTCGTCGGCGGAGCCCGCGCTCTTGACGCCCTTCGCGAAGGTGGAGAAGTCCTGGTACTGGGTCCACTGGTCGTACGCGTCACGGACCGGGACACCCACGTCGATGTGCTCCATGATGACGACCGGCTTGTTGCCGCCGGCGCCCTTCTTGCGCTTGCCGCCCAGGCCCTTGAGCCCGTTCATCGCGTTGTCCTTGAGGTGGGAGGCACCGATCTCCAGGGCGCCGCGCACCGGTCCCTTGCCCTCGGCGAGCTTCTGGCCGCCCTTTTTCGCGAGCTCGGCGAAACCGGGGCTCCTGCCCTCCGCGATGTCGTTGAGCTTGAGGGTGCTCTCGCCGAGCTTGCGGCCCGCGCCGGTCAGCACCCGTACGGCCTGCGTCATGAGGTACGACTGGAGTTCTTCCTTCAGTCGCTGCGTCGCCTCGTTGTCCCCGCTCAGCAGGGACTGGGGCCCCTTGGTGTCAGCCACGGCTCCGGCCTCCCTTCGCGGCGGTGGTGGTCTTCTTCGCGGTGGTGGTCTTCCTGGCCGCGGTCTTCTTCGCGGCGGTCTTCTTGGCGGCAGTCTTCTTCGCGGCGGTCTTCTTGGCCGGCGTCTTCCCGGCCGGTGCCTTCTTGCGGCGCTCGGGCCGCTCACCGTCCGGCTTCGACCGCTGCCGGGGCTCCTCGCGCTCCTCCGGCTCCTCCTCCCGGCCCTCGTCCTCGCCCCCGTCCTCCTCTGCGTCCTCGTCCTCGTCACGCGGGCCCGGTACGCCGTCGGGGACCACGCCCGCGAGCCGGTCCTGCACGTCCAGCCTCCGGTCGTGCAGCCGGTCGGCGACCGCGTTGATCTGCCGGGTCACGAGGGCCCCCGTAGCGGCCTTGCCGACCCCGCGCAGATCCTCGCGCAGCTGGTCGCCGATCTCCTTGAACTGGGGGTTGTTCTGGAGCTGCGAGGACGCGAACTCCGCGAGCGCGCGCGGGCTCAGCTGGAGCTTCTTGCCCATCACCATGGTGCCGATGCCGAAGGCGAGCTTCGCCTTCTTCGTCCGCCCGAGGAAATAGCCCGCGCCCACCGCGAGGCCCACTGTCAGCCTGTTGTTCATGTTGTCGAGTTCCTCTTCTCCAGCCGGTCGAGGAGCTCGTCCTCACGGCGGTCGAATTCGGCCTCGTCGATCTCTCCCGCCTCGAGCTGCCGCTCCAGGGCGGAGAGTTCGCGCTGGATGGCCGAGGGGTCGTAGTACTGCCGCTCCGCCTCCGTGACCACCTGCCGCAGCACCCACGAGGTGCCGCGGACAGGGGCCAGGGGCAGGAGCAGCAGCTCTCCCAGGAGGCCCATGCTCCCGTCACTCCACGAAGCTGTAGGGCGGCAGCGGGCCGTTGACCTGGAGGACGAGGTGGGGGTGCTCCTTGCGCAGGGCGTCCACCGCCTCCACGAACTCGGCGGTGTGGTCGCGGTCCACGAGGAAGGAGACGTTCGCCAGCCAGCCGGAGCTCTCGGGCCCCGGGCTGACGGCTCCCGCCGCCGCCTCCAGGGCCTGCTTCACCAGTTGCCCGTCGCGCTTCTCGCGCTGCTGCACCGCTGCCACGACGCGTTCGCCGAGCCGGAGCTTCTGCTCGTACGTGCCGCCGCCGGCCGCCCGGTTGGCCTCGTTGAGCGCGCGCAGTTCGGCGTCCTCCGCGAGGACCTGGTGGAGGACCGCCTCCTCGTCGTGCGTGGCCTTCACGTTGTACTCGACCTTGTGGTCGAGCGCGTCGAGCCGCTCCAGGTAGTGCTTCTCGCGTTCGGCGAGCACCGTGCGTACCGACTCGTCGTCGGCCGACAGGCTGCCGAAGCGCATCGGCAGCACGGCGCCCACGGCGCCGGCCTCCGAGAGGACGGTCTGGTGCGCCAGCAGGTCGCGGCGCTTGGGCCTGAGGTCTTCGGGCGCGTCGCTCACCAGGGCGGTCAGTTCACCGGCCCTGAGGGCGCGCACGGGCATCGGCGGTTCCCCCACGCCGTTCGTCGGCTCGGGAAGTTCGGGGTGGTTGCCGCGTGCGATGCCGTAGACGTATGTGCTCACTCCTGCTCCTCCTTCCGGCGGGACGTGCTGCTGCGACGGGCGCGGGGCTTCGGCTCGGACTGGCCGTCACCGCCGCTGCGGGCCTGCTGGAACGCGTCCGAGATGGTCTCGGCGGCGCCGGACAGGGCTCCCTTGGACTTGCCCTTGGCGCCGGACTCGGTGACCTCGCCGACGATCTCGGGCAGGCCGGGGCTCTTGTTGGCGCCGGTTTCGAGGTCGAGGCGGTTACATGCCTCGGCGAAGCGCAGATACGTGTCGACGCTCGCCACCACGACCCGGATGTCGATCTTGAGGATCTCGATGCCGACCAGGGAGACGCGTACGAACGCGTCGATCACGAGTCCCCGGTCGAGGACGAGTTCCAGGACGTCGTAGAGGCCGCTGGTACCGCCGCCGCCTCCGCCTTGCTGTGCCGGGACTACGGTCATGCCGACCGGCCCTCCTCCTGTCGGGTGTACCGGAATTTTCCGGTCTGTCAGGTTTATCGGGTACGTCGGTTTTTTCAGTTTTCCAGGCGACTATGAACGGTCCGCCCTGCCGCGTTCGTAGCGGCTGACACGCCGGTATCCGGTGAGCGCTCCCTGCACGTCGAGTGTGACTTCGTACGACGCGAGCAGGCTCATCGTGTCGGGGACCCGGGCCAGTTCGAGCACCTCGACCCGCAGCATCCAGCCGTCGTCCTCCGTACGTTCGAAGGAGGAGACGGACTCGGCCTCCATGCCGGTGAGCTCCGCCAGTTGTGCGCGCGCACCGCGCAGCACCTCCATCGGGCCCGGCCGGTTTTCCGCCGTGGACTGCGAATCCTCTGTGCTCTTAGGTGTGTTGCTGTTCTGAGTTGCCATGTCACCCTCCGACTTCTGGTAACCCGCGACACCGGATCCAAACCCCCCACGTCAACGCGTGACCTCGGCAGGAGGACGGGCGGGTGAACCCGCGGGTCTGGTCCGGCGGAGGTGGAAGACGGTCGCGGTACCCGCGGCGAGGACCGAGGCCGCACCGCCGACGAGGAGGCCGGACCGGGCCCCCAGGGTTTCGGACAGGCCGCCGACGAGAAGCGCGCCGAGCGGGGTGGTGCCCTGGAAGACCAAGGTGTAGAGCGCCATCACCCGGCCGCGGTAGGCCGGATCGGTGCCGAGCTGGATCCGGTGATTGGCCGCCTGTGCGAAGCAGACGGACGCGAAGCCGGTGAGGAACAGCGCCACCGCGGCCGTGGTGTAGGTCGGTGCGAGCCCCGCCAGGATCTGCACCGCGCCGAAGGCGGCCGCCGCCCCGATGACGAGACCGAGCGGCGGTCTGCCCCGGCGCAGGGTCGTGGCGAAGGCCGCGCCGAGCGAACCTGCCGCCAGCGCCGTGGTCAGCAGGCCGAAGGCGGCGGCATCGGCGTGGAAGACCGTCTTGGCTAGCAGCGGCAGGGTGAGCTGGAAATTGAAGCCCAGCATGCCGACCACCGCGACCAGGGCCATCGGCAGCAGAAGGTCCGGCTGGGCCACCACGTGCCGGATCCCGTCCGCCACGCGGGCACGCCGGGGGCGCCGGGCGCCGCGGTGCAGTTCGGCGGGGCGGATCAGCCACAGTCCGGCCACCGTCGCCAGATAGCTCACCGCGTTGAGCAGCATCACCGTTCCGGTGCCGAACCAGCTGATCAGCAGGCCCGCCGCGGCCGGGCCCAGCACCCGCGCGGTGTTGAAGTAGGCGGCGCTGAGCGCGGACGCGTTGGGCAGCAGGTCGGCGCCGACCAGTTCGCTGACGAATGACATCCGGGCCGGTATTTCGACGGCGTTGACCAGGCCGGTTCCCAGCGCGAACAGGCCGACGTGCCACAGCCGTACCCCTCCCGCCAGGACCAGCGCACCGAGCAGCACGGCCAGCACGCCCGAGGCGAGGTTGGCCCCCATCAGCAGCCGGCGCTTGTCGTGACGGTCGGCGAGGCCCCCGGCGTGGAGCGTGAACAGCAGCAGGGGCGCGAACTGCAGGGCGGTGATCACGCCCAGGGCGGAGGCCGAGTCGCCGGTCAGGGAGAGCACGAGCCAGTCCTGGGCCACGATCATCATCCAGGTGCCGCCGACGGAGACGAGTTGCCCGGCCGCGAACAGCCGGAAGTTTCGAACCGTCAGGGACTGGAACATTCCGGCGAGGGTGCTCCTCATGGTGCTCCTCCCCCGGCCCGGGGGCGGACCGGGTCGCGGGGGTGACTCGTCATCGCTGTCGTCCGCCGGCCCCGTCAGTCGGTGCCGCGGAAGATGTGACGGTCGGGGATCTCCCCCTCCTCGCCGGCGAGGAGCGCGGGCCGTGGGGCGTGCGGCTCTTCGAGGGGCGTGGTTCCGTTCTCGATGACATCTGCGCCCACCTCTGCCTGCCTCTCATTCGGATCTGCCGGAAGGACCGGAGGGATCACCGGCCGGTTCAGGCCGGACTGCTCACACACTCCAGGGCGGCCGCCGCCCGCCGCTCTGCGGTCCTGCGGCGGACCTCCGGGACCGCCGCGTCGTGGGCCAGGAGGCATTCCTCCAGGAAGGCCAGGGCGCGAAGGTGATACGTACGGGCCGCCCACCCGAGGCTGATGTTGTGCCCGGCGTCCGGCTGGTGGTCGACCAGCACCTTCGGCGCGGCCAGCGGATGCCTGAGCGCGGCGACGGCCTCCTCGTCGAACCGCCACCACTGCTCCTGCTCGGCGAACGTGAAGCGGACCGGCACCCGGACCCGGGCGGCGATGCCGGGATACAGCTCGGGCCACAGCGGCCCCTCCGCCACCTCACTGGCCGGCACCGGCGACAGCAGGGCGCGGCCGAGCCGGAAGGCGTCCGGCGGGTAGAGCCGCAGGGCGCCCCAGTGGCGGCGCCACTCACCGTGCCCTGTCGCGCCGGGCAACTGGTGCGGGTACACGGCGAACCGGTTACCCAGGCCCGATATGTCCAGACCGAGCAGGGTATCGCCGCGTTCGTGTGCGGCGGCGGCCAGGGCGAGCTTGCCGCCGTTGGAGTGGGCGACCATGAAGAAGCCCGCGCCGGTGTCGTGGGTGGCCGCGAAGTCGGCCAGCGCGGCATGCAGGGTCACCGCCTGCTCCCGGAGCGTCTGCCCCTGGGGCAGGTACGGGGCGGACCGGCCGTAGCCGGGGCGGTCCACGGCCAGCACGGTGTATCCGAGCTGCGCACCGAGGGTCAGCAGCGAAAGCCCGGGGCGGGAGCGGCTGTCGAAGTAACCGGCCCGCATCCCGCCGCCGTGCACCGCGACCACCACGGCCCGCGGCGGCCGGGGCCATGACTCGGCGACCAGGCCCGAGACCGGGATGCCGCCCGCGTCGAGCGTGATGCCACGGACTTCCGGAACACCCGAATCCAACAGCTCTGCCATCTGATCAGTACTCCTGAGGGGGGAGGCTTGGCCCGGCGGTCGAAAAGTTCTCTGCCTACGCGGCTCTTCCGTACCCACCGGGGGCGGCGCTCCGCCAACTGCGCGGGGTGCGGTGGCCGGAGGAGCGCTCCAGCCGGCGCCAGCGGGCGACGGCCCGGACTTCGTCCGTCCCGGTGCCGGTGCCGTCCGCCAGGGCGGCCGCCCGGGCGAGCAGGACCGCGGTGAGCGCGGCCAGTTCGTCGGCGTCGGGGGCGCCGTTCTCGATGCGCAGAAACGTCTCAGCAGTCAGGTGGGACATGTCCATGGCCGTCGCCTCCGTCTTCGCGGTCCTGGGCGGGAAAATCGGGAGAGCGGGACGTACGGGCCCGGGGAAGGTGCCGGGGCCCGTACGCCCGGTCGGTGCGATCGCGCGGACGGGCCCCGGGGACCGGGGACCGCCTGGAGCTCACTTCACCTCGAAGATCTTCCAGTGACCGCGCTTGATGAGGCTGCTGCCGTCCTTGGCGTCACTGAAGAAGTCGACCACCACGTAACGGCCCGGCTGGAAGGTGAGTTCGAGCAGCGAGGTCTCCCCGGAGTTCATGGGCAGGCCACCGGTGCCCTGGTCCAGGTCGAGGGGGCCGGGGTAGTCCGGGAACGCGCCGGTGTCGCCGAAGTCGTCGACGTAGGCCCGGACGTCTTCCTCGGTGGTGTCCTCCGCGAGGCGGAAGAAGATGGCTTCGATGTTCTGGCCGGCGGGCATGGCGTTGCGGAAGCGGACCGCGTGGCCCGCCTGCACGGTGCCGTCGAGGTCCCAGTACGGCTGGCCGTCGACCAGCTTGCCCGTGAGGGTGGCGGCGGGAGTCGGCTTCGCGGCGGTGCCGGCGGTGCCGGAGACCGTGAGGACGCTGTGACGCGGGTTCTCGGCCCGGATGTGCTGGTAGTCGAAGAACCAGTACGTGCCCGGTTCCACGGTCCTGGTGAAGGACGCCGGAAGGTTCGGGTGGATGACCGTACCGCCGAGCAGTTCCGCCTTCTGCTGGATCTCGGCGCTGCCCTCGACGATGTCGGGCCCGACCGCGTTGATGATCTTCAGCAGGGAGGAACGGAAATCTGCGAAGGTCACGCCGGGCTTCGGGCGGACCAGTGATATCCAGCCCGACGCGGGGTCCGTGGTGGAGACCCGGAAAGTGACCTGGCCGGGACGCGCGGTGGCCGGCGCGTCCATGCCGTCGACGGAGGACCTGATCTCCAGGACCTGACGGCCCTGCTCCTCGGCGGCGGACTGGGTCACGGCGGACCGGGCCGCGGGCTGGGCCGCGGCGGCGGTGCCCGGGCCCGCCGTCGCGGTCAGGGCCAGCAGCGCACCGGTGGCGGTGGCGGCCCATGTATGACGTGTGCGCTTCCATCTCATGCGAGTGCTCCTACGGGTGGGAAGGACGTTGCCGGGGTAAGGGCAGAAGTGGTCGAGAACGGCGGAACATCGGATTCAGCGGTCGGCCGCGGCGGCGGCCGCCAGTGCGTTCCGGAAGGTCTCCTCGGGCTGCGCACCGGCCACCGAGGCCCCGCCGCCGAAGCGGAACACCGGCACGGAGCGGATACCGAGGGACCGCACCCGGGCCAGTTCGGCCCGCAGCTCCTCGGCCCCGCCGGGGCTGGGCCGGACGCCGGTCTCGGCGGCGAGCCGGTCGAGTGTGGCGCGGTCGCCGATGTTGAGCCCGTCGGTCAGATAGGCCCGGAACAGGCGCTCGGCCATCGGTTCCCCCAGCCCCTGGTCCGCCGCGGCGGCCAGGAGGCGGTGGGCCTCGAAGGTGTTCACGTGCACGGCGCGCGCGAAGTCCAGCTCCAGGCCGTCCTTGGCGCCGACGGCCGCCATGTTCGCGGTGGCCTGGGCGGCCTGTTCCGCGCTGCCGAAGAAACCGAGGTGCACCTCGGACAGCGGCATTCCCTCCGGCGGCGCCTCGGGAGAGACCTGGAAGGGGAGGAACACCACGTCGAGCTCCCCGCCCGCCGCGCGGTGGCGGTCGGCGGCCCGCTCGAAGCGGGTGAATCCGATGTAGGAGTGGACGCAGGTGAGATCGAGGACGATCTCGACCCGCAGGGATGTGTTCTTGGCAGTGGTCACTGCTGACGGCCCTTCGGTTCACAATGGTCCGGAAACCGGGCTCTGCTGCGACGGATCGCCCCGAGGGGAGGTTGTCCCGTCGCCCGGCGCGGTTTCAGGCCGCCGCGATGTCGGCGGCCACGGTGCACAGTACGTATTCGGGCGGCGCCCCTTCGAGACGTGCGATCTCCTCCTGCCCCTCGAAGATCCTCGGGTCGGCCATCCACGCGTGGTACGAGTCCTCGTCGGCCCACATCGCGTAGTTGACGAATGTCCTGCCGTCGGGACTGATGTGCGGCGTGGCGGAGATGAACCCGCGGTGGTGACGCTTCCACGCACCGCTGCGGGCCAGCAGGTCCATCAGGGCGTCGAAGGACTCACGGCCGCGCAGGTGCCGGGTGGCGACGGCCACGTACTCCGGCCGCCCGCCGAGCCGGGGGCCGTCGATGCCGGGGGCCGGAGTCCCCCGGAAAGCCGTCACCGCCCGTACGTCCGGCCTGCCCGACAGCGCCGTCAGCACGTCACCGGTGCGGCTGCCCGCGAGCGCGGTCCAGTGGTCCGCCGCATCGCGCCACTGGCCGCGGTGCACCACCGTCCGCCGGTCCGCGCTCACGTGGACGCGGGAGGAGATGAAACCCGGGCTGTGGCGCGTCCGCGCCGTGGACTCGGCGACGAGGGCGTCGACCAGCTCGCCGGCCGTCTCGGACCGCTCGGCCGTCAGGACGTCGAAGGTGACGAAACCGGCCTCGGGCACGGGGATGTCTGTCATGTCGGAACTCCGTACGTGGTGTCCATGAGGCTGATGCCGCCCGGTCGCCGCCGCTCAGCGGAAGGCATCGGCCCGCTCCGCGGCCCAGGAACGGAAGGTCCGGGCCGGCGTGCCGGTCACCTCTTCCACGACCTTCGAGCCGACCTCCGGCTCCTTGGTGAGCGTCGCGAAGTAGTCGAGCGCCCCGTCCGCGTACGAGGGCGGCCAGCCGCTGTCCACCATCGCCTGCCGAGCGGCGCCGTGTTCGATGTCCTGCCAGGACAGCTCGCGCCCGATCACCTCGCCGATGATGCGTACCTGCTCCGCCTGGGAGAGCTCTTCGGGACCGGAGACCAGGTACTTCTTCCGGGCGTGCCCGTCGCTGGTGAGCGCCTTGGCGCCGACGGCGGCGAGGTCGCTCTCGTCCACGGAGGTGCGGGTGGCCGCGCCGTACGGGTACCGCACCACGTCGCCGGTACGGATCTGGGCGGCGAACCCCATGGCGTTGCAGTGGAATCCGGTGGTCCGCAGGAACGTCCATTCGAGGGTCGTCCGCTCGAGCAGGTGCTCGATGTAGGCGTGGCAGTTGTTGTCCACCGGTTCGAGGCCGATGTGCACGCCGACGGACGAGACGAAGGCGACGCGCCGTGCTTTCGCCTCGATCTTCTTCAGGACCGCGGGCGCGGTGTCGACCGGGAGGGCGAAGAAGGGCCACATGAGGAAGACGCCGTCGACCCCGTCCAGGGCCTCGTCGAGGCTGTCCGGGTCGGCGAGGTCGCCGTAGCAGATCTCGACGCCCTGCGGCAGACGGCCGACGTTCGGGTCGTCCCGGAGGACCAGGGCGCGGACCCTGGCACCGGCGTCGAGCAGGTGGGCCACCGCGTGCGGCCCGACATTTCCGGTGGCCGCGGTGACCAGGACAACAGTGCGTGCAGTCATGATGGCTCCCTCGTGGAAACGGATGTGACATCGGAGTCGCGGCAGTTCAGCCGGCCGGGCGCTGCGCCCACGCCGAGACCATGAGCGTCGTCATGTCCCGCCCCTCCGGACGCCCCAGCAGGCCCATGAAGTCCGCGAGTTCGTCCGCGGTGACCATGCCGCCGTCCACCAGCGCATGACCCTCCTGCCTGAGCCGCAGGCCGATCAGTTCGTCATCGGCGGCGGACTGGCCGGGGCCCGCAGGCGTGAGCCGCACCTGGGGCGACGCCAGTCCGGCCCGGGCCAGTGCGGCGGGCAGGTGCCGCGCCCACCCCATGTCGGCCCCCTGCTCCTGCATGCGCCGCACGTACCCGCCGACCAGGGTGCGCCCCACGGCGGTCGCGGCGTGCTCGGCGGGCAGGTAGTAGAAGTCCTCCACCACCAGCCAGCCGCCGGGGGCCAGCCAACGCGCCGCACGCGCCAGCAGCGCGTCGGGGTCCTCCAGGTGCTCCAGCACGGCCCGCGCGAGGACCAGGTCGTAGGCGCCGTCCTCGAACTCCTCTGATGTGATGTCTGCTTGACGAACCGTCAGATTTGCGGCGCGGCCCGCGTCCAGTCGGCTCGTGTCGATGTCGACAGCGAGTACGCCGCCCTCGGTGACCCGCTCCGCCAGCCAGTAGGACATCGACCCGGCTCCGGCGCCCAGTTCGAGGCACTTCCCGTCACGGCCCACGGGAAGCGACTCGACGACGGCCCGGGTCACCGGATCGTATTTCCTCTCGAACAGCTGCATCTGATCGAGCTGCGAGAATTGATTCCGGGTCAGTGATCCCGTGCTGTACGACTGCGCCGGAGCACCGTCCGCCATATCCCGTGCCTTTCAGGTCCGTTGGCGTTTCTTCGCCTGTGCAACCAGCTTCTTCGGTCACGGAGAGCCGTTCAAGGACTCCCGTATCAGATGTGTCCGCCGCTCTGTCACGCTTGCGTCAAATCCAGCGGGACGCCACGGGTGCCGGTCTGCCCGAGCGGGTTCTCGGCGGGGTCTCCGGCGGGCCGGAAGAATCCGGCGAGCTGCGGGGGAAAGGCTCCGGCCGCTCCGGCGATCCGGCCGAATTCCTCGGCGAGGCGGGTGAGTTCCGCGACGCCCGCCGCGCCGAGGTGCCGGTACGGACCGCGGTCCGCGCGGTCCGTCTCCTCCTCCAGTTCCGTACGGAGCCGGCGTCCCCGCCCGGTCAGTGCCCCGTCGGCGGTCATCAGTCCGCGCTCGCGCAGCCGGTCCTCGGCGGCGGCCCAGTCCTGCCGGGTCCAGCCGCGCTGGGCCATGACCGCGTCGCGCGGCATTCCCGCGTCGCTCGCGCAGTGCGAGACCAGCGCCTCGATTCCGTCCAGGCCCGCCGCGGACAGCGCGGCGACGTGGCTGTCGCCGCGGTGTTCGCGCAGCAAGGTGGCCGCGTACCAGAGCGCCAGGTGCGGCGCTTCGGGTACGGGCTGGTCGGCATGGGCCGCGTAGAGCGGACGTCCGGGCCGGCCGCACCCCTCGACGGCGCGCAGCGCCAGCCGGGCCGCCTCCCGCAGCGGGCGTGCGGTGAGGGTCCCGGCCCCGAGCACCCGGCGCAGGGTGGAGCCGACCGCGCGCAGCCGGGCGGCCAGCACCTCCTCGGGGGTCACCTGTTCCCAGACGGCCGGAAGGTGCCGGGCGACCGTGTCGTACCGGAAGTTGTGGAACACGGCGGTGACCACGCCCGGACCGACCCTCCCCAGCGCCGCGGCCCGGCCGGCCAGGTAGCAGCCCATCGGATCGCCGACGCCCCTGGTGGCCAGTTCCCTGCCGAGGTCGGGACTGAAGTACACCGTGGAGTGAAGGACGTTCAGCGCGTTCTGACACCGCCGGGCGGCTGGTTGCGCGGGCGAGGGGGACATGGCCGGTGCTCCGTTCCGTTGGAGGGGAGGGGTGTGGGGGGGAGGGTCACTGAGGGGGGTTGCCGTGCTTGCGCGAGGGCAGGTCCGCGTGCTTGGCGCGCAGCATGCCGAGCGAGCGGATCAGGACCGCGCGGGTCTGGCGCGGGTCGATGACGTCGTCGATCAGGCCGCGTTCGGCCGCGTAGTAGGGGTGCATCAGCTCGTCCTTGTACTCCGCGATCCGTTGCTCGCGTACGGCCTGCGGGTCGTCGGCCGCGCTGATCTCGCGGCGGAAGACCACGTTGGCCGCGCCCTCCGCGCCCATCACCGCGATCTCGTTGGTGGGCCAGGCCAGTGCCAGGTCGGCGCCTATCGAGCGGGAGTCCATGACGATGTAGGCGCCGCCGTACGCCTTGCGCAGCACCAGCGAGATCCGCGGCACGGTGGCGTTGCAGTAGGCGTACAGCAGCTTGGCGCCGCGCCGGATGATCCCGTTGTGCTCCTGGTCCACGCCCGGGAGGAAGCCGGGTACGTCGACCAGGGTGACCAGCGGGATGTTGAAGGCGTCGCAGAACTGGACGAAGCGGGCACCCTTCTCGGAGGCTTCGATGTCCAGCACGCCCGCCATGGAGGCGGGCTGGTTGGCGACGACGCCGACGACATGGCCGTCGAGGCGGGTGAACGCGCAGACGATGTTGGTCGCCCAGGCCGGGTGCACCTCGAAGTAGTCGCCCTCGTCGGCGATCTCCTCGATGACCTTGCGGATGTCGTACGCCTGCCCCGATTCGGCCGGGACCAGGTCGAGCAGGGCTTCGTTGAGCCGGTCGGCCGGATCGGCGCAGCGCTCGACGGGCGCCAGCTCGCGGTTGTTGGCGGGCAGCAGCGACAGCAGGTAGCGCACGTCCTCGAGGCAGTGCTCCTCGTCGTCGTACGCGAAGTGGGCGACGCCCGAGACGCCGGCGTGGACGTCGGCGCCGCCGAGGCCGTTCTGGCTGATCTCCTCACCGGTGACGGCTTTGACGACGTCGGGTCCGGTGATGAACATCTGTGAGGTCTCACGGACCATGAACACGAAGTCGGTGAGCGCCGGGCTGTAGGCGGCGCCGCCCGCGCAGGGGCCGAGCATCACCGAGATCTGCGGGATGACACCGGAGACGCGGGTGTTGCGCTGGAAGATGCCGCCGTATCCGGCCAGCGCGGTGACGCCCTCCTGGATCCGGGCGCCCGCACCGTCGTTGAGGCTGACCACCGGTGCGCCGGCGGCCTCGGCCAGGTCCATGATCTTGTGGATCTTCTGCGCGTGCGCCTCGCCGAGCGCGCCGCCGAAGACCCGGAAGTCATGGGCGTAGACGAAGACCGTACGGCCGTGCACGGTGCCCCAGCCGGTGATGACGCCGTCGCCGTACGGCTTCTTGTGCTCCAGGCCGAAACCGCTCGCCCGGTGTCTGCGCAGGGCTTCGACCTCGTTGAACGATCCCTTGTCCAGGAGCAGTCCGATGCGCTCGTGGGCGGTCAGCTTTCCCTTGGCGTGCTGGCGTTCGGTGGCGGCCGGATCGGGGCCGCGCCGTGCAGATTCCTTGAGGTCGGTCAGCTTGCCGACCCGGGAGAGGATCGTCTCTTCTGCTCCGGACATGGGGTGTGCACCTTCCGTGGGTAGGGGGTGGCCGCGGTGGCGAGGGCGCCGTCGGTCAGCTCCAGCCGGTGGATCCCGACCGTCCGGGGGGCGGGCCCCCGGACGGCGGCCGCGGCGGCGTGCGTAGGGGGGCAGGCGACGTCGAACACGGCCCAGCCGGGCGGGTGCCCGCCGCGGTCGGCGCCGAGGTAGTCGTGGGCCGGAGAGCGGCTCAGCCCCGTTCCGATGCCTTTGAGGTAGGCCTCCTTGCGGGTCCAGAGCCGGCCGAACGGCTCGCTCCTCTCCCCGCGGGGGATCCGCGCCAGCTCGGCGCGCTCTCGCGGGTGCAGCGCCGGGGCGCAGACCTCGACGGTCTCCTCGCGGGGCAGCCGCTCCACGTCCACGCCGACGGGGACGGCCGCGATGCCGACGAGGGCCAGACCGGCGCTGTGGGAGAGGGAGAAGTGCAGGGGCGGCGCAGTCCGGGCCAGGGCCGGGCGGCCGTGCGCCCCGCCGCAGCCGGGGCAGGGCTCGCAGACGAACCGTACGTCTTGGGGCGCGACGCCCGTGTAGCGGCCCAGCAGCCGGCGCAGCGCGACATGGGCGGTCGCGTAGAGCAGCGCCTGGGCCGGACGGACAAAGGATTCCGCCCGGCGCCGCTCGGTGGCGTCGAGTTCCGAGAAGCCGGGCCCCGTGAAGTCGATTTCCGGGAGGCCGGGCGCTGTCGCTTCGCTCTGCGGGGGGCCGTGCACCAGCCACAGGTCGAGCCGGTCCGGGGAGACGGCGGGGCCCGGTGCGCCGGCGGGTCCGTTCACCGCAGGCCGCGCAGCGCGACGAGGAAGCCGGCCAGGCCGACGGCCGTGAGCAGCCCCAGGGCGGGGCCGTATCCCACGGTGTACAGCGCGGAGGTCAGCCCGACCATGAGCGCGGCGCCCAGTTGCACCGCCGTCTGGTACAGCCCGCTCGCCGCCGCCTGCCGCTGGGCGGCGACCGAGCCGGTGGCCTGGAGGTGGAACGCCGTGAAGGCGAGCACGAACGCGGCGCCGACGAGCAGCATGGTGGGCAGTACGTCGGTGAGGTACCGCACCTCGGCGGGGGCGCCGCGCGGGTAGAGCAGGTAGCCGAGGGGTGCGGCGGCGGCACCGGCCGCGATCAGCCGGGCCGGGCCGAACCGGGCTGCGACGCGGCCCGAGTGCAGCGCGGTGAGCGCGAGCGGGACGCTGGCCGGCAGGAAGGCGAGCCCGGTCTCCAGCGGGCTCCACCCGGCGCGCTGCTGCAGGTGCAGGGTGCTCAGGAGGAGCAGCCCGAGGTACGAGCCGTTGAACGCCGCGGCACCGAGTGCGGAGCGCAGCAGCGGCCCGTGGGAGAGCAGGCCCAGGTTCAGCAGCGGCTCCCGCGCCGTCAGCTCGCCGCGGACGTACACCACGCCGAGCAGCGCCGCGAGGGCGAACGCGCCGGCCGTACGCGGATGCTGCCACCCGGTGCCGGGTACGGAGGTGATCGCGTACACCAGCAGCAGCGTCGCGCCGGTGAGGCTGAGCGCACTCGTGACGCCGTACCGCCCGGTGGTGTCCTTGCGTGGTGCGTCGTGCGGGACCAGCCACAGCCCGGCGGCGAACAGCAGCAGGGCGACCGGGGCCGGGAAGGCGAAGGTCCAGCGCCAGCTCACCTCGGTGAGCAGCCCCGAGAGCAGCAGTCCCGCCGAGAAACCGCTGGCGCCGAAGAGGGAGTAGACCGACACCGCCCTGCCGCGGGCGGGGCCCTCGGGGAACACCGAGGTGATGATGGCGAGCCCGGTGGGCGCGGTCAGCGCGGCGCAGAAGCCCTTCACCAGGCGCGTGGCGATCAGCAGCGGTCCGTTGTCCGCGAGGGCGCCCACCAGCGACGCGGCGGAGAAGACGAGGAGTGCGGCAAGGTAGACGCGGCGGCGTCCGAGCAGCGTCACCAGGCGCCCGCCGAAGAGCAGCAGCCCGCCGAACCCGACGGCGAACCCGCTGACCACCCACTGCAGTTGCGCCACGGGCAGGCCGAGGTCGCCGCCGACGGCGGGCAGCGCCACCAGCGCCACGGACACTTCGAGGGCGTCGATGAGCATGTTGCCCGCGAGCACGAACAGCAGGCCCCACAGGGCCGGGCTCCACTGCCCGCTCGTCGTGTCCGGCACGGCCGGGGGCCGGGGCGTCGTCGGAGGTGTCATGGTCCCGTTCCGCCGTAGTGGCTGGGTGACTGGCAGGGGAAGGGGGTGGCCGGCCGGCGGGGGTCCGCCGGCCGCCTCGGTGTGCCGGTCGCTTCAACCGAGCAGCGTGCCCCCGGTGGCGTCCACGAAGGAGCCGGTGATCCAGCGGGCCTCGTCGGTGGCGAGGAAGGCCACCACATCGGCCACGTCCTCCGGCTCGCCGATCCGGTTGAACGCGGAAAGCTGCGCCATCTGCTCGACCGCCTCGGGGATGCCGAAGACGGGGTTGTCGTTGCGGGTGATGCCGGGCGCCACGCTGTTGATGGTGATGTTGCGCGGTCCGAGGTACTTGGCGAAGTGCAGCGCGAGCTGGTCGACGGCGCCCTTGGTCATCGCATATGCGATCTCGTCCGGGTTCGCGAAACGGGTGAGGCCGGAGGTGATGTTGATGATGCGCCCACCGTCGGGCATGTTCTTCAGGGCCCGCTGGATGAGGAAGAACGGCGCCTTGGCGTTGACCGCGAAGAGCTGGTCGAACTTCTCGGGCGTGGTGTCCTCGGGCTTGACGCCGCCCATGACGCCCGCGTTGTTGACCAGGATGTCGAGGCCGGTCGTTCCGGTGCGCTCCCGCAACCCGCTCTCCAGGCCCAGGAACAGCTCGTGGACGTCGCCGGGAACGCCCAGCTCCGCGCGGACGGTGAAGGCCCGGCCGCCGTCCTTCTCGATCAGGGTGACGACGTCGTCGGCCGCTTCCCGGTTGGCGGTGTAGTGGACGGCGACGAGCGCGCCCTCCTGCGCCAGCCGCAGGGCGGCCGCACGGCCCATGCCGCGGCTCGATCCCGTGACGAGCGCGGTCTTGCCCGTGAGCCTGTTCATGTCTGTTCTCCGATTCTTCTTCGCCGGTGCCGGTGCCGGTGCTGTGACGGGGACGGTGTGCGGTGCTGTGAGGGGGGCCGTGTCCGGGAGCCGCGCGGGCACCGGAGCCCCTTGCGCGGCCGGGACCCCGGTCGCTCGGGGTGGCTGTCCGAACCAGCGGTTCAGGGCCGTCGTCAGGTCCGTGTCGCCGGTGCCGGCCCACACCACATGGCCGTCGGGCCGCACCAGGAGGGCGCCGGTGTCCGGCGCCGCCAGGTCCTCGGACACGGAGGTGGCCGTCACCGTGCGCACCAGGTCCGCCCAGGGGGCGGCGAGGGTGCGCAGTTCCTCGCGGCGGGCGTCGTCGCCCGGCAGGAGGAGCAGCACACCGCGCCCGCTGCGCAGCAGGGAGGTGCTGGTGGTGGTGGACTCGGTGGTCGTGATGTCCGCGTGCGGAAGGCGGCGGCCGAGCAGCGGGTGCCGGCCGGGTCCCACGTCGTAACGGATGTCGAGACCGGAGATCGTTCCGGCCAGGTGTGCGCGTACGTTCTCGCTGCCCGCGGCCAGTTCGGCGAAGACCTGCCGGACCGGCTCGACCTCGGCGGAACCGAGCAGCAGCAGCGCCTGTGCCCTGATGTTGTTCAGGACCCGCTGCCCGACGGCGTGCCGCTCGCCGTGGTAGCTGTCGAGCAGGCCGTCGGGCCCCCGCTGCCGCACCTGGGCGGCCAGCTTCCAGCCGAGGTTGACCGCGTCCTGCAGGCCCAGGTTGAGGGCCTGGCCGCCGATCGGCATCTGCTGGTGCGCCGCGTCACCGGCCAGGAAGAGCCGGTGGTCGCGGTAGCGGCCGGCCTGTCGGGAGGCGTCACCGAAGGAGTTCACCCACAGCGGGGTTCCCGCGCCGATGTCCTCCCCGGTGACGCGCTTCCAGGTGTCGGCGACATCCGCGAAGTCCGGTTGCGCGCCGCGCGGCCGGGCACCGAACTCGTGCACCATCACCCGGGTCACGCCGTCGGGACGCCGGGCGGCGACGGCGAGTCCGCCCTCCAGCCGCTCGAAGCGGCGGTCGGGGACGTCGATGCCGGCCACGTCGGCACGCAGCATGTCACGGGTGGCGTCGGTGCCGGGGAAGTCGAAACCTCCCAGGCGGCGCACGGCGCTGTTCTCGCCGTCGCAGCCGACGACGCACAGGGCCCGGAAGGACGCCGTCGTGCCGTCCGGGAGGCGCGCCTCGGCTTCGGCGTGCTCCCCGGTCACGGTCAGCCCGGTCAGCTCGTGACCGCGCCGGACGTCCGCACCCAGGTCCTGCGCCCACCGGCCCAGCAGCTCCTCGATCCGGGTCTGCAGGACCTTCCACTGGCCCGGGTAACGGCTGGGGAGCGTGAGGTCGAGCGGGATGCCCCCGAAGTGGCCCTTGCGGTCGTTCGGCACGTCGCCGAGCTGCCGCAGCAGGCCCCGGCTGTCGAGGATCTCCATGGTGCGGGCGTGCAAGGTGGACGCCCGCGACTCGGTGGTCGGCGCGGTGAGCTTTTCGAGGACCACCACGTCCGCGCCGGCCAGCCGCAGCTCCCCGGCGAGCATGAGCCCGACCGGGCCCGCGCCGACCACGATCACCTGAGTGCTGGTGCGGTCCTCCCCCATGATCAGACCTTGGCTTCCGCGTAGTCCTTGGCGTGGTTCAAGGTGGCGCGGCTGTTGGTGCTCAGGGCTGTCCGTACGTACTCCCGGGCGTCGGCGACGGTCGCGTCGGCGCCCAGGATCCGGGTGATGTTCGCGGTGTTGAGGGTGACCGTGTGCTGCGAGGACGCGGCGACCCCGGCACCGCTCTCCGCGAACGTCCAGTAACCGGTGTGCAGGGTCATCAGCGCCGGCAGGGTGACCTGCTTGTAGGCGATCTTCTGGTGCGGGAAGGTCACCCGGTAGGACTTGGTGGTGTGCACCGAACCGTCCTTGGCCCGGGTGTCCATCTCCAGCGTCTGCAGGCCCGGGGTGTCCTCGTCGAGCCGGACGGTGGCCACGTGCGGGAGCCGCTCGGGCCACAGGTGGGCCTCGTTGACGAAGTCGTAGACGTCCTTGGCCGAGCCCGCGACATGGACCGTGTCCTCGAAGGAGAAGGTCAGCTCCTCGGCCGCGTGGGCCAGCTCGACGTTCGTCTTGAGCGCGGCCAGCTCGGAGCGGGAGTTGCGGTCGACGGCCTCGTCGATCCACCGCAGGCTCTGCGGGTCGTCGTCGACGGCCCGGTAGTCGTGCAGCAGCCGGACCCGGGCGGTGGACCCGGAGAGCGGCTCGATGACCCAGGTGCCGCCCATCGAGGCGACCGGGGGCGCGGAGACCTCCTGGCGGAAGGTGATCCGTAGCTGTTCCGGATCGAGGGTGCGATGCGACGTCCAGTTCTTGGCCTCGCCGTTGGCGGTGGCCCAGATGCGGATGCGCTCGGTGCGCCCGCTCTTCTCGACGTGGTCGACGTGGATGGTCGGCGGGAAGATCCTCGGCCAGTTCTGCACCTCGGCGATCAACCGGTAGACGGCGGTGGCCGGGGCCGAGACCGTGATCTCGTGCTCCACCTCGCGCGGGCCGGGCTGCGGCATGGTCGTACTCCTCGGGTTCGGGTTCGTTTCTCGGGGCCGGCTCAGAAGTTGCCGAGTCCACCGCAGACGTTGAGGGCCTGGGAGGTGATGGAGGCGGCGGTGTCGGAGGCCAGGTAGCCGACGAGGCCGGCCACCTCCTCGGGGGTGGAGTAGCGGCCCAGCGGGATCTTCGCCTGGAACTTCTCGAGGATCGCCTCCTCGGTGGCGTCGTACGCGGCCGCGTAGCCCTGCCGGACGCGCTGGGCCATCGGCGTCTCGACGTAGCCGGGGCAGACCGCGTTGACGGTGATGCCGGTGGGGGCCAGCTCGTTGCCGAGCGCCTTGGTGAAGCCGACGACGCCGTGCTTGGAGGCCGAGTACGGGGCGCCGAGGACGACGCCCTGCTTGCCGGCGGTGGAGGCGATGTTGATGATCCGGCCGCGGTTCTTGTGGCGCAGCCCACCGGTGGTGAGCACCTCGCGGGTCAGCCGGAACACGCTGTTGAGGTTGGTCTCGATGACGTCGTTCCACAGCTCGTCGTCGATGTCGGCGGTGATCCCCCCGCCGCTGCGACCGGCGTTGTTGACCAGTACGTCCACGGTGCCGAAGCGCTCGACGGCGGCCTGCACGAAGGCGCGGGCGTCGGCGGACGAGCGGACGTCGAGGGTGGTGCCGTCGACCTGGAGGCCTTCGTCCTGGAGCTGCTTGATGGTGGCGGCGACGTTCTCGGCGTTGCGCGCGCCGATGAACACCCGGTGCCCCCGGCCGGCCAGGAGGCGGGCGACGGCGAGCCCGATTCCGCTGGTCGCGCCGGTGACGAGGGCTACGGGCTGGTCCTGTTGCGTCATGTCTCTTCTCCGGTGGGTGCTCGTGTCCAGGAGCGGCCGCCGCGGGCTGTACGGCGGCCGCGAGCGGGCTGTCAGGCGGTGACGGCGTCCTTGAGGCAGGTGTTGACCGCCGCGACCAGGGCGCGCGGGGTGCGGTGGTCGGTGAAGATGTCGTCGTCCAGGGAGATGCCGTACTCGCGCTCGATCCGGCCGCCGGTCTCCAGCAGGGCCAGCGACTCGTAGCCCAGCGCCTCGAAGTCGGTGTCGAGGATGTCGCCGTCGAGGTCGATGTTCTCGTCGGCTCCGGCGCTCTCCAGCAGGATCTGCTTGAGGGCCTCTATGGTGAATTCCTGCTCTGCCATGGGATTCCTTCGTCGGTCGTACGCAGCCGGGTGCGCGGCTGCGGAGGAGGTGGGGGTGGGGTGCCCGCCGTCCCCGCCCCCGGGGGGACGCGGACGGCGGTGGGCCGGGCCGTGGGGTCAGTCGGTGGCCCGGACGACCAGGGCGGAGTTGAAGCCGCCGTAGCCGCGGGCGAGGATCAGCGCGGTGCGCACCGGGGCGGTCCGGGGCTGTCCGGTCACCAGGTCGATGGCGTATTCGGGCGACAGCTCCACATTGGTGGTGGGCGGGATCAGGCCCTCGCGGATGGCCAGCACGGCGGAGACCACGTCCACCGGAGCGGCGCCGGAGTAGAGCCGGCCGGTCATCGTCTTGGGCGCGGTGACCGGCACCCCGGAAGGGCCGAAGACGGCGCTGATGGCGTCGGCCTCCTCGCGGTCCAGCCGCGGGGTGCCCGCGGCGTCGGCGAACACCACGTCGACCTGGTCCGCCTCGACGCCGGCGTCCGCGAGCGCCACTTCGATGGCGCGGCGCAGTCCGGGCTCACGGCCGGTTCCCGGTTTCGGGTCGAAGGTCGACCCGTATCCGGCGATCTCGCCGTAGAGGTTCTGCGCGCCGCGCTCGCGGGCCGCATGCTCGTCCTCCAGGGTGATCAGCGCGCCGCCCTCGCCGGGCACGTAGCCGTCGGCGGCCGCGTCGAAGGGCAGGTAGGCCCGGTCGGGGTCGCTGCTGGTGGACAGCCGGCCGCCGGCGATCTGCGCGACCCAGCCCCAGGTGCAGACCGGCGCGTCGAATCCGCCGGAAAAGATCAGCTTGCTGCCCTTGCGGATCTGCCGGCGGGCCTGGGCGATCGCGTCGAGGCCGCCCGCGTGGTCGCTGACGACCACACCGCTGGGACCCCGCATGCCGTTGCGGATGGAGATCTGGCCGCTGTTGACCGCGTAGAACCAGGCGAAGGACTGGTAGGCGCTGACGTACTCGCTGCCCTGGCTCCACAGTTTCTTGAGCTCGTTCTGGCCGAACTCGAAGCCGCCCGCCGTGGAGGCGGTGACGACACCCATGTCGAACTCGGGGATGTCGCCGGGCTGTATGCCCGCGTCCTTGAAGGCGCAGTCCGCGGCGACCAGGGCGAGCCGGGTCATCCGGTCCGTCTGCGGGATCAGCCTGCTGGGCAGGAGCTCCTCGGCGACGAAGTCGCGTATCTCACCGGCCAGTTGCGACGGGTAGGGGGTCGGGTCGAAGCGGGTGACGCGGCCGATGGCGTTCTTGCCGACCCGGGTCGCGGACCAGAAGGCGTCGACGCCGAGCCCGTTGGGGGTGGCGACGCCGATGCCGGTGATCACTGTCCTGGCGCTCATGCGGCGCTCCTCTCGGGACGGGCCAGCACCATCGCGCTCTGGAACCCGCCGAATCCGCTGCCGACCGTGAGCACCGTGTCGGTGCGCTGCTCGCGTGCGGTGAGCGGCACGTAGTCCAGGTCGCACTCCGGGTCGGGGGTGTGCAGGTTGGCGGTGGGCGGCACCACCTGGTTCTCCATCGCGAGCACGGAGGCGGCGATCTCGATCGATCCGATCGCGCCCAGCGAATGGCCCACCATCGACTTGATGGAACTGACCGGCGTGCGGTAGGCGTGCTCGCCGAGGCTGAGCTTGAAGGCCGCGGTCTCGTGGCGGTCGTTCTGCTTGGTGCCCGAGCCGTGCGCGTTGATGTAGTCGACGGACTCGGGGTTCATCCGCGCCTCGCCCAGCGCCACCGTGATGGCCTCGGCCATCTCCCGGCCGTCGGGGCGCAGCCCGGTCATGTGGAAGGCGTTGCAGCGGGAGGCGTACCCGGCTATCTCGGCGTAGATGTGCGCACCGCGCTTGCGCGCGCTGTGCAGCTCCTCCAGGACGAACACGGCGGAGCCCTCACCGAGCACGAAGCCGTTGCGGGTGCCGTCGAAGGGCCGCGAGGCGTGCTCGGGGTCGTCGTTGCGCGGGGTGGTCGCCTTGATGGCGTCGAAGCACGCCATCGTGATCGGGGAGATCGGGGCGTCCGTCGCGCCGGTGATCATGACGTCGGCGGTGCCCTCGCGGATCAGCTCGGCGGCGTGGCCGACCGAGTCGATGCCGGAGGTGCAGCCGGTGGAGACCACGGTGGCCGGCCCCTCGGCGCCTACCGCCCAGGCCACTTCGGCCGAGATCGAGCTGGGTACGAAGTAGTTGTACAGGTGCTGCGGGGCGTAGGTGTGGTCGACCAGGTCGAGCCGGCCGTCGTCGCTCACCACGCGGTACTCGTCGTCGAGCCCGGTGGTCGCGCCGACCGCGCTGCCGATGGTCACACCGGTGCGGTGGGGGTCGAACCCGGCGAGGTCGAGGCCGCTGTCGGCGAGCGCCTCGCGGGCGGTGACCACGCCGAACTGGGCGGCGCGGTCCATGCGACGGATCTCCTGCGGGGACAGCCCGTGCAGTCGCGGGTCGAAGTCCACCTCGGCCGCGATCCGGGAACGGAACGAGGAGGGGTCGAAGAAGGTGATCGCCCGGGTCGCGGTGCGGCCTTCGCTCAGCAGACTCCAGAAGTTCTTGGCACCGATACCGCCCGGTGCCAGCACTCCGACCCCTGTGATCACTACCCGGCGTCCCATCAGTGGTCGCCTCCCCTCGTGTCGGCGTGCTGCGGGCTCATGCGGAAGCCGTCCAGTCGTAGAAGCGGGTGGCCATCGCATCGGCCGGGGACCGCCAGGTCGCCGGGTCGTAAGCTCCGATGAACGGCTTGAGGTCCTGGCTGATCTGCACGAATCTCGGGTCCGTCTTGGCGTCCTCGATCAGTTCTCCGCCGTTGTCCGCGTCGAAGTCCTGCAGGTGGAAGTACAGGCCCTTGTAGGCGAACAGCTGGCGGCGCCGGGTGCCCATGCGGTGCGGCATCTCGCTCCGGTCGAACTCCGCGAAGAGCTTGCCGACTTCGGCGCTCGACTCGAGGTCCATCCGGGCCACGATCAGGGTGCTGTGCATCTGTTCTCTCTTCCGTGGGTCGTCGAGGAGGTACGAGGGGGCCGGGCGGGGTTCAGACCGGGCGAGGCGCTCCGAACCAGGTCTCCAGAGCCGTCGGCAGGTCGTGGTGGCTGCCCGGTGCGGCCCAGGCGACATAGCCGTCGGGACGGACCAGCACGGCCGAGGTCCCCCGGAGGCCACTGGCGCGGCTGACCGCGTGCGGCCCGGCAGTGACGATGTCCACCCGGTCGGTCCAGCCCGCGGCCCTGCGCCGCAGGCGCGGGTTGTCCTCGAGGTCGAGCAGCACGCCGCGGGCGGAGTGCAGGAGTTCGGTACTGCTGGTCTTCCGGACGTCACCGACCAGTTCCAGGTGCGGCATCCGCCTGCCGAGCAGCGGGTGGGTGCCGGCGCCGACGTCGTAGGTGATCTCCAGGCCGCTCACCATGGCGGCCAGGTGCTGGGCGACCTCTTCGTAGGCGAGGAGTTCGGTGAGCACGTCGCGCAGCGGCTGCACCTCCGGGCCGCTGAGGAAGAGCAGCCCCTGGGCCTGGGTGTTCATCAGCAGCCGCTTGCCGACCGCGTGGCGCTCGCTGTGATACGTGTCGAGAAGGCCCTGCGGTGCCCAGCCCTTCACGACGGCGGCGAGCTTCCAGCCCAGGTTGACCGCGTCCTGGATGCTGGTGTTCATGCCCTGTCCACCGGCCGGGAGGTGGATGTGCGCGGAGTCGCCGGCCAGGATGACGCGCCCCCGGCGGTACTCGGTGACCTGGCGGGTGGCGTTGCCGAAGGAGCTGACCCATACCGGCTCGGCGTGCGAGATGTCGTCGCCGGTCAGCCGCTTCCACGCGTCGGCGACTTCCTCGAAGGACGGCGGGACCTCCCTGCGCTGCGGCGGGGTGCCGCGCTCGCAGACGATGATGCGGGTGGTGTCGCCGGGCAGCGGGCCGGCCATGACCATGCCGCCGGGCAGCGTCTCGCCGATCATGCGGGGCTGGATGTCGACGCCCTTGATGTCGGCGAGGAACATCTCCATCGTGGCGGCGGTGCCGGGGAAGTCGAACCCGGCCGCCTTGCGCACCGCGCTGCGCCCGCCGTCGCAGCCCACCAGGTAGGCGGCGCGCAGCTGGTGGGTGCCCGCGGGGCCGCGGACCTCGACCTCGACGGCGTCGCCCCCGTCCGTCAGGGAAAGGACCTCGTGGCCTCGCCGGATGTCGGCCCCCAGACTGGTGGCCCACTCCTCGAGATGTGTCTCGGTGACGGACTGCGGTACGGTCTTGGCCGCCTGCAGGGCGCCTTCCAGGACACCGAAGTCGATGGGCAGGCCGCCGAAGTGCCCCTGGTTGCTGGTCTCGATCTCGCCGAACCGGGAGAGTATCCCCCGCTGGTCGAAGACCTCCATGGTGCGTGCGGTGAATCCCAGCCCCCGCGATTCTCCGGTGCGCTCCGTGAGCCGCTCCAGGACGACGACATCGACTCCCGCGAGCCGCAGTTCACCGGCGAGCATCATCCCGGCGGGACCCGCGCCCACGACAATCACTGCAGCGTCCATATACCTCTCCTCGACCATCTCAGGGGTTCCTTCAAAGGGTTGGAGCATCGGCGGCCCAATGGCCCGCACATGCCGGATCACATGCAGCTCACGACGGAGCAACAGAAGCTATTGATGAGCCTGTTCGCCCGGCAAAAGAATTTCAAGACGCACCTCTTCATGCCTGCGTGATATTTCCTCATGCAACTGCACACGGGAAAGAAGCAGGTGAGGGAAGTGTCAGAGGAATGCAAACCCGCTGTTCCGGCCGCCGGGGCGGCCATACGCACTGCGGCATCCGAGAAAGACTTGAGATAAATATCAGGAGTCCGCGGAAAGAAAATCTCCCGGCCGCCCGCAAAAGTTTCTGGAATCGACGCCGACACCCCTCGACCGCGTGGCGCGGCCGAGGGGTGTCCGGGCCGGGTGTCAGTCCTTGATCTCGCAGATGACGGCGCCGGAGGTCAGGGAGGCGCCGATCTCGACGGCCAGGCCCTTGACGGTGCCGGAGCGGTGGGCGTTGAG